>NZ_JBCGUH010000019.1:0-9280 GCF_039822605.1 Paenibacillus wenxiniae
CTGCTCAGTGTCTCTCGCAGCAACTCTTATATCATATCATGTTGTGTTTCTTTCGTCAAGCACTTTTTTTGAAGTGTTTTTCGCTTCAAAGCGCTTCACAACGGAAGCTCATGATACTTTTTCTTTCATCACCACTCGTTCGTGACAACTTTTATAATATATCATGTGAGATTCACAGTGTCAACACTTTTTTCAAACTTTTAAGCCCCGTTGTAGTCAGGAGTGAGTTGATTGAACTCAATCTCCTTCCTAGCGGCGCTAAAAGTTAATTAGTGCGAAAATTAATTTATCATAAATAGGGGAAGCCGTCAACTATATTGAATTAGTTTTTGGCTTCTGGATAACGTGCGCTGCGTACATACTTAGCAAGTTCCTTTTGTGGAGCAAAACGCGCATACATTTTGAAGATCGTTTTATACCTTTTATCAATCGCTTGTCGAATGTCCTGGTTTAAACGCTGATCACTCAGATCGAATAACATTTCGTCCAGTTCTTTGCGCAATACATAGGCCATCTCTTTGCATTCATTCTCATTTAGTAGCATTCCAAGCATATAAAGTCCTCCCTAAGTTAGCTCATCACTTCATTTATCTCGTATCCCGGACGATCATGCTTGTACCATTACTTTTTACAATAAAGCCTATGGCTCAACAAGCAATTCTCTAGTCTGGTCTGGATATAGTCTGGATAGTGATGATTTAACCGTATTCTATATGCTTGTAAACATATCGCTGCAAAAAGGAAGTGTCTGTTTTAGCTCATTAACCAGTATGTGAATGTACTCTCGATAATCGCTGCAACAAACAACAGAATTACAATCCATACACTAGCCGGTATAATTGAGCGCAAAAACGACCGTCGCTCACTTTGAAGTCTTTGTCTTCCTGACTTGTTCCATGTTGTAATTGTATCCAGCATGAGCTTACCGAACTTTAATCCGTAAGCGGACGCAATAATGATAGCAGGGATTTCGATAATTCCATGCGGAAGAAGCCCTTTGACGATCAATTCCGTTACATTAGCTCCTTGTAAGCTGGACGCGTGTAGCAAATAACCGATAATCATTCCGTTCATGACGAGGAAGAATGCCGGTATGATTCCTATAAAGAAACCAAACAAAAGAACGAGAATGCTTTTGACTGCATTATTGAAGAAAATGAACAGAAAATAGTTCATCTGCACATTGCCGCCCTGTTTTAATTGATTGCTGACGCTGCGTAGCTGCTCTAGCTGACTGGTCAAATAGTTGCCAAGTGGCTCTGACCATATAATCCCAGCTATAACACCAAAAACAAATAGTATCGTTGCTACGACGAGCATGGAACGATTTTGTTTTAAATCGTACCAAAACGTGCGAAAAGATAGCATGTGTTCACTCCTTTATAATTGGATCTGTTCTGCTATTCTGCTGTATGGAGCTAATACATTGAGATGCATCATTACTTTACTATTGTACCCATGTACAGACTTTTGTTTACACGACCAATATAGTTGTAGCTTGACCGCTGTAAAGCTTTTTTATACATTATAAAGCTGGGCGATAGCAGTTATAGTGTACCATAGCCTAAAGATCAATCACGAATTACGAACTGTGCTAATGCTTACTATAGTAATAAAAGAAAAACAGGGCGCTGCCATACGGCCTCGTCCCTGTTTGACATGCTCCATGCTCCATGCTCCATGCTCCATGCTCCATGCTCCATGCTCCATGCTCCATGCTCCATGCTCCATGCTCCATGCTCCATGCTCCATGCTCCATGCTCCATGCTGATTAATTGTATTTGTTCAGTACTTGCTGGGCAAGCTCTAAATACATTTGTCCAATCTCTGTGTCCTCGGCATATACGGAAGGCGAGAAATCAGGATCGGTAGGTAGATTATCCGGAGCGCCAAGTGGAATTTGTGCTAACAGCTCGGTATGTAGATTCTCTGCCAGCATACCGCCGCCGCCGCGACCAAATACATAATCCCGTTGTCCATCGCGTGCTTGATAATACGCCATATTTTCCACTACGCCCAAAATATCGTGATTCGTTTGAATCGCCATCGCACCGGCGCGAGCTGCCACGAATGAAGCTGTCGCATGTGGAGTGGTGACCAGAATTTCTTTGCTTTGTGGCAACATCTGGTGTACATCCAATGCTACGTCACCCGTACCTGGAGGCAGGTCAAGCAGCATATAGTCTAGCTCTCCCCACTCGACGTCTGCAAAAAACTGACGCAACATCCGCCCGAGCATCGGGCCACGCCAGATGACCGGATTATTTTCACGAATGAAGAAGCCCATCGACATGACTTTTACACCAAAGCGTTCGATCGGCTGAATACGACCTTCCTCTACTTGCGGGTATTCTTCAATGCCCATCATATCCGGCACACTAAAACCATAAATATCTGCGTCGATAATACCGACCCGTTTACCAAGACGTGCCAGCGAAGTAGCCAGGTTTACCGTAACGGTGGATTTACCTACACCACCTTTACCACTGGCAACAGCGATAAAGCGCACACCTGAGTCTGGATGAATAATAGATAGGTTCTCCAGCCCGGCAGCATGACCTTTTTGCTCGATCTCTTCGGCTGTAGGCTCTCTTTGCTCATCTGGAGATAATAGTTGTCTGACGGTTGCCATCTCACGTTCTGATGGCTCTCTAAAACGGATATGAAGATCGATCGGCTCCACAATTTTAAACGCTGCGCGTATCGACTGTTCTACCGCTTCTTTGTATTCCTGTCCCAGCTCTATACATACTACCGTCAAAGAAATACGTGTATCTTTGACCATGACATCACGAATAAATTGCATTTCCAGGAGTGGGAATTCATATTGTGGATCTTTTACTTTGCTTAATAGTTCCAATACATAATCTCTTGATAACATGATGCGCACTCCTTGTTATGATGAATTTCATGGATCCTCTTTCATCGTCAACCCATAATACTGCCATTATAGCATTGTATACGGTTCCGTAGGCAATGAACTAGAAATCGATGATGATCCGTGTCGCTCTCTACTATATAAACATATCACCAGCGCCTCTGTACCGGATTGAGGAAATTTGCATAAAAAAGCCCCTGTACTGTATAAAACGATGTATCGTTTGAAGCTCCCTTTTGGCAACTTTAAAACAATCCATCGGATATACGACAGGGGTTGAACTAAATCGACTCATACTCCATTCAAACGATCCATGCTCATAGATCCATATTCGTATTCATCTATTTGTGTGTCTCTATCCATGCACAGATACAAGGTTTGCTTACGCCTGACTCGTTACATGTTCAGCCATACCTTCAATCAATACTTCCGCTACTTCTGGACGAGTAAATTCCGGCGGTGGGCATTGGCCATCCCGTAGTAGCGCACGTACTTTAGTGCCGGACAGCGTAAGATGATGTTCTTTAGAATGCGGGCATGTTTTACTGGATGCCATATTACCGCATTTGGTGCAGAAGAAGCTGTGCTCGAAAAAGAGCGGTGTAATATCAAGCTCTTCCGCTGTAAAATTGGTGAAAATCTCCTGTGCTTCATACGTGCCGTAATAATCGCCTACCCCTGCATGATCTCGTCCAACGATAAAATGGGTGCAACCATAGTTTTTACGTACCATCGCATGGAAAATCGCTTCTCTAGGGCCAGCATAACGCATCGCCGCCGGAAATACACCGAGGAACGTACGATCTTTCGGATAATAGTTTTCTAGCAGTACAAGATAACTACGCATCCGTACATCTGCCGGCACATCATCTGATTTGGTTTCACCAACTAACGGATTCAGGAACAATGCATCTACAATTTCCATCGCGCTCTTCTGAATATACTCGTGTGCACGGTGAACCGGATTACGTGTCTGGAAGCCGACTACTGTTTTCCAGCCCTTTTCAGCAAATAAGCGACGTGTTTGAGCCGGATCAAAATAAAACTCGCCGAATTTAGCAGGCACCGGACGATTTAAAACTTGAATCGGACCACCTACATAAGTCGTAGGGCGAGCAAGTAGCTTCTGCACACCTGGATGTTCGGGATCATTCGTTTTGAATACATTGATCGCTTCTAGCTGCTGATCTACTTTATAGATACTACGTACTTCCAGTACGCCATAAATAACTCCATCTTCTTCGCCAACAAGTGCTACCTGTTCGCCATTTTCCAGCGTAGCAGCTACCTGTTCTTCCAACGCAAGCGTAATTGGAATACTCCAAACGAGACCATTAGCTAAACGCATACGCTCGACTACGGAATGATAGTCTGCCTCTTCCAGAAACCCTTCTAATGGAGAAAATGCTCCTACCCCTATCAAATCGAGATCGGATACGGTCCATGTGTTGATCGGAATCTGCTTCCATTGCTTTGCCTGCTCCAGTAACTGCGTGCGTGCTTCTCCTTCTACAATACGCTGAACTAATTGGCCTCCGTGCGGTAATATGGACGTCATTGAGGTCTCTCCCTTAATTTGAATGTAGTTAACGTTTGATGGTTTGTATATTAATCGCTTATATATTGATCGTTTGTATATTGGATCGTTTATATTATCGCTGTGTGTTGATACTTGTATAGGGTAGGAGGATGTATATGTCTGGGCGTATGCTCACTAGTGTCATATGCTTACTATCGCACTCTACCCGTTACCAGATGACTTCATGAATGCCACATTTATTATGAATGGATTTAAATGCTATAACTGAAATGCTATTAGGCTGTGAATGGGTATGACATACCTACATCCTTTATTTAAATATTTAAAATGGCTTATTTATGCAAACCGCATTCTGTCTTGTCATTCCCTGCCCAGCGTCCTGCACGTGGATCTTCGCCTGGCATAACTTGACGGGTGCAATATTCACAACCGATACTCGGATAATTGCGATCATGCAGTGGATTATAAATAATATCGTTATCTCGAATGTAGTTCCATACGTCTTCTGATGTCCAATCAGCAATCGGATTAAACTTCATCAGGCCAAACTTGGTATCATATTCAACCTTTTTCGAATTGGCACGTGTAGGTGCCTGATCACGGCGGATCCCTGTAATCCATGCATCATATTGGGATAAAATACGAGTCAGTGGCTCCACTTTGCGAATATTGCAGCATGCATTCGGGTCAACCGTCCACAGCGACTCGCCATGAGCAGCTGCCTGTTCTTCCGGTGTAAGCTTAGGAGCTACACGTACAAAGTTCAATCCATAACGTTCGACCATACGATCACGTGTCTCATACGTTTCTTTAAAATGAAAATCGGTATCCAAGTAAAAAATATCCGTTGATGGACTGATCGTTTGTAGCATATCTACAATGACTACATCCTCAGCACCAAAGCTGCACGCAAACGTCAAACTTTCAAAATTATCTACTGCCCAACGAATGACTTGCTCTGCTGAAGCATGTTCCAGTTCTTCTGCCTTTACTCTTGCCAGCTCTTCTTTTTCCAACAAATTCATGTGATTTCCCCCATCATGGAATTTAAGTTCTTTTTTCCAAACTGGTTTTAAGTTGGTAAATAAAAAGAATAGTGTCTGATCTGCCAACAAACACATGATTGGACCTGTTTGTTTGCAACCTGTAAACGATTCAGTATCGCATTGCTACTTTCATCATTGTACAGGGGAAACGACTTATTCTCCTTACACTTGGCCTACCTACTTTTGTATACCAGTTTCTATAAAGTCTATCAAGCAGCATTTTAATGCCAAACAATATTGTACTGCAAAACTATGTTTACTTCGTGATAGCAATTTTCCGCATAACTACAATCTTGCACATAACTACGATCTTATACGTGACTGCGATATTGCCCATGACTACTGTGATTCTATCGTTTGCTGATTATGCTTATTCTTCACCTGTAACTATAATAAAACCGACTAAACTACTAAGAATTATATGTATATTATAAAAGTCGTAGACTCGCAATTCAAGAGGAAATTGAATATTTTTAAAATAGATTCATATGAGATGCAGATGGAGTCCCTTTATGCATCATCCACAACATAAAAATGATTGGTTTGCTGATAGCTGTTGATAACTTGTGAAATTATGATATTTTTTCAGAATTCATTCACATATTCACAAAGTTATCCCTGTTATACCCAGCTTATTGTTGAAAAATCGTAATTGAGGACAGATAAAATGGATATAGGCTGTGGATGAAAGGTTTTATATACGCCTGTTAGTCGTAGATTGGGGATAAGTTATTGAATGCGCTGTTTCGTTTTCATTTGTAATTTGTTTTTATTTGTAATCTAAAATCGGTTCTTGGTAGAACTGCTTCTTGGTTCGTTAGGTTTTGTACGTAACCTATTTTTGCTGGGGCAGACAACACTTCGGCAAAGAATGATGTAGGTGACCTAGATTGATATACAGATATATGTACTATAGCTGAGCAGGCATCAGTTTCCTAATTTGACGGATAGGCATCGTATTTAATTGTATGCAGGCTGCAACGCTGAAATGTATATTCGGAATGAACTCGTGTATAAATCGAAGTGGTAAATAGAGGTATAGTCTATATATGTTTTCTTTGTACTGTTTTCTTCGTACTGTTTTCTTTATATTACTTTCCTTATACGGATGTAATGAAAGGATCGAACTCATGTTAACAACTAGACCACTATTATATGAACAATACAAATATATGAACAATACAAACGACAACACAAAAGAACAAAACAAAACCCCTGACCTGAGAAGGCCAGAGGTTCTGGTAAACCTTGTAGTACACAAGGAATATTAACGTTTGGAGAACTGAGGTGCGCGACGAGCCGCTTTAAGACCGTATTTTTTACGCTCTTTCATACGTGGGTCACGAGTCAGGAATCCTGCTTTTTTCAGGGAACCGCGCAGTTCAGGATCTGCTTTCAGCAGAGCACGGGAGATACCGTGACGAATTGCGCCAGCTTGACCAGAGATACCGCCACCATGAGCGAGTACGATTACATCGTAGCTACCCATAGTTTCTGTCAGGTTCAGTGGTTGCTTAACGATCAGTTTGAGTGTTTCCAGACCAAAATATTCATTGATGTCGCGTTTGTTAATGACAATGCGTCCTTCACCCGGTACAAGGCGAACACGTGCTACCGAATGTTTACGACGACCTGTCCCATAGTATTGTACTTGTGCCATGAAACTGTCCTCCTTTTAATTATCCGCGAAGTTCGTAAACTTCTGGTTTTTGTGCTGCATGTGGATGTTCTACGCCAGCATAAGCTTTCAGACGCAATTTCATTACATTACCTTGACGAGTTTTTGGCAGCATGCCGTGAACAGCAGCTTCGATTACACGCTCAGGCTTGTTGTCCAGCATCTGTTGAGCAGTAGTCACTTTCAGACCACCTGGATGCATAGAGTGACGATAGTATTTTTTGTCTTGCAGTTTTTTACCAGTCAAGCGGATTTTTTCAGCGTTGATTACGATTACGAAATCGCCACCGTCCACATGAGGGGTGAAAGTTGGTTTGTGTTTGCCACGGATCAGTGCTGCAACTTCGCTTGCCAGACGGCCCAGCGTTTTGCCTTCAGCATCAATAATGTACCACTGGCGTTCTACTTCACTTGGCTTAGCGATAAAAGTTGTACGCATGAGAAGTTCCTCCTTAGTCTTTTTGAACATCCATTTTCCTCGTGCAATGAAGCTCAAGAAGATATTCAATAAATGTTATTTTCACAGTGCATCAAATGCAACTGTATATATGATCGTTCTTCATTGTTTGTGTTGTTATACACGATAATACATTGTTAAAGTTAATGGGATAAAGCTGTTTAGGTCGTTCTCTTGATTGGGGGCTGTGGGAGAGCCATCAAGAAAACACAACTTTTATTTTACAGGATGGTTGAACGTTAATCAAGCATTATTTATGGTTTTTTCAGACTTTTTTATTGAAAACTTTCTTAATCCAATATACCTAAAATTCCACTTCATCATAATGCACGCCCCACATCGTTAACGCTTTGCTGACCGCTGTTGGTCCCGCTGCATTTCGGTCGCAGGCTGCAATCATACCTGGAATATCATCCGGTGTATATTTGCCTTCCCCGACCCCAATAAGCGTTCCCATAATGATCCGCACCATATGCTGTAAAAAGCCATTGCCTGTAATATAAAAGTGAAGAATCCCCTGGTCTCTTGTATTCGGCCGGGTTTGCGACAGATCGATCTCCAGTCTCGTTTCCAGCACGGTACGTATATGACTTTGCTTTTGCGAATAACGAGACGCAAAGCTAGTAAAATCATACGTACCTACAAAATGCTGAAACGCCTCATTCATCGCTTCGATATTCAGCTTGCCTGGATGATGCAATTGCATATGGCGTAAAAACACATCCGGATATTGATTCGCATTGATCGTATATCGGTATGTTTTACGTTTCGCCGAACGGCGTGAATGAAACTCCATCGGAACTTCATAGGCGCCAGTGACAATAATATCACGCGGCAAACGACCATTCAGTGCCAGTGGCCAACGATCTGCCGGAATCGGTGATTCCGTCCAAAAGTGAAACACTTGCCCCACTGCATGCACGCCTGCATCTGTACGTCCAGAGCCATGAATTTTGGGACGTTCTCCGATCATAGAGCCGATCGCTTTTTCCAGATGATCCTGCACGGTATTTCCATCAGGTTGCGTCTGAAAGCCGTTATACCGGGTTCCGTCATAATTGACGGTCATACATAGATTACGCATCGGTTATCACCTTTATATCCACATACAAAGTGAGGGAGCTCCAGATGGAGCCCCCTCCTTCATGTTGTTAAACACAACCTTACCCAGACAGAGAAAAAAAGGGCTTTGCCAGAATCACGAGACCCTGTCCACCCTTCTTTATCTGCATGTTACGCGCGGTCTACCAGTTCCAGATAAACCATAGGAGCTGCGTCACCACGACGAGGTCCCAGTTTCAGGATACGAGTGTATCCACCTGGACGCTCTGCATAACGAGGTGCCAGTTCAGAGAACAGCTTTTGGATTGCATCCTGGTTGCCATCGAGAGTCTCGCGGCGAACGAAAGAAGCTACCTGACGACGAGCATGCAGATCTCCACGTTTGGACAGAGTGATCAGCTTTTCTGCGATAGAACGAAGTTCTTTCGCTTTTGCTTCAGTCGTTTGAATACGCTCATATAAGAACAGGTCAGTTACCAGATCGCGGAACAGAGCTTTACGAGCACTGGAGTTACGACCCAATTTTTGGTATGCCATTTTGTATTCCCTCCTTCATCAATGATTAAATGACTATTCTTCCTGACGCAGACCAAGACCGAGTTCCTGTAGTTTCTCTTGA
>NZ_JBCGUH010000019.1:9705-11915 GCF_039822605.1 Paenibacillus wenxiniae
CGCACGTTTGTTCTTGTCTGCCGATACATAACCGCGACCACGGTTTGCAAAAATACGCATGTGGAGTCTGGAACCTGGAGCAAGTGTGGCAATATGAAGATCCGGGTTAAGGATTTCCACGTCACTATCTGCACGGATATCGCCAGCAGTGACCACACCTTCTCCTTCCGCGTCAATCTCCAATACTTTTTCTTCATCGGAGTGGATTTTCAGCGAGAGCGCCTTGAGGTTCAAAATGATCTCAGTAACGTCTTCCATTACGCCTTGAACCGTTGAGAACTCGTGCAATACACCATCGATTTGTACAGAAGTTACTGCCGCACCTGGAAGGGACGACAACAAAATCCGGCGAAGTGAATTGCCAAGTGTTGTGCCGTAACCACGTTCGAGAGGTTCTACGATGAACTTGCCATAGGTTCCTTCATCATTTACATCTACGGTCTCAATTTTCGGCTTTTCGATTTCTATCACTGCAATATCCCTCCTTCAAAACGTCGCTTCGATGAAACTGTCGCTAAACTTTATACAATAGACATGCAGCAATCCCAGGCAAGCGATACGCCTGCGCCGGAGTTTGACTACATTTGCAGAGACATGCCTCGATTATACGCGACGACGTTTTGGTGGACGGCATCCGTTATGCGGGATCGGAGTTACATCCTTAATCAGGTTAACTTCCAGACCAGCTGCTTGCAGGGAACGAATCGCTGCTTCACGGCCTGCGCCAGGACCTTTAACCATAACTTCAACGGCTTTCATGCCGTGCTCCATAGCTGCTTTTGCCGCAGTTTCTGCTGCCAGCTGTGCTGCGAAAGGAGTGGATTTACGGGAACCTCTGAAACCAAGACCGCCGGAGCTTGCCCAGGAAATAGCGTTGCCGTGAGGATCCGTAATTGTAACGATTGTATTGTTAAACGTGGAACGAATATGTGCCACGCCAGATTCGATATTTTTACGGTCGCGACGTTTCGTACGTACGACTTTTTTCGCTTTAGCCATTGATCATTAACCTCCCTTACTTCTTCTTGTTCGCTACTGTGCGACGAGGACCTTTACGTGTACGAGCATTTGTTTTGGTACGTTGTCCACGAACCGGCAGACCACGACGGTGACGAACACCACGGTAGCATCCGATTTCGATCAAACGTTTAATGTTCAAAGAGATCTCACGACGAAGATCACCTTCTACTTTTCTACCTTCAATTGCTTCACGCAGTTTCCCTACTTCATCTTCAGTCAGATCGCGGACACGAGTGTTCAGGTCAATACCTGTTTCACTCAGAATTTTCTGAGAAGTCGTTTTACCGATTCCGAAAATATATGTCAAGGCGATCTCAACGCGCTTATCACGTGGTAAATCCACACCAGATATACGTGCCATTACGCTACACCTCCTCGATTAATTAACCTTGCTTTTGTTTGTGTTTCGGGTTTTCACAAATAACCATTACATTCCCTTTGCGGCGAATGACTTTGCATTTTTCGCAGATGGGCTTTACAGAAGGTCTTACCTTCATGTTAATTACCTCCTTAAGCTTTACGGTTGTAAAACTTATTTCGTCAACATTTTATCTGCACACAAATTAGTCCACATAAGTATCTATTATAGCACACTTTTTGCATTTGTGTTTTATTTACGATAAGTTATACGACCTTTTGTCAAATCATAAGGTGAAAGTTGAACAACCACCTTATCTCCAGTCAGAATACGGATAAAGTGCATCCGCAGCTTACCGGAAACATGAGCGAGAATTTGATGACCATTTTCCAGCTCAACCTTGAACGTTGCATTCGGCAATGGTTCAAGAACCACGCCTTCTACCTCAATAACATCTTCTTTAGCCACAATGAGTTCCTCCTTAAACCGTATTGTTTTCGGCAGATTCGACAAACTTGGCTACTGCATGACGCAGCTTTCCATTTGTGACCCGTCCGCTTTCTTGCAAACTGTTTACAACTTCGCTGCTGATCACCGCTGTCAGCTCCAGATGAAGAATATTCTTCTTCTTCGGCTGATCAAACTTGCGTTTGTTGCCATCGGCGATATAAACAAATTTCTCATCCGGTATTGCAATGATTACAGCAGGCTGGCCAGCTCCTTTGCCTTTTGAAACCTTCACAATTTGACCAACCTGCGGGGATGTTCCTGTTTTCAACAAAATCACCTACGCATTCAGTGTTGTGAAAATCTCCATACCGTCCGGCGTTAC
>NZ_JBCGUH010000019.1:12056-28400 GCF_039822605.1 Paenibacillus wenxiniae
CCCCCGGTCCGCAATTCCGTAATTCGGAATCTTTGGATCTTCGTGCAATTTAGTTCCGATGCCGTGACCTACGTACTCGCGTACGACAGACATGCCGGCATCTTCGATAAAACGCTGTATTGCATGCGATATAGTAAACAGACGCACATCCGGCTTCACTAGCTCCAAACCCGCAAATAAAGCTCCCTCCGTAACGTCCAGAAGGCGCTTCGCTTCGTCGGAAATGGTGCCGACCGGATATGTCCACGCCGAATCACCGTGATATCCCTGATATTGGGCTCCAATATCAAAAGTCACGATGTCGCCCTCTTGCAGTTTGCGTTTGCTTGGGAATCCATGAACGAGTTCCTCGTTCACCGAAGCACAAATACTGGCAGGAAAACCATTGTATCCTTTGAATGACGGCAAGGCATTCTGGCTGCGAATGTAACGATCCGCAATGACATCAAGCTCTTCCGTTGTAATCCCTGGCTCAATGTATTGCTTGATCAGAGCATGAGTTTCAGCAACAATTCGCCCTGCTTCTCTCATAAAGCCAAGTTCTGTTTCGGATTTGCAAATGATCATTCTGCTTAACCCCGAAGCAGTGACACAATATCAGAGGATACTTTGTCAATGCCCTGTTCGCCATCAATGTCTCTTACCAAATGCTGATCACCGTAGTAAGTCAATAGCGGGGCCGTTTTGTTGCCATACTCGTCAAGACGAGTCGCTACGCTTTCTTCGTTGTCATCGGGTCTCTGGTAGAGTTCACCGCCATCAAGATCGCAAATGCCCTCTTGTTTTGGTGGATTGAAAACAATGTGATACGTAGCGCCGCATGTTCTGCAAATGCGTCGTCCGGTAATGCGAACGAGCAGCTTATCGCGGTCTACCTTCAGATTGATTACGTGGTCCAGCTTACGGTCCATTGCTGCCAGCATGTTGTCGAGCGCTTCAGCCTGAGCCAGCGTTCTTGGATAACCGTCAAGCAAAAAACCTTTCTCACAGTCAGGTTGAGCGAGTCGCTCTTCCACAATTCCGTTGGTTACGTCATCCGGTACAAGCAGACCCTGATCGATGTAGGACTTCGCCTTTACACCAATTGGTGTCTCCTGCTTGATCGCCAGACGAAATGCATCGCCTGTCGAGATATGAGGAATACCAAGCTCTTTAACGATAACAGCAGCTTGCGTTCCTTTACCAGCTCCCGGAGGTCCCATGAATATGATGTTCACGCTACTTCACTCCCCCCAAAACGACTATTGCAAGAACAGCACGGAAAGGTGCCGGTTGGAACGGAATTCACCATTCACCGGAACCTGCCGTCTATTTATTAATAAAACCTTTATAATGACGTTTGATAAGTTGGCTTTCGATCGTTTTCATCGTATCCAGTGCAACACCGATTACGATAAGAAGCGACGTACCACCGATTTGAACCGATTGCGGCAAACCGGAGATTGCACCAAGGAATACCGGCAGCACCGAAATGAGCGCCAGGAACAGAGAACCTGTCATCGTCAAACGTGTCATCACTTTTGTCAGATACGTTGCCGTAGGTTTGCCTGGACGAACACCTGGAATGTACCCACCGTTCTTCTTCATGTTATCTGCCATTTGTGTAGGGTTCATTTGTACAAATGTATAGAAGAACGTAAAGCCGATAATCATGATTACATAAAGAACCATGCCTAAAGGCTGGTTGTACGATAGATTTTTTGTCACCCATTGCGCCCACAAATGTGTTGACCAGAAGTTGGCGATAATTACCGGGAACTGAAGTAATGACACTGCAAAGATAACAGGGATTACACCAGCCGAGTTAATTTTCAATGGAATGTGAGTATTTTGTCCACCATACATTTTGTTCCCAACCACACGTTTTGCGTATTGGACAGGAATTTTCCGGATCCCCTGTTGGATGAAAATAACTCCAATTACGACTAGGACGACCACAATTACAACGACAGCCAGCTTGATCACGTTCATGAACGTCTGACCCTGGGTAAGGAAATCGGATTGAACCATATCACGGATATGCTGCGGAATAGCCGCAACGATACCAGCGAAGATGATAATCGAAATCCCGTTACCAATCCCTTTTTCGGTAATTTGCTCACCCAGCCACATCAGGAAAGATGTACCGGCAGTTAATACAATCGCAATCAGAGCGTAACTCCAGAACGTAGCGCCTGGAATCATCTCTGTATTGTACAAACGGTTGAAACCGATAGACGTACCAAAAGCCTGGATCAGACCCAAAATGATTGTACCATAACGGGTGACCTGCGCCAGTTTCTTTTTACCGTGTTCCCCTTGTTTAGCCCATTCCGCAAATTTCGGAATTACGTCCATCGACAAAAGCTGTACGATGATGGACGCGGTGATATACGGCATGATTCCGAGGGCAAAGATCGAGAAACGCGACAATGCACCACCGGAGAAAGTGTTTAGAAGACCGAACAATTCTTGCCCCTGGTTATTTACAGCAGTGAAAACTTCCGTGTTTACTCCAGGTACTGGTACAAACGAACCGATACGGTAGACAATCAGCACCAGCAAAGTAAAAAGTATCCGATTTCTAAGGTCTTCCACCCGCCATATATTCTTCAGGGTCTTGAACATTAGATCACCTCGGTTTTACCGCCGGCAGCCTCGATCTTCTCTACCGCAGATTGAGAGAACTTATTCGCTTTTACAGTCAGTTTTACAGTCAGATCACCGTTGCCGAGGATCTTAATGCCGCTCTTCGCGTTTTTGACCATACCTTGTTCCATCAAGAACTCCGGAGTTACTTCTGTGTCAGCAGCCAGACTGTTCAGTTCAGCTACGTTTACCAGAGCGTACTCTTTACGGGTAGGGTTAACAAATCCACGTTTTGGCAAACGACGATACAATGGGTTTTGACCGCCTTCAAATCCTGGACGAACGCCACCGCCAGAGCGGGAGTTTTGTCCTTTGTGACCACGACCCGATGTTTTACCTGTACCGCTACTAGTACCACGACCTACGCGTTTGCGTTCTTTGCGGGAACCAGGAGCTGGAGAAAGCTCATGCAATTTCATCGTTCGTTGCACCTCCTTATTGATAATAGGCTAATCTTTCGATCAATTAGCCTTGAATTTCTTTTACAGATACCAAGTGTTTTACTTGGTTAACCATGCCGCGAATTGCAGCATTGTCTTCTTGAATGACCGAATGGTTCAGCTTACGCAGTCCCAAAGTTTTCACAGTAACACGTTGTGTTTCTGGACGGCCAATCACGCTACGGACGAGGGTAATTTCCAATTTAGCCATGTGATTCCCTCCTTAACCGAGCAGCTCTTCGATTGTTTTTCCACGCAGTTTAGCTACGTCTTCAGCACGTTTCAGGCGAGACAAGCCTTCAAGTGTAGCGTTAACCATATTCATGGAATTCGAAGAACCCAGGGATTTTGTCAAGATGTCGCCTACGCCAGCGAGTTCCAGAACAGCACGAACTGGACCACCAGCGATAACGCCAGTACCTTCCGATGCTGGTTTCAGCATAACGCGGCCTGCGCCGAATTTACCGTTTACCAGGTGAGGAATTGTTGTTCCTACGAGTGGAACGTGGATCAGGTTTTTCTTAGCATCTTCGATACCTTTACGGATCGCGTCAGGTACTTCGCCAGCTTTACCCAGACCAGCACCAACCCAGCCTTTACCATCGCCTACTACTACCAGCGCGCTAAAGCTAAAGCGACGTCCGCCCTTTACTACTTTAGCAACACGGTTGATGTGAACTACTCTTTCAGTCAGTTCCAAAGTATTTGGATCAATACGCAAGTCGTTTACCTCCTTTTTGCAATAGATTAGAATTGAAGACCCGCTTCACGAGCTGCATCTGCCAGGGCTTTAATCCGTCCGTGATACAAATAGCCACCGCGATCGAATACTACAACCTCGTGTCCTTTGTCTTTCGCACGTTTTGCGATTAGTTCGCCAACTTGAGCAGCTGCTTCAACGCTACCGCCGTTTTTGATTTCGCCGATCTCTTTATCCAGAGTGGAAGCAGAAACGAGAGTTACGCCAGCCACGTCATCGATCAATTGAGCATAAATGTGTTTGGAAGAACGGAACACGTTCAGACGTGGACGTGCAGCTGTACCAGTGATGTTCTTACGAACACGCAGGTGTCTTTTCAGACGAGCTTTGTTTTTATCCGCTTTAGTAATCATGACTTATCTTTCACTCCTTTCATTATACATGAGCTAGCTTCAAGCTAAGCAGCTCGGGGTAATTCAAAATTATCCCCTAGCTTACTTCTTCTTACCAGCTTTACCTTCTTTACGCAGAATGCGTTCGCCTTCGTACTTGATACCTTTACCTTTATACGGTTCTGGTTCACGAACGGAACGGATTTTCGCAGCATAAGCACCTACGCGCTCTTTATCGATACCGTTAACGACGATACGTGTGTTAGAAGGAACATCGAATTCGATGCCAGCTTCTGGAGTGATTTCTACCGGGTGAGAGTAACCAACGTTCAGAACGATTTTATCGCCAGATTTGCTTGCGCGGTATCCGACACCAACCAGTTCCAGGGCTTTGGAGAAACCAGTAGTTACTCCGCTAACCATGTTGCTTACTACGCTGCGTGTAGTTCCGTGCAGGGAACGATGCAGTTTATTGTCAGAAGGACGCTCAATCGTGATCACGTTACCTTCAACGACTACTTTCATATCTTGGTGAAGTTGGCGGGACAGGGTTCCTTTCGGACCTTTTACCGTCAGAGTAGTGTTGTTCAGAGTCACCTCTACACCACTTGGTACTTCAATTGGTTTACGACCAATACGGGACATTGCATTGCACCTCCTTATTTTATGACGTCAATTACCAAACGTAGCAAATAACTTCGCCGCCGCTTTTTGCTTGACGAGCCTCTTTATCAGTTACTACTCCACTAGAAGTAGAGATGATCGCGATTCCGAGTCCACCAAGAACGCGAGGAACCTCGTTGCTCTTTGTGTAAACACGAAGTCCTGGTTTACTGATACGTTTCAGACCAGTAATTACGCGTTCGTTATTTTGACCGTACTTCAGGAAGATACGGATAATTCCTTGTTTGTTGTCCTCAACGAATTCAGCATCACGGATGAAGCCTTCGCGCTTCAGAATATCAGCGATTTGCTTTTTCATTTTGGAAGCTGGAACTTCTACTGTTTCGTGACGCACTGTGTTCGCGTTACGAATACGTGTAAGCATATCAGCAATTGGATCTGACATAGACATGTGTGTGAACCTCCTTCCTGTTAATCAATGATTTACCAGCTTGCTTTTTTCACGCCAGGAATCTGGCCTTTGTAAGCCAATTCGCGGAAGCAAATACGGCAGATTTTAAACTTTTGCAAAACGGAATGTGGACGACCACAACGTTCGCAACGAGTGTAAGCACGCACTTTGAACTTCGGAGTACGCTGTTGTTTGACTTTCATTGAAGTTTTAGCCACTTCGCCTGACACCTCCTAAATATTTTCGGAGAAAAAGGGGCTTATATTAGAACCCCGTACTTAGACCATCTTATTTTACGAAAGGCATTCCCAGTTGAGTCAGAAGCTCACGGGACTCTTCGTCTGTTTTCGCAGTTGTTACGATAACGATATCCATACCACGTACTTTATCGACTTTATCGTACTCGATCTCTGGGAAGATCAGTTGCTCTTTAAGACCCAGTGTGTAGTTACCACGACCGTCGAACGCTTTGGAAGAAACACCGCGGAAGTCACGCACGCGAGGCAGTGTAATGTTAACCAGTTTGTCCAGGAAGTAGTACATGCGATCACCGCGCAGTGTTACTTTAACACCGATTGGCATACCTTCACGCAGCTTAAATCCAGCGATGGATTTTTTAGCGCGAGTGATAACTGGTTTTTGACCAGCGATCAGTTGAAGATCGTTTACAGCAGAATCCAAAACCTTGGAGTTCGATACCGCTTCGCCCACACCCATGTTGATAACGATTTTCTCAACTTTAGGTACTTGCATTACCGTTTTGTATTGAAACTTCGTAGTCAGAGCAGGAACGATTTCGTTCAGGTACATATCTTTCATTCTTGAAGCCATTGGGGAAGGTCCTCCTTTCTTGAACAGTAGTTATTAATCGATTGTATCGCCGGAGCGCTTAGCCACACGAACTTTCTTGCCGTTGTCCAGTGTTTTGTAACCAACGCGGGTTACTTTCTTTCCGTCCTTTGGATCAACGTGCATTACGTTAGACACGTGGATAGGTGCTTCTTGCTCGATGCGTCCGCCTTGCGGGTTCAGCTGAGACGGTTTTTGGTGCTTCGTAATCATGTTCACACCTTCAACCAGCACGCGGTTTTCACGAGGATAAGCAGCGATGATGCGACCTTTTTTACCTTTGTCTTTACCGCTGATTACGATAACCGTGTCATCCTTTTTAACGTGCAGCTTGTTGTTGTGGGATTCCAAAACTTTTTTCACTTTAGCCATTTCTGTACACCTCCTATAACTCACTCAGGCACACGGCCCTATATCGGGATCGTTTAGATGACTTCTGGAGCCAGGGAAACGATTTTCATGTAATCGCGATCGCGCAGTTCACGAGCAACTGGTCCAAAGATACGAGTACCACGAGGGCCTTTATCGTCTTTGATTACCACTGCTGCGTTTTCGTCAAATGCGATGTAAGAACCGTCTTTACGACGTACAGAGCTCTTCGTGCGAACAACTACTGCTTTAACAACATCACCTTTTTTGACAACGCCGCCTGGTGTTGCTTGTTTTACAGAACATACGATAGTGTCACCGATTGCAGCTGTACGACGTCCAGTACCACCTAATACGCGGATACACATCAGTTCTTTTGCGCCGGAGTTATCGGCTACAGCCAAACGTGTAAATGGTTGAATCATTTCTAGTTCCTCCTTCCGGACAGCTTATCGTTCATCATTAAATGATGACTGCTTCTTCTACGATCTCCACGAGTCTCCAGTTTTTGTCTTTCGACAGTGGACGAGTTTCCATGATTTTAACAACGTCACCGATTTTCGCAGTGTTGTTTTCATCATGAGCTTTGAATTTTTTAGTGTACTTAATGCGTTTGTGATACAGGTCATGCTTTTTGTAAGTTTCTACAGCTACAACGATTGTTTTGTCCATCTTGTCGCTGACAACTTTACCTACCTGCACTTTACGGGCATTGCGTTCGCTCATAGTGGGCCTCCTCCCTTGCTGACGGGCTCACAGTCCGTCAAATGTTGGATATTATGAAGTAATTCCGAGTTCTCTTTCACGAACTACTGTTTTAGCACGTGCAATTTGCTTGCGGACAGCGCTAATGCGAGTAGGGTTATCCAATTGACCGGTAGCAAGTTGAAAGCGCAGGTTAAAGAGTTCCTCTTTAAAACCAGCAATCTTTTGCTCGATTTCAGCAGTGGTAAGGTTGCGCAATTCATTAGCCTTCATTTGCTTCACCACCCAATTCTTCACGTTTCACAAACTTAGTTTTTACAGGCAGCTTATGGGAAGCCAGACGCATTGCTTCACGCGCGATTTCCTCAGATACGCCGGCAAGTTCAAACATAATTTTTCCTGGTTTTACGATGGCAACCCATTTTTCTACGTTACCTTTACCGCTACCCATACGAACCTCAAGAGGTTTTTGAGTGATTGGCTTATCCGGGAAAATTTTGATCCATACTTTACCACCACGTTTGATATAACGAGTCATAGCAATACGGGCAGCTTCGATCTGACGGTTTGTCACCCAAGCAGGTTCCAGGGACTGTAGACCAAATTCACCAAAGTTCAGTTCAGTACCGCCTTTAGCGCGTCCTTTCATGCCTGGACGATGCTGTTTACGGTGTTTTACACGTTTAGGTACCAACATGATTAGTTGCCTCCTTCCTGAGCAGCTTGTCTCTTAGCCGTAGGAAGAACCTCGCCACGATAGATCCATACTTTTACGCCGATACGACCGTAAGTAGTATGAGCTTCAGCTGTACCATAATCGATATCAGCACGAAGTGTATGCAGTGGAACAGTTCCTTCGCTATAACCTTCGGAACGGGCGATTTCAGCACCGCCAAGACGTCCGCTAACGGCTGTTTTAATACCTTTAGCGCCAGAGCGCATAGTTCTTTGAATCGATTGTTTCAGAGCACGACGGAAAGAAACGCGACGTTCCAGTTGTTGTGCAATGCTTTCAGCAACGAGAGTTGCATCCAGATCTTGGTTCTTGATTTCGGAAATGTTGATGTGAACTTTTTTACCGCCCGCAATTTTAGTTACTTCGTTACGAAGAACTTCAACTTCGGAACCACCGCGTCCGATAACCATACCTGGTTTTGCGGTGTGGATTGTTACGTTCACACGATTAGCCGCTCTCTCGATTTCGATACGGGAGACAGCGGACTCCTTCAGTTTCTTCTTCAGGTATTCACGAATCTTAACGTCTTCCAGAAGAAGATCGCCAAAATCTTTACCAGCATACCATTTAGATTCCCAGTCACGGATAATACCTACACGCAATCCGATGGGATTTACCTTTTGGCCCACACGTTTTCCCTCCTTTTATTTTTCAGTTACCACCAAAGAAATGTGGCTAGTACGTTTGTTGATCTTACTTGCGCGTCCCATTGCACGAGGGCGGAAACGTTTCAAAGTAGGACCTTGGTTTACGTAAACCTCGGAAATGAACAGGCTGTTCACGTCCATAGATTCGTTTTTCTCAGAGCTGATGAACTCAGCGTTTGCGATTGCGGAATTGAGCAACTTCTCAACTACCGGAGACGCAGATTTTGGTGTGTGACGCAGAATTGCGATCGCTTCACCAACTTGCTTACCGCGGATCAGATCAACAACGAGTTGAACTTTACGCGGAGCGATGCGTACAAACTTTGCATGTGCTTTCGCTTGCATTGCGTGACCTCCTCTCTTACTGTTACCACTCTATATTAACGTCTTGTTTTTCTGTCGTCATCAGTATGACCTTTGTACGTACGAGTTGGAGCAAACTCACCGAGTTTGTGACCTACCATATCCTCAGTTACGTATACAGGCACGTGTTTGCGTCCATCATAGACTGCAAATGTGTGTCCGATGAATTGTGGGAAAATTGTAGAGCGACGGGACCAAGTTTTGATCACTGCTTTTTTGCTATCAGCATCCAGCACTTCTACTTTTTTCAGCAAGTATCCATCCACGAAAGGACCTTTTTTAAGACTACGGCTCATCGTTGAAATCCTCCCTTCACTGTTCATGCTTCTTTACCGGGTACATCAGTCACGCACAAAGATTACTTCGTGCGGCGACGAATGATGTATTGATCGGAAGCTTTACCTTTTTTACGAGTTTTGTAACCCAGAGTTGGTTTACCCCAAGGCGACATTGGAGATTTACGGCCGATCGGAGCTTTACCTTCACCACCACCGTGTGGGTGATCGTTAGGGTTCATAACTACGCCTCGAACTTGTGGACGTTTGCCCAACCAGCGGTTACGACCAGCTTTACCGATTTTAACCAATTCATGATCTTCGTTACCTACGGAACCGATTGTAGCGCGACATACTTTCAGTACGCGACGTACTTCACCGGAAGACAGGCGGATAGATACGTATTTTTCTTCTTTACCAAGCAATTGGGCTTCCGTACCAGCTGCACGTACCAGCTGACCACCTTTACCTGGTTTCAATTCGATGTTGTGGATAACTGTACCAACCGGAATGTTTTCCAGTGGAAGGGAGTTACCGATTTTGATATCAGCGTCCGCGCCGGAGAATACTTGATCTCCAACTTTCAGTCCTTTTGGAGCGATGATATAACGTTTTTCACCATCTGCATAGTGCAGCAGTGCAATGTTGGAAGTACGGTTTGGATCGTACTCGATTGTAGCAACGCGACCTGGTATTCCATCCTTGTTGCGTTTGAAGTCGATGATACGGTATTTACGCTTGTGTCCGCCGCCGTGGTGACGAACAGTGATTTTACCTTGGTTGTTGCGTCCAGCTTTTTTGAAAAGTGGAGCCAGCAACGTTTTCTCCGGTTGATTCGTTGTAATCTCTTCGAATGTAGAAACACTCATATTACGACGAGCCGGCGAAGTTGGTTTGTACTTTTTAATAGGCACAGGTTGTCCCTCCTTACTCTACAGATTCAAAAAACTCTAGCGGTTTGCTATCTGAAGTCAATGTTACGATAGCTTTTTTCCATTCGGAAGTATAGCCATTGTAGCGACCATAGCGTTTTGGTTTAGCAGGCATGCGAAGAGTGTTGACTTTCGACACTTTCACTTTGAAGATTTCTTCAATTGCCTTTTTGATTTCGGTTTTATTAGAACGAATGTCTACTTCGAAAGCATATTTCAATTCGCTCATATACTCAGCAGTGCGCTCAGTAATTACCGGACGCTTAATGATATCACGAGGATCCTTCATTACGCGAACACCTCCTGTACCTTCTGAACTGCATCCTTAGTCAGAATCAGTTTGTCGTGCACGAGCACGTCGAGAACATTCACACCATCAGCTGCAACAAATTTAATACCTGGGATGTTACGAGCGGACAGAGCAACATTGTTGTCGTATTCCGAAGCAACTACCAGTGCTTTACGGTCTACGTTCAAGTTGTTCAGAATCGCTACGAATTCTTTCGTTTTTGGAGTGTTCAGAGTCAGAGCATCCAGAACGATGATTTCGTTAGCAATCACTTTAGAAGACAGAGCCGATTTGATCGCCAGACGACGAACTTTTTTAGGCAGTTTGAAAGCATAGCTGCGCGGAGTTGGTCCGAATACTACGCCGCCGCCTTTCCATTGTGGGGAGCGGATAGAACCCTGACGGGCACGTCCAGTTCCTTTTTGTTTCCAAGGTTTGCGTCCACCACCGCGTACTTCAGAACGTCCTTTTACTTTGTGAGTACCCAGACGAAGGGAAGCGCGTTGCATAACTACTGCATCGTGGAGCACGCTGGCATTAGGCTCGATACCGAATACGGAATCGCTCAATTCGATCTCGCCTACTTGTTTGCCATCAATGCTGTAAAGTGCTACTTTTGGCATTTCATGTTCCTCCTTTCTTTTTTACTTATTTCTTCACCGTTTCTTTTACTTTAACGAAGCTGTTTTTCGGGCCTGGGATGGAGCCTTTAACGAGAATTACGTTACGCTCAGCATCGACGCGAATAACTTCAAGACGTTGGATCGTTACTGTATCATGACCCATGTGTCCTGGCAGACGTTTACCTTTTGGTACACGGTTAGCCTGGATGGAACCCATGGAACCTGGTCTACGATGGTAACGGGAACCGTGAGACATTGGTCCGCGGCTTTGGCCCCAACGTTTAATTACGCCGGCAAAACCTTTACCTTTGGAAATACCCGTTACATCAACGAATTCACCTTGAGCAAATAAATCTGCTTTCAGTTCCTGGCCAACCTCGACACTAGCGAGGTCAACACCGCGAATTTCGCGAACGTAGCGCTTAGGCACAGTGTTTGCTTTAGTAGCATGTCCTGCTTCCGGTTTGTTTGCGCGATTAGCTTTCTTGTCCGCAAAACCGATTTGTACCGCTTCGTATCCGTCATTTTCCAGGTCTTTCTTCTGCAGAACCACACATGGTCCAGCTTCGATAACCGTTACAGGAATAACGTTACCTTCCGCGGTAAAGACTTGAGTCATACCCAGTTTTCTTCCTAAGATACCTTTCATGTTGACACCTCTTTCTACTTTCCGTAGTACCACAATCTATGTGGATTACAATTTAATTTCGATATCTACGCCAGACGGTAAGTCCAGACGCATCAGAGCATCCACAGTTTGTGGAGTTGGGTTTACAATATCGATCAAACGTTTATGTGTACGTTGTTCGAATTGCTCACGAGAATCTTTGTATTTGTGTACCGCGCGAAGAATCGTAATGATTTGCTTCTCAGTCGGCAGCGGGATCGGTCCGGATACTCCTGCGCCGGAACGTTTAGCCGTTTCAACGATTTTCTCTGCGGATTGATCAAGAATTCTGTGATCGTATGCTTTCAAGCGAATACGAATTTTCTGCTTTGCCATTTTAGTCCCTCCTTCTATCGCCCAATTTATTATCGGACATACTCCGTGAAAATTTTCCGACCGCACCGCTCATGGCAAAGGAGCCGGGTGTGTCAGTAACCTCTCACATCATCGCAACGTCTCAGCACAACATTAACTATTATATATGATGAGTTAGCATTGACGCAAGTGTTTTTTGAAACTTTTCCATAAAAAAATAAGACCTGCTTCACAATGAAGGAAGCAGGCCTTATCTACACTTTCGATTAGGATACAATGTTGCTTCGTTACAATACAATGTTGCTTATAGGAAATCTTCCTGATCTCTTACAAGATCGCGAGGAAAGATTTATTATTTGGAGATGCTAGCAACCGCGCCAGCGCCTACAGTACGTCCGCCTTCACGAATCGCGAAGCGAGTACCTTCTTCGATAGCGATTGGGTTGATCAGGGATACTGTAACTGTGATGTTATCACCAGGCATAACCATTTCAGTACCTTCTGGCAGAGTGATGATACCTGTTACGTCAGTTGTACGGAAGTAGAACTGTGGACGGTAACCACTGAAGAAAGGCTTGTGACGGCCACCTTCTTCTTTTGTCAGAACGTAAACCTGAGCGGAGAACTCAGTGTGTGGGTTAACAGAACCCGGTTTGGACAGTACTTGTCCACGCTCGATTTGAGTACGATCAACACCACGCAGCAGTGCGCCGATGTTGTCACCCGCTTGAGCGGAATCCAGCAATTTACGGAACATTTCTACGCCCGTAACTACGGATTTTTTAGTTTCTTCGTGGATACCAACGATTTCGATTTCATCGCCGACTTTAACCACACCACGCTCTACACGGCCAGTAGCAACTGTACCACGACCAGTGATGGAGAATACGTCCTCGACAGGCATCAGGAAAGGCTTGTCAGTTTGACGTTCTGGAGTTGGGATGTAAGTATCGATTGTTTCGAACATTTCAACGATTTTCTTAGCCCACTCACCATCAGGGTTTTGCAGAGCTTCACGAGCAGAACCACGAGTGATTGGAGTGTCGTCGCCTGGGAATTCGTACTCGCTCAGCAGGTCGCGAACTTCCATTTCAACCAGTTCCAGCAGCTCTTCGTCTTCAACCATATCACATTTGTTCAGGAATACGACGATGTAAGGAACGCCTACTTGACGGGACAGCAGGATGTGTTCACGAGTCTGTGGCATTGGGCCGTCAGCTGCGGATACAACCAGGATCGCTCCGTCCATTTGTGCAGCACCAGTGATCATGTTTTTAACATAGTCGGCGTGACCTGGGCAGTCAACGTGTGCATAGTGACGGTTAGGAGTTTCGTATTCTACGTGTGCAGTAGAGATCGTGATACCGCGCTCGCGCTCTTCTGGAGCTTTATCGATTTGGTCGAATGCTACAGCAGCACCGCCATAAGTTTTGGACAGTACAGTTGTGATTGCAGCTGTCAGAGTTGTTTTACCATGATCGACGTGACCGATAGTACCGATGTTAACGTGCGGTTTATTACGTTCAAATTTAGCTTTAGCCATTTTAAACATTTCCTCCTTAAAGGTAGTGTTGTGTGTGTATTGTAATGAGTACGGAATGCGATTCAGAAAGCGGTCAACCCGCTCTCTGTACATCCCATAGGTAAAAACGAAAATCAGGCGTATTAGCCGTTAGCTTTGGAGCTAACTGCTTCAGCAATGCTCTTAGGCACTTCTTCATAGTGAGAAAGTTCCATGGAGAACACGCCGCGTCCCTGTGTACCGGAACGAAGTGTTGTGGAATAACCAAACATTTCGGACAGAGGCACCTTAGCACGGATAATTTGAGTACCGTTACGGGAATCCATACCTTCGATACGGCCGCGACGGGAGTTCAGCATACCCATTACGTCACCCATGTACTCTTCTGGTACTGTAACTTCAACTTTCATGATTGGCTCAAGCAGGACAGGTTTACACTTGTCTTTCGCTGCTTTGAGTGCCATCGAACCGGCAATTTTAAACGCCATTTCGTTGGAATCGACATCATGATAAGATCCGTCTACAACTGTAGCTTTAACGTCTACAACCGGGAAGCCTGCAATGACACCATTCTTCATTTGCTCCTCGATACCTGCAAGTGCTGGACCAACGTATTCTCTTGGTACGGAACCACCGACGATTTTGCTTTCGAATTGGTTACCCGTACCAGCTTCGAGAGGTTCGAATTCAACCCATACGTGACCGTATTGACCACGACCACCGGATTGACGTACGAATTTACCTTCGACGCGAGCTGGCTGACGGAATGTTTCACGATAAGCAACCTGAGGTTGACCTACGTTCGTTTCAACCTTGAACTCACGACGCATACGGTCGATGATAATATCAAGGTGAAGCTCACCCATACCTGCCAGGATCGTTTGACCTGTTTCTTCGTTAGTCGAAGCGCGCAGAGTAGGATCTTCTTCTGTCAGTTTGCCCAGAGCAGTTGCCATTTTGTCTTGGTCTGCTTTGGTTTTAGGTTCTACAGCGATTTCGATAACCGGATCAGGGAAGTTCATGGACTCCAGAATGATCGGGTGTTTCTCATCACACAGTGTATCACCTGTTCCTGTATCTTTCAAACCTACAGCGGCAGCGATGTCACCAGCGTATACTACGCTGATTTCTTCACGGCTGTTGGCGTGCATCTGCAAAATACGACCGATACGTTCGCGTTTGCCTTTAGTAGCATTCACAACGTAAGAACCGGATTGCAGTACACCAGAGTATACACGGAAGAATGTCAGTTTACCAACATAAGGGTCAGTCATGATTTTGAATGCGAGTGCAGAGAAAGGCTCTTCATCCGAAGAATGACGAACTTCTTCTGTACCGTCTTCGAGTTCACCTTTGATCGCCGGTACATCCAGAGGAGACGGCAGGTAATCGATAACAGCATCCAACATCGGCTGAACACCTTTGTTGCGGTAAGAGGAACCACAGATTACTGGGAAGATCTTAACGTCACAAACACCTTTACGCAGTGCAGCTTTAATCTCATCGATTGTCAGCTCTTCACCTTCGAGGTATTTCATCATCAGGTCTTCGTCCAGTTCTGCAACTTTCTCTACCAATTCCATACGAAGCTCTTCAACAGTGCTCAGCAGATCGGCTGGGATCTCGATATCTACCGGATCTTTACCCAGATCATCTTTGTACTGGATAGCTTTCATTTCAACGATATCAATGATACCAACGAAGTCGTTTTCAGCACCGATTGGCAACTGAATCGCAACTGCATTAGCTTGCAGACGCTCACGCATGTCTTTAACAACATTCAGGTAGTCTGCACCGATGATATCCATTTTATTCACATAAGCGATACGAGGTACGCCATAACGGTCTGCTTGTCTCCAAACAGTCTCGGATTGTGGCTCAACGCCCTCTTTCGCACTAAATACGCCTACGGCCCCGTCCAATACACGCAGGGAACGTTCTACTTCAACGGTGAAGTCAACGTGACCTGGAGTATCAATGATATTAACGCGGTAGCCCTTCCACTGAGCAGTTGTAGCAGCGGACGTGATCGTAATACCACGCTCTTGCTCTTGCTCCATCCAGTCCATAGTCGCAGCACCTTCGTGAACTTCACCGATTTTGTGCGTACGGCCTGTGTAGAACAGGATACGTTCTGTAGTGGTAGTTTTACCAGCGTCAATGTGTGCCATGATACCGATATTACGTGTATTTTTCAAGGAGAACTCTCTTGCCATGAATAGGTACTCCCTTCAAAAATATGAATTTTTGAAAACAGGCTTGAATCCTACCAGCGGTAGTGTGCGAATGCTTTGTTCGCTTCAGCCATTTTGTGCGTGTCTTCGCGTTTCTTAACAGATGCGCCTGTGTTGTTGGATGCATCGATGATTTCAGCAGCTAAACGCTCTTCCATCGTCTTCTCGCCGCGGTTGCGGGAGTAGTTTACGAGCCAACGCAGACCAAGGGAAGTACGTCTCTCCGGCTTAACTTCGATAGGTACTTGATAGTTAGCACCACCGACACGGCGAGCTTTAACTTCGAGAACTGGCATGATGTTTTTGATTGCCGCCTCGAATACTTCCATAGGATCATTTCCTGTACGTTCTTGGATCAGGTTGAACGCATTATAAAGAATGCTTTGAGCAACTCCACGTTTTCCGTCGATCATGATGCGGTTAATCAAGCGAGTAACAAGTTTGCTGTTATACACTGGATCCGGCAGCACGTCTCTTTTGGTAACTGGGCCTTTTCTTGGCATGTTTATCCCCCTTTCTTAAATATGCAGTGCTATTGTCTGCACGATCATCAAATTATTTCTTTTCTTTCGGACGTTTTGTA
>NZ_JBCGUH010000019.1:28669-71954 GCF_039822605.1 Paenibacillus wenxiniae
TGGAGCACTCAGGTTTGTCTCTTGACGTTTCAGAGCGTTAAACCCTTTTTGCAGTGCAGGAGACTTCGATTTCTCGATTTTCGCTTGACGTCCTTTACGGACCAATTGATTAATAGTTGGCATTGTATTGCCACCTCCTTCCAATATGTTTGAGCCTTTTGTAAACCGTCTGTTAAGCCCACAGACCCAGGCGGTTCATAAAAGGACAAATGAAAAGTTTTTGCCTGTCCCTCGACCTGCAAAAACGTTCCTGACTTCCTTTATTTAAGGACGACAGCCATCGCACTTCCAACCTCAATCCCGCAAGCTCTGCCTAGCTCCTTCATCGTCTCCACATAGGTGACTTTGACGGTATGCTTCTCACATAGCTGTACGATCTTGGTAATTAGATGCTGTTCTGCATCCTGCGCAATATAGACTTCTTCAGCCTGGCCTTGCTCGACAATCCGCATCGTCTGCTTCGTGCCGATCTTGATCCGGGCATCCTGTAATCCTTTATCATTAGTCATCTTACGATTCCCTCCAAAAGATCAGGGATAACGTTCTATTCACGCACCTTTGCTATAGTAGCATTACCATAGGCCAGGTGTCAATACATAAATCAATATGATTTTAAAAGTAATGACAATATTAAAGGTCATCTTGTAAAAACCACAAAACGGAAACCGGTCCGGAAAAAGGAAATTCCTCTTCCCGGCCGGCTGAGTTTTGCAGCCACGATGCCCAGCATGCCAGGCATCGCCTATTTATTCAACCTGTTGAATCGTTAACGTTGCCGACTACTCGACCGTTACAGTTTCCAGGTTTTCTTCGTTGCCTTCCAGTTGCTCAGGCTCTTCAAATTTAACGCTGCGATAGCGGTTCATACCGGTTCCGGCAGGAATCAGCTTACCGATAATAACGTTCTCTTTGAGACCGAGCAGTTTGTCGACTTTACCTTTGATCGCAGCGTCAGTCAGGACACGAGTTGTCTCCTGGAACGATGCAGCGGACAGGAAGGAGTCTGTTTCCAGGGAAGCCTTCGTAATACCGAGCAATACCGGTTTCGCAACAGCAGGCTCACGGTCTGCAACGATCGCCACTTTGTTAGCATCTTCATACTCATAGATGTCTACAAAGGAGCCTGGCAGCAGTGTCGTTTCGCCATTGTCAACGATACGGATTTTGCGCAGCATTTGACGGATCATAACCTCAACGTGTTTATCGTTGATTTCTACGCCCTGGTTACGGTATACGCGCTGTACTTCTTGCAGAATGTAGTTCTGCACGCCGCGAATACCTTTGATACGAAGCATTTCTTTCGGGTCGATCGAACCTTCTGTCAGCTCGTCCCCTGCTTCGATCTCTGCGCCTTCGCGTACACGTAGACGGGAACCGTAAGGTACAGAGTATACTTTGGTTTCTGCTTCGCCTTCGATTTCGATCTCACGACGGTCTTTCGCTTCGCGAATTTCCTTAACGGAACCGTCGATCTCACTGATTGTCGCCTGACCTTTAGGGTTACGGGCTTCAAACAGCTCCTGAATACGCGGCAAACCTTGTGTGATATCGTCTCCGGCTACACCACCGGTGTGGAATGTACGCATCGTCAACTGTGTTCCTGGCTCACCGATGGATTGGGCAGCGATAATACCAACCGCTTCACCGATCTCCACATGTTTACCTGTTGCCAGGTTGCGACCGTAACATTTTTTACATACGCCATGACGTGTACGGCAACTCAGTACGGAACGAATCTGTACTTTGTTAATACCCGCAGCAACGATCGCTTCCGCTTTGTCGGAGTCGATCAGTTCGTTACGGCCAACGATCAGTTCGCCCGTTTGTGGATGACGAACAGTTTCGAAGCAGTAGCGTCCTTCCAGACGATCGTACAGATCTTCGATCACTTCTTTACCATCTTGAATGCGACCAACGATAAAGCCTTTGTCTGTACCGCAATCGTCTTCGCGCACGATTACGTCCTGTGCTACGTCAACAAGGCGGCGAGTCAGGTAACCGGAGTCAGCCGTACGAAGCGCTGTATCCGCCAGACCTTTACGCGCACCGTGAGTGGACAGGAAGTACTCAAGGACAGTCAGACCTTCACGGAAGTTCGATTTGATTGGCAACTCGATGATCCGACCGGATGGGTTGGCCATCAGACCACGCATACCGCCCAGCTGGGTGATCTGCGATTTGTTACCACGGGCTTTAGAATCAACCATGAGCATGATGGAGTTGTAGCGATCCATCGATTTCATGAGGATATCGGTCAGCTCGTCCTTTGTACGGGACCAGATCTCGATAACACGGTCATAACGCTCTTCATTGGTGATCAGACCACGGCGGTATTGGTTTGTAATAACGGCAACTTTTTTATCGGATTCAGCCAGCAATGCTGTCTTCTCCGGTGGAACGACAACGTCCGACACGGCAACCGTAATACCGGCACGTGTGGAGTATGTGAAACCAAGCTGCTTGATTTTGTCCAAAATGACCGAAGTCAATGTGGTATGGTAAATTTCGAAACAACGCGCAATGATCGTACCGAGATACTCTTTGCCGACAGCGCCGGTTTGTGGAACAGCCTTCATAAACTCCAGTACATCTGTACCTTTTTCGTAGATGAAGTAGTGATCCGGAATACCTTGATACAGGTTCGCACGAGTTGGCTCGTTGATATAAGGGAACGATTCAGGGAAAATCTCGTTAAAGATAATCCGTCCTACCGTCGTGACGAGCAGACCTGTTTGTTGCTTCTCGGTAAAGCTTGTTTTACCGAGCGCTTTAGCAGGAATTGCAACACGAGCATGCAGGGAAGCTGTTCCACGTTGATAAGCGGATACCGCTTCGTTGACAGTACGCAGAATCATACCTGCGCCCTTCGCTTCCATGTTGTCCATCGTCAGGTAGTACGAACCAAGCACCATATCCTGGGATGGCGTAACAACTGGCTTACCGTCCTTAGGGTTAAGGATGTTACCGGATGCCAGCATCAGCAGGCGTGCTTCCGCTTGTGCTTCAGCAGACAATGGTACGTGAACCGCCATCTGGTCACCGTCAAAGTCAGCATTGTATGCTGTACATACGAGTGGATGCAGACGAATCGCGCGGCCTTCAACCAGAATAGGTTCAAATGCCTGGATACCGAGTCTATGCAGCGTCGGTGCACGGTTCAGCAGAACCGGGTGCTCCTTAATTACTTCTTCCAGTACATCCCACACTTCAGGGCTTACGCGTTCAACTTTGCGCTTCGCACTCTTAATGTTGTGTGCCAGACCTTTGTTCACCAGCTCTTTCATTACGAAAGGCTTGAACAGTTCCAGTGCCATTTCTTTTGGCAGACCACACTGGTACATTTTCAGATAAGGACCTACGACGATAACCGAACGACCAGAATAGTCGACACGTTTACCGAGCAAGTTTTGACGGAAACGACCCTGTTTACCTTTCAGCATGTGGCTGAGGGATTTAAGTGGGCGGTTACCTGGACCGGTTACCGGACGTCCACGACGACCGTTATCGATCAAAGCATCGACCGCTTCTTGCAGCATACGTTTCTCGTTTTGTACGATAATGTCAGGCGCGCCCAGATCAAGCAGGCGTTTCAGACGGTTGTTCCGGTTGATGACACGACGATACAGATCATTCAGGTCAGATGTAGCAAAACGTCCGCCATCCAGCTGTACCATTGGACGAATTTCCGGTGGAATAACCGGCAGTACGTCCATGATCATCCAATCTGGAGAGTTGCCGGAGTTACGGAATGCTTCGATCACTTCAAGGCGTTTGATCGCACGGTTACGACGTTGACCTTGAGCGGTACGCAGCTCTTCACGCAGGAATTCCAGTTCTTTGTCCAGATCGAGGTCTTGCAGCAATTTTTTGATTGCTTCTGCACCCATACCTGCTTGGAAGCCGTAGCCGTATTTCTCACGGTAGCTGCGGTATTCTTTTTCGGACAGTAGTTGTTTCTTTTCCAGTGGTGTCTCGCCTGGATCGGTAACAACATAAGATGCAAAGTAGATAACTTCCTCAAGGGAACGTGGGGACATGTCCAGTGCCAGACCCATACGGCTCGGGATACCTTTAAAGTACCAGATATGCGATACAGGTGCTGCCAGTTCGATGTGTCCCATACGCTCACGGCGTACTTTGGCACGAGTTACTTCAACGCCACAACGGTCACAAACGACCCCTTTGTAACGTACACGCTTGTATTTACCGCAATGACACTCCCAGTCTTTTGTCGGTCCAAAAATGCGTTCGCAGAACAGACCATCTTTCTCTGGTTTGAGCGTACGGTAGTTGATTGTCTCCGGTTTTTTAACTTCTCCGCGGGACCAAGAACGAATTTTGTCTGGGGAAGCAAGCCCAATTTTCATAAATTCGAAATTGTTAACGTCTATCAAGAGACACCCCTCCTAAGGCCAAATCCTATTTATTGTAAAGCTCTGTATTCCGCACAAAACCCAATGCTCTGTCCCATGAAGAGGATAAGACCGGAAATGCTCCGGTCTTCCTTCATAGGACAATGCTTGGGAATATGACAAGTGTTATTAATCTACGCCAACTTCGGAGCCTTCAAGGTTGAGGCTCAGTTTATCATTAGTCGTACCTTCGTCTTCGTCATCCAGCTCTCTCATTTCGATCTCGTTTTCTTCTTCGTTCAGGATTTTCACATCCATACCTAAACTTTGAAGCTCTTTGATCAAAACTTTGAATGATTCAGGAACGCCTGGTTCCGGAACATTTTCGCCTTTAACGATCGACTCGTATGTTTTCACACGACCAACGACATCATCGGATTTGACGGTAAGGATCTCTTGCAGAGTGTAGGCGGCGCCGTAAGCTTCCAGTGCCCAAACCTCCATCTCCCCGAAACGCTGACCACCGAACTGAGCTTTACCACCCAGCGGCTGTTGCGTAACGAGCGAGTAAGGACCAGTGGAACGGGCGTGGATTTTATCGTCAACCATGTGCGCCAGTTTGATCATGTGCATGACACCAACAGTGACTTCACGCTCAAACTCATCGCCAGTTCTACCATCGTACAAAATAGTTTTACCGTTGCGCTGCATGCCGGCTTCTTCCATCGTATCGAATACATCGTACTCGTTCGCACCGTCAAATACCGGTGTGGACACGTGGATACCAAGCTTCATTGCAGCCATACCAAGGTGAACTTCCAGAATCTGACCGATGTTCATACGGGAAGGTACGCCCAGTGGATTCAGTACGACCTGTACAGGTGTACCATCCGGCATAAATGGCATATCTTCTTCCGGCAGAATACGGGCCACGACCCCTTTGTTACCGTGACGTCCCGCCATTTTGTCACCTTCGGAGATTTTACGTTTTTGCGCGATGTATACACGTACCAGGTGGTTAACGCCTGGTGGCAATTCATCGCCGTTCTCTCTGGTGAACACTTTAACGTCTACGACGATACCGTCTGTACCGTGAGGTACTCTCAGGCTCGTATCGCGGACTTCACGAGCTTTCTCACCGAAGATCGCATGCAGGAGGCGTTCTTCTGCTGTCAGCTCGGTTACACCTTTAGGCGTAACTTTACCAACGAGAATGTCGCCAGCAGCAATCTCCGCACCGATGCGGATAATACCGCGCTCGTCAAGATTTTTCAGTGCGTCTTCCCCAACGTTCGGGATATCACGCGTAATTTCTTCCGGTCCAAGCTTGGTGTCGCGGGCTTCGGATTCGTATTCCTCGATGTGGATCGAAGTGTATACATCTTCCTTCACCAGTTTCTCGCTCAGCAGGATCGCATCCTCGTAGTTATAACCTTCCCAGGTCATAAAGGCTACGACAACGTTACGTCCCAGTGCAATTTCACCCATCTCAGTGGAAGGACCGTCTGCCAGGATATCGCCTTTTTTGATGATATCGCCAGTTTTCACGATCGGACGCTGATTAATCGATGTCCCTTGGTTCGAACGCATAAATTTGTGTAATTTATATCTAACAAGGTCGCCTTTGACTTCCTTGCCATCTACGTTCTCGATACGGCGCAGTGTAATCTCACTCGCAGTGGAGCGTTCAATCACACCATCAAACTTACTTACGATACATACGCCAGAATCTTTCGCTGCTTTGTGCTCCATCCCTGTACCGACCAGTGGCGCCTTAGGAATAAGCAGTGGCACCGCCTGACGTTGCATGTTAGAACCCATAAGCGCACGGTTGGAGTCATCGTTTTCCAGGAACGGAATGAGCGCTGTCGCTACAGACACAACCTGTTTAGGCGATACGTCCATATAGTCAACACGTTCACTTGGCATAGGCAGGATGTTGTCCGCCTGCTTATTGTAACGAACGATAACCATCTCGTCCGCAAACGAGCCATCTTCCGTCAACTGTGCATTCGCCTGAGCGATAACATAGTTATCTTCCTCATCCGCTGTCATATAGTCGATATGTTCCGTTACACGGTGTGTTTTCGGATCGACGCGACGATATGGCGCTTCGATAAAGCCGTATTCGTTAATACGAGCAAAGGTAGACAGGGAGTTGATCAAACCGATGTTCGGTCCCTCTGGAGTCTCGATCGGACACATACGGCCATAGTGACTCGGATGGACGTCTCGAACTTCAAAGCCTGCGCGCTCACGAGTCAAACCACCCGGTCCGAGTGCAGACAGACGACGTTTGTGCGTCAGTTCGCCCAGTGGGTTCGTTTGATCCATAAACTGCGACAGCTGGGAGCTACCAAAGAACTCCTTGATCGATGCAATCACAGGACGGATGTTGATGAGTGCCTGCGGTGTGATCACGTTAGCGTCCTGAATGGACATTCTTTCGCGAACGACACGTTCCATACGGGATAAACCGATACGGAATTGGTTTTGCAGCAGCTCACCTACGGAACGCAGACGACGGTTACCGAGGTGGTCAATATCGTCCGTGTTACCGATACCTTGAAGCAAGTTCAAGAAGTAACTGATCGACGAAATGATATCTGCTGGTGTAATGTGTTTTGTCACTTTTTCGATGTTGCCGTTCGCAATAATGGAAACGACTTTACCATCTTCATTTGGTGAGAACACTTTAATCGTTTGCAGTGGAATATCGTTAGCATCCAGTACGCCACCTGCAACATGATAAGTTTGGAAGTTCAATTCGCCTTCCAGGTACGGCATGATCTCGTCAAGCAGACGACGATCGACCATTTCCCCTGCTTCAGCCACGATCTCTCCTGTAGTAGAATCGATCAGTGTTTCAGCCAGACGCTGGTTGAACAGACGGTTTTTAATGTGCAGCTTTTTGTTGATTTTGTAGCGACCAACGTTTGCCAGGTCATAGCGTTTTGGATCGAAGAAGCGTGCTACAAGCAAGCTTTTCGCATTATCCAGTGTTGGTGGCTCGCCCGGACGAAGGCGCTCATAGATCTCAATCAGCGCTTTTTCAGTCGAGTCGGTATTGTCCTTATCCAGGGTGTTACGAATGTATTCATCATTGCCAAGCAAGTCCAGAATTTCAGCATCACTGCCGAATCCGAGCGATCTTAACAGCACAGTTACTGGAATTTTGCGGGTGCGGTCAATACGAACATAGACAATATCTTTCGCATCCATTTCCAGTTCCAACCATGCTCCACGGTTAGGAATGACGGTAGCTGTATATGATGTTTTACCATTTTTATCGACTTTAGTGCTGAAATAGACGCTGGGAGAGCGAACCAACTGGCTGACAATAACCCGTTCTGCACCGTTGATAATAAACGTGCCGGTTTCCGTCATCAGCGGGAAATCACCCATGAATACTTCCTGCTCTTTGACTTCACCCGTTTCTTTGTTGATGAGACGGACTTTAACCCGCAGTGGAGCGGAATACGTAACGTCGCGCTCTTTCGCGTCGTCTACTGTATACTTAGGCTCACCCAGGCTGTAGTCGATGAACTCAAGCACCAGATTGCCAGTGAAATCCTGAATTGGCGATATATCTTGGAACATTTCACGCAATCCTTCATCCAAAAACCACTGATAAGATTTTTGTTGGATTTCGATCAGGTTTGGTACTTCAAGAACTTCGTTAATTCGTGCATAACTTCGCCGAGTGCGTCGACCATATTGAACAAGATGTCCTGCCAACTTATACTCACCCCTTAATGTCTACTCACATAAAAATTTCATTGCGAACTGCTGTTTGGATCACGTATAATAAGTCCATAACATAGAAGTTCACACCCACAAATAGAGAAAAGCTCTTATCGAATTGTTTCGAAAAAAGAGCACCATCAGCTATAAACGGATGTGATCCAGTATCTGAAACGCGGATTGCGGTTGAAAATAACCGAAATACCGATTATTATACGTTTATGGGCAATATTAAACACCCTTTAGCATGAATAATTTTCGTAACTTTCAGAAAACTAAAGTCAAAAAGGGCATCTTAATACTGACATTTTGTAATAATATCATATTAAGCAATCAGAGTCAACCTCTATCGCCTATTCTACGTTGTTAACATCATTGTTGTTTCGACAGAAAGCTGCTTACCCTGGCCGGTAAGTGGCTTTTTTATTTGGTTGCTTTGAAAATGCGATAACCCTTATCTTTGGTAACTTCCTCTACCTGCTCAAACAGCTGCTCTAGCTTCGCTTTGGCGGAAGGAGCACCCTGCTTTTTTTGGATAACAATCCATAATGAGCCGCCTGGCTCTAAATGTGCAGCCGCCTTTTCAAAAATCAGGTGTACTGTTTCTTTGCCTGCACGGATCGGTGGATTCGTGATCACAACTGTGAACTTCTCCCCTTCTACCGCTTCAAACAAATCACTCACCCGAATATCGACATTATGAATGTTATTCAGCTTCGCATTCTCACGCGCTAGCTCCACTGCCCGTTCATTCACATCGACCATCGTTACACGTCCCTGCGGTGCGAGCATAGCAGCCGATAACCCCATCGGCCCATAACCACAACCTACATCCAGTACACGTGCATCTGCTGCAATATCCAGCGCTTCGATCAAGACTCGGCTACCATAGTCAATCCCTGTTTTGGAAAAGACACCGGCATCACTTATAAATGTAAATGGACGTCCACGCAGCTCGGTTTCCAGCTTACGGCGTTCATGTGCAGCACCTGGCTGACTGGAATAATAATGATCTCCCATATCATTCCCTCACTTTTTCTTACGAAACCTCTTTATAAAACACAAACCCCTTGAATGAATTCAAGGGGCTTGCAAGAAATAAGAGAGTCTCTTATTTCACTTCTACGGATGCGCCAGCTTCTTCCAATTTTGCTTTAACGGATTCAGCTTCGTCTTTGCCAACGCCTTCTTTGATTGGTTTCGGAGCGTTGTCAACCAGTTCTTTTGCTTCTTTCAGACCCAGACCAGTTACTTCACGAACTGCTTTGATTACGTTGATTTTGGAAGCACCAGCAGATGTCAGTACTACGTCAAACTCAGTTTGCTCAGCTTCTGCTGCGCCGCCTGCCGCTGCTGCTGCTACTGGAGCTGCTGCAGTTACACCGAATTCTTCTTCGATTGCTTTTACCAGATCATTCAGTTCCAGTACAGTCATGCCTTTGATTGCTTCAAGGATTTGTTCCTGACTCATTTATAAACCCTCCATATTGGTTGTATTTTTTGTTTGGCTATCCATAGCCGATTTTACGCCGCAAGGGCGTGAGTTCGATGAACAATGTGCTTACGCGCTTTGCTCTTCTTTCTCGGATACTGCTTTAACTGCCAGTGCGAAGTTACGAACTGGAGCTTGAAGTACGCTAAGCAGCATGGACAACAGACCATCGCGGGATGGCAAGGATGCCAGTGCTTTGATTTCGTCCGCGCTTACTACGCGACCTTCTACTACGCCGCCCTTCAGTTCGAGAGCATTGTGAGTTTTTGCAAAATCGTTCAGAATTTTAGCTCCGATTACTGCATCGTCTTTGCTGAACGCGATTGCGGTAGGACCTACCAGCACTTCGTTCAGTTCAGTCAATTCAGCAGACTCAGTTGCGCGGCGAACCAGTGTATTTTTCAATACCTGGAACTCAACGCCAGCTTCGCGCAGTTGTTTGCGCAATTCTGTAACTTCAGCAACGTTCAGGCCACGATAGTCAGCAACAACTGTCGATACGCTTTCGCGCAGTTTAGCTGCAACGACTTCTACCGCTTCCTGTTTTGTCTGGATCACTTTTGCGTTTGCCAAGTTTGGACACCTCCTGATTGTTTTTTGGCCTTTTGGTCATTCATAGATGAGCAACCAAAAAGTTCTACGGGCATGAAAAAAGCCCCCGTAGAATCACGAAGGCTTGATAAGTTGGAATACGAGGGAAGCTGCCGAAGCAGTAATCCCCGTATCCTTTATTCTATCAGAACACCTCGGTAGGAAATTAAGCCGCAAGCGGCACCTACTGTCTACGGTTAAACATATTCAAGTGTAATTGCAAGAACAAGTTCGTGCATCATCACAACTTTTACAGATTATCAAATGCGTTGACGAATGTCAACACTAAATTATCTGTAGTTCGTAGCGTTTACGCGAGCGCTTGGTCCCATTGTGGAAGATACCGCAATGTTTTTCAGGTAGATACCTTTTGCCGCAGCTGGTTTAGCGCGGTTCAGAGCTTCGATAAGAGCCTTAAGGTTCTCGTTCAGTTGCTCTTCAGTGAAAGATACTTTACCGATTGGCGCGTGAATTTGTCCTGCTTTGTCCAGACGGTATTCGATTTTACCAGCTTTGATTTCTTGAACAGCTTTGGCAACGTCGAATGTAACTGTACCTGCTTTAGGGTTAGGCATCAGACCTTTACCACCAAGCAGACGGCCCAGTTTACCAACTTCACTCATCATGTCCGGCGTAGCTACGCAGACATCGAAGTCGAACCATCCTTGTTGAATTTTGTTGATCATGTCCTGATCGCCAACGAAGTCAGCACCAGCAGCTTCCGCTTCTTTTGCTTTTTCGCCTTTCGCGAATACGAGAACACGTTGAGTTTTACCAGTACCGTGTGGCAGTACAACGACACCACGAACAGCCTGATCTTGTTTACGAGGGTCTACACCCAGACGTACTGCTGCTTCAACAGTTTCGTCGAATTTTGCAGTAGCTGCCTTTTTAACCAGGGCAACTGCCTCGGCTGGCTCGTAACTAGCTTCGCTGTCAATCAGCTTAACAGCTTCCAGATACTTTTTACCATGTTTAGCCATTTATTATTCCTCCTTTGTGGTATTAGCGGATATTCCTCCCACATATACGGAACCAGATGATTCCGCATAGACTGCATTCTTGCGAAAACAGTAAAGACTAATCTTAGTCTTCGATTGTGATACCCATGCTACGTGCTGTACCTTCAACCATCAGCATTGCCGTCTCAACGGACGCTGCATTCAGGTCAGGCATTTTTTGTTCAGCAATTTCACGAACTGCGGAACGTTTAACAACTGCAACTTTCTTCTTGTTCGGTTCGCCAGATCCTTTTTCGATCTTAGCAGCAACTTTCAGAAGAACCGCAGCCGGTGGAGTTTTTGTGATGAATGTGAAAGAACGATCTTCAAACACAGTGATCTCAACCGGAATGATCAAACCTGCTTGATCTGCTGTACGAGCGTTGAACTCTTTACAGAATGCCATGATGTTGACACCTGCTTGACCCAAAGCCGGACCTACTGGAGGAGCCGGATTCGCTTTACCAGCTGGGATTTGCAGTTTTACCATTTTGATTACCTTTTTAGCCATGTAAAACACCTCCTTGCGAATAGTGGTAGACGGACATCGCTGCCCTCCCACGTAAAACGCCGCCGTTATGGGCATACACCACACAACCTGCGGTTAAACCGGAAACACCGGTCAGAATCGTTACAGATTACGCTGTACCAATCCCCTGTGTCATCCTAGAAACCTGCTTATATCTTTTCCACCTGAGTATAATCCAGCTCAAGCGGGGTTTCCCGTCCGAACATGTTAACATGTACTCTGAGCTTGCTTTTGTCTACCAAAATTTCTTCCACGGAGCCAACAAAGTTCGCAAACGGTCCAACTTTGATGCGCACGGATTCTTTAACCTCGAAGTCGATATGCTCCTTCGGTTCAACCATACCCATATGTTTGAGAATTTGTTCTACTTCTTCCGGCAGCAGCGCAGTCGGCTTGGAGCCTGAACCTGTCGAACCGACAAAGCCGGTTACACCAGGCGTATTGCGTACTACATACCAGGAATCGTCAGTCTGGATCATTTCAACAAGCACATAACCTGGGTAAACTTTACGCATAACGGTCTTTTTCTTACCGTCTTTGTTTACCAGCTCTTCTTCCATCGGAACAAGAACTCGGAAAATCTTGTCTTCCATGCCCATCGACTCAACGCGTTTTTCCAAATTGGCCTTGACCTTGTTTTCATACCCGGAATAGGTATGAACGACGTACCATCTTTTTTCCATATCAAGCCACCTGGAACCCTTCTTAAATTATCGCTTCGATCACAGCGGAAATGCCGATGTCCAAAACCCAAAAATAAATGCCGACAAACAGAATCGTACCAATAACGATAAGCGTGTAGTTGGTCAGCTCTTTACGATTAGGCCAGCGAACCTTTTTAAGTTCAGCCCAGCTTTCGGAGAAAAAGGAAAACACAGACTTGAAGCTTCGTGCCACGATTACACCTCCAAAAGACGATCTGGTTAAACGAAGACCTCATCCAGACCCAAGAGTCTGTTTTGCTCTTCATCCCCATGTGGTCAGGGTGGTTACGCAAGTTCTCAGGCACGCCATTCTTCAAAGCATTAAAGATTGGCACACTTAAAAACAGGCGATTTTTGGCCTACCTAAAACACTTTAGCATAGCACCCTTACACTGTCAACGAATATTAACGTTTGTTTTACAAAAATTTTCCGTTTTGCAACATGGTCATTTCCGGCGCAAACGGCCGTATCTTATAGTGGCATCGGCAAAATAAAAAAGACTCCATGATAGAGTCTTCACTTGGTTGCTTGCGGAGTTCAGTTATCGTCCCGTACTTCCAAATATCGCTCCAGCTTACGTTTGACACGCTGTAGCGCATTATCGATCGACTTCACATGACGACATAGATCAACCGCGATTTCCTGATAGGAACGTCCATCCAAATACAGCATCAGCACTTTGCGTTCCAGCTCGCTGAGGATTTCGGACATTTTATCTTCAAGGCCGGTAAACTCTTCCTTGTTGATCACCAGTTCCTCAGGGTCGGACATCGCTGAGCTACAGATGACATCGAGTAAGGTACGGTCGGAATCTTCATCATAGATTGGCTTATCGAGCGATACATACGAATTGAGTGGAATGTGCTTTTGCCGGGTGGCTGTTTTGATCGCCGTAATGATCTGGCGCGTGATGCACAGCTCGGCAAATACCTTAAACGAGGACAGCTTATCGTTTTTAAAATCGCGAATCGATTTGTACAGGCCAATCATACCTTCTTGCACGATATCTTCGCGATCGGCACCGATTAGGAAATAAGAACGGGCTTTTGCGCGCACGAAGTTTTTATACTTGGTAATCAAGTATTCCAGTGCTTCGGAATCGCCATGGCGGACGGCTTCTACAAGATCTTCATCACTCTGGTAATCATATGGTGATACCATGATATCTTTGAGGTCGACACTCACAAACAATCCCTCCGGTTGCAACGCAAGGTCTCCGTTACCCTATAAAATATAGCATCAGTATATATTATGTAACCTCACATCGTCAACCGAATTTACGCCATTTAACACGGGATTGCACACATATGTGTTCGTATTACCCTAAACAAGAACAAGGGTTCGTAGATAAGCTATCATCACAGTGACAGCCTACTCCCCCCTGCGCCATTTTTCAAACATCATTCGTTGTTGCGCATTTAGCTTTCTATCCAGTGTATTCCGGCTGCTATCTTGCTGTTGTTCACGCAGACGCTCTTTAATTTGCTTTTCGCTAATCTGCACGTCAACAAGCAGCTCGCGTGCGGATACACGCAATGCCCCCTGACCGAAAATGACATGCTGCTCAGTCATATCGCTGGTCGCTACATAAATCTCTCTTCGGCGCTGTCGCAATTGGCCAACAAAGCGCTCAATCGCTTCATCGGCTGTCTCTTTTTCCTTTGTAAAATACAGCTCGACCTTGCCCTGCTCATACACCTTGCCCAATCCGGGTACTCGATAGGCATCGAATACGGCAATGACCCGGCGTCCGGAAAACGCCTGATAATTCGCCAATCGTTCCAGCAGGCGATCACGCGCCTCCTGTAGACTAATCTCTGATAGCTTGGCGAGTTCGGGCCAGGCTCCGATCATATTGTAGCCATCTACCAGCAGCACATCACGGAGATCAGCCATCATCTCTACCCTAGCGACTGACGGCGGCGCAGCACTTCATACATAATGACGCCTGCCGCTACAGAGGCATTAAGAGAATTGATCTGACCTTGCATCGGCAGCTTAACGAGCACATCGCATTTCTCGCGAATCAGTCTGCCCATCCCTTTGCCTTCATTACCGATCACAATCGCTACCGGTCCGGTAAACACGTCAGCCTGATACAGATTGCTATCTGTATTCAAATCGGTTCCGACTACCCATACGCCCTGCTCTTTCAGGCGATCGATCGTTTGTCCGAGGTTCGTCACACGTGCAACCGGCACATATTCTACCGCTCCAGCCGACGTTTTCGATACGGTTGCCGTGATCGATGCTGAGCGGCGCTTCGGAATGACGACACCATGCACACCAGTGCAATCCGCTGTTCGCAAAATCGAACCGAGATTATGCGGATCTTCAATCTCATCCAGCAGTACAATAAACGGTGCTTCTCCCTTCGCCTCAGCTGCCGCAAGAATATCTTCTACTTCTGCATACGCATAAGGTGCCGCCTGCGCGATAATACCCTGATGTTGTACGCCAGGCACAAAGCTATCCAGCTTGCGCTTGTCCACATACTGGATCACGATGCCTTTTTCTCTTGCTTCGGTCACTACAGATTGCACGAGATTTTTTTGTGATCCATCGGCAATCCAGATTTTATTAATACTTCTTCCAGCACGCAGCGCTTCCGTAACGGAATGCTTGCCCGCGATATATTCCTCTTCCATATGTGTTCCTCCTGTATTGTCAATCGCATGTCTATTGCTCATTCATTACCCGCTTTCGTAGCAAGTGCACAACGGTTCATCCTGTCGTCTATTCGATGAGGGATGAAGCACTTCTATTCAAAACGGAAGCAGCCGCACCTGCTCAAGGCTTGGACGGCTGCTCCAGATGCTGTATTCCTGTAGTAATCAGCTCCAAAATGCGCGGCTGATTGCCCTTATAGTACAAGTAACCAAGCAGACACTCCCATGCGGTTGCATAGCGATAGTCGAGCACACTGGCATTTTTAGGAACGGTGCCGGATTTGGCATTGCGCCCCTGTCTGACGACGCTTGCTTCTTCTTCGGTCAGCTGTGGCTCCAGATGTTGTAGCATTTTCGCCTGCGCGCCTGCCGATACAAAACTCGTCGACAAACGATGTAGATGATTAGGACGTAGATTTTTGCCGGATAGCAGATACTGGCGAACCGCCACCTCATGGATCGCATCACCGATATACGCCAGTGCCAATGGAGGCATCTGATCCAGTGGGCGAGACAGTTCAAAGGGGAACCACATGAAAGGCTGTTCTTGATCGGAAGATGTCATACGCTGCTCCCTCCGTTCATTTGCGGCGCCATCTCATACCTTGCGGTGTATCTTCAAGCAAAATGCCCTGTGCAGACAGCTGATCACGAATTTCGTCCGAACGTGCCCAGTTTTTGTTACTGCGTGCTTCGATGCGCTCAGCAATGAGTTTCTCTACGTCTTCGTCCAGCAGTTGCTCATCTTCCCAGTACAGACGCAGCACTCCATTCATCTCGTCGAATAGAGACAGCAGCGCTTCCAGCGATGCTTTTTGCACAACTTCACGTTGCAGCAGCTGATTCGCTTCATTTACCCATTCAAATACCGCTGTAATCGCATCCGGTGTATTGAAATCATCCTGCATTTTCTCATGGAACAGGACGCGAATCGCTTGCAGGCGAGTAGCCAGTTCGGCATCTACCGGTGATGATGCATCCGAAGCGGACAGACGATGTTTTACATTACCGACTGCATTGCCAATACGCTCGATGCTATTTTCCGCCTGTGTCATCGTATCATCGGTATAATTCAGCGGATTGCGATAATGCGTCGATAGCATCAGGTAACGAATCGCTGCTGGCTTGTGTGCGGCACGCAGATCTTTGACGAGGATACCGTTTCCGAGTGACTTGGACATTTTCTCGTCATCGATACGGATAAAGCCGTTATGCATCCAGTAGTTGGATAGCGGCTTGCCGGTTACCGACTCGGATTGTGCGCATTCGCATTCATGGTGCGGGAATTGTAGATCCTGACCACCACCGTGAATATCCAGCGTATCGCCGAGATAATGACGCACCATTGCAGAGCACTCGATATGCCAGCCAGGACGACCGTCACCCCAGGGACTTTCCCAGAAAATCTCCCCCGGCTTTGCCGCTTTCCAGAGGACGAAATCTTCTGGATTTTCTTTACGTTTGTCGACTTCGATCCGAATCCCAAATTGCAGCTCATCCAGCTTCTGATGGGACAGCTTGCCATAATCTGCGAATTTACGGGTACGGAAGTACACATCGCCTTCCTTCGCATACGCGACACCTTTATCGATCAATGCGCTAATAAAATCAAGAATAACGTCCATATTTTCCGTTACACGTGGGTGGATCGTTGCACGGCGAATACCGAGTCCTTCCAGATCAGCAAAGTAAGCATCGATAAAACGTTCAGCCACTTCGATGACGGTTGTATTCAGTTCCTCTGCCTTGCGGATCAGCTTATCATCGACATCGGTAAAGTTTACCGCATAGTCTACTTTGTAGTGCTGATTTTCCAAATAGCTACGCACGACGTCAAAAAAGATCATCGGACGCGCATTGCCGATATGAATGTAATCATAGACGGTCGGTCCGCACACATACATTTTCACTTCGCCAGGCACCTGGCTAACGAAATCTTCTTTTTTGCGACTCATTGTATTATAAATTTGCAATGCCATACGTTTATCCCTCTCTCTGTTCAAGGTCGAATCGGTTAGATTCGGCTGGATGGTGCTGCTCCTATTGGTGTTATAACTGCGGCAGGTTGATGTGTATTGAATTGTGATCTCAACTGAAACTCAATCCAGATCGCATCGTCTTAGCAGGAATGACGGTTATGCTCCCGTGTCGACATCATCCGATGATCGAGCTGGCGCTGTTGCTGCTCCAGCTCCTGTTTGAGCCGATCGATCTCAGCTTGCAGCTCTGCTAATCGGGATGCTACCGGATCGGGCATCTGGTGGCTGAGTCGGTCTGCGCGCTTACCATCTTGAATGACGATTTTACCGGGAATACCGACTACGGTACTGTTAGCAGGCACTTCGCGTAACACGACCGAATTGGAGCCGATGTTGGAGTTGGAACCGACGGAAAATGAACCGAGAATTTTCGCACCGGAACCGACAACGACATTATTGCCGATCGTCGGATGACGCTTGCCTTTCTCCTTGCCAGTACCGCCCAGTGTGACCCCCTGATAGATCACCACATCGTCACCGATCTCACATGTCTCTCCGATCACGACACCCATTCCATGATCGATAAACAGACGTTTACCAATCGTAGCGCCGGGATGAATCTCGATACCGGTCATAAAGCGACTCATCTGCGACACCACACGCGCAACCGTAAAAAATTGTCTGTTGTAAAACCAGTGCGCAAGCCGGTGCGCCCAGATTGCATGCAATCCTGAATAGGTAAAGATGACTTCAAACCAGCCCCGCGCGGCCGGATCATTATCGAACACGGCGCGGACATCGGATTTTAAATTGGTCAGCATTGGATTACCTCTCTTTGCTTGCGCTCATTAAAAAACGCCCCCGCAGCCAGTTACGGCTGCAGAGGCGTCGGTTTACGCGGTTCCACTCTGCTTGGACAAATGAGCGATATCGAATCGCCTGACTGTACATCCGTAGATGAAAGTCGTTGTCCAACTTGTACAGTCCGTAACGAAGGACCAGCCGGCAAAACCTACTTGCTCACTCTGCTTTCACTCAAAATGGGTGAAAGCAGGCGGGAACGTTCGGCTCCGCAGCTCACAGGTGCATTTTCCATCTGGATGAAGTGGATGATTCGCAGCGATCCGCTATCCTGTAGCGGAGTCATCCTCTCTGAGACTTCATACACAGATGTACTTTTCCTGATCATTGCCATTATATATGCAAGTTATGACTGCTTATTGTACGGTTTAACGTATAGAAAAAATGAATCACTGTTCAGGTGATCATTATAACGGACTATACGCTAATAAACAATATCCTTTTCGTTAAGAGCCTTTGATCTGCGATTCCAGACGGGCAATGACGCGATCGCGGCCGAGCAAGTAGATCGTATGGTTCAAGTCACGTCCATGCATTTCACCAGTCAGTGCAACGCGGATCGGCATAAACAATTGTTTGCCTTTGTAGCCTGTTTCCTTTTGCACTTCCTTGATTAGTGTTGCCGCTACAGTTGGACTGAACTCGTCCGATGCTTTGATTTTGTCCAGCAAGGCTTGCAGAACGGTCTTCACATGCTCTTCACCGAGCACTTGCTGTGCTTCGGTATCCAGCTCTACATGTGAACGGAAGAACATCGCCGACAGATCGACGATATCGGATGCCGATACCATTTGCTCCTGATACAGAGCGACCAGATCATGCGCCCATGCTTGCTGTTCTTCGCTCAGTTCCGCTGGCAGACGACCTGCTTTTTGCAGATGCGGAATCGCCATTGCCGTGATACGCTCAGTATCGGCTTTTTTGATATAGGTGTTGTTCAGGTGAGCCAGCTTGTTCGTATCAAATACAGCCGGGCTACGGGACAGACGTTTTGCATCGAAGATGTTGATCAGTTCTTCACGGGAGAAAATTTCTTCTTCCCCTTCTGGCGACCAGCCGAGCAAGACGATAAAGTTGAATAGCGCTTCTGGCAAATAACCAAGCTGATCATACTGCTCGATAAACTGAATGATCGATTCGTCGCGTTTGCTCAGCTTTTTGTGATTTTCGTTCACGATCAGCGTCATATGACCAAATTGCGGCGGTTCCCAGCCCAGCGCTTCATAGATCATCAGCTGACGTGGTGTATTGGACACGTGATCTTCCCCGCGCAGTACATGGGAAATTTTCATCAGATGGTCATCAAGTGCAACGGCAAAGTTGTACGTTGGAATGCCGTCCTTTTTCACAATAACGAAGTCACCTGTATCTTCAGTTGTAAACGAAATCTCGCCTTTGACGATATCGTTGAATGTGTACGTTTTGTTTTCTGGTACACGGAAACGAATGCTCGGTACGCGACCTTCCGCTTCATATGCCGCACATTGCTCTGCGGTCAGATCGCGGTGCTTACCAGAATAACGCGGTGTTTCACCACGAGCGATCTGTTCTTCGCGCTCTTGTTCCAGCTCTGCTTCAGTGCAATAGCATTTATAAGCCAGTCCGCGATCAAGCAGATCCTGCCAGTACTGACGGTAGATGTCCAGACGTTCGGTCTGACGATATGGTCCATAGTCGCCGCCTACGTCGATGCTTTCATCCCACTCGATACCGAGCCATTTCAAATAAGACAGCTGATTTTCTTCGCCGCCTTCCACATTACGCTTCACGTCTGTATCCTCGATACGAATAATAAATTTACCGCCCTGACTGCGGGCAAACAGATAGTTAAACAATGCAGTACGCGCATTGCCGATATGCAGGTGTCCGGTTGGACTTGGTGCATAACGTACACGAATTTCAGTAGACATATTAATTTCCTCCGATTCAACAAAATTATGGTGTATCGTTGAGCAGCATTTCATCTGTGCTACACCCTGTGAGGCATAGACGTGATGTTAAACTTCTTTGACCAGACAGATCACTGCCTGTGCTGCAATACCTTCACCCCGTCCGGTAAAGCCAAGCCACTCGGTCGTCGTTGCTTTCACATTAACCTGATCGGCTGCTTCTGCTTTCAGTATGGATGCGATCACTTCCACCATTTGTGGAATATACGGTGCCATTTTAGGCTTTTGCGCAATAATCGTTGCGTCCACATTACCAAGACGATAACCACGTTCACGAATTAGTCCCCATACGTGCTGAAGCAATTTGACGCTATCCGCATCTTTAAATGCCGGGTCTGTATCCGGAAAATGCTTGCCGATATCGCCAAGTCCGAGCGCGCCAAGTGCAGCATCCGCAATCGTATGCAGCAGCACATCCGCATCGGAATGACCGAGCAGTCCTTTTTCATATGGAATAGTGACTCCGCCAATAATACATGGACGGCCCTCAACCAGCTGATGCACATCAAAACCCTGTCCTACACGAATCATCATCTATTCTCTCCCTTGCGAGCAAGTAAATATGCAGCATAATCCAGATCGTCCGGTGTGGTCAGCTTGATATTCGTGTAGCTGCCCTCGACGACCGTAATCGGTGTACCTAATCGTTCTACGAGCATCGCATCATCCGTACCGCGAAAATCCGCTGCTTCTGCCTGCTGATGTGCAGACAGCAGATCGTTATAACGGAATGTCTGCGGTGTCTGAATGGCCCATAATGTACTGCGATCCGGTGTACCCGCAATATGCAGGCTGCGATCTACCTGCTTGATCGTGTCCTTTACCGGTACAGCCAGTACGGAAGCACCTACCTGCTGTGCTGCTTCCAGGCAGTGATGAAGCTGCTGCTCGGTAACAAATGGACGCACACCATCATGCACCATGACCCAATCCGACTTCAGCTGCTGAAGTCCACGGTACACGGACTCCTGACGATCATAACCACCAGCGACCACATGCGTCACCTTATGCAATCCGTATTCCTTGATCCAGTCCTCACAGCGCTCCAGATCATCTGCTCCCGTGACGACAACGATCTCGTCGACAAGCTCTGAACGTTCAAACACTTCCAGTGTATGTATAATGATCGGCTTGTTTTGGAGCCTGAGATATTGCTTGCTTTCCACCGTGCCCATGCGCGAGCCTTTGCCGGCTGCGACTACGATGATTCCGGCTTTTTGTGCCATAATCCCCATCCTTAACGATACAGCGTGTGAATTCCATTCCTTAATAATATACCCGTCTGCACCTACAGCACAACAGCGAATAGGCGTACACAGCGTGTCCGTCGCCGCACAACCATTGATTTGCCCGTAGTTTTACCGCTCGGTCGCCGTTTCGCTTACCGTTACTGCTCGATCTGTCAATCATGCGGACGAGCGAAGATCATTTTCCCATTCGCTGTCTGTAATACACTCGTGATCACGACCTCCACATTACTTCCTATATACTCGCGCCCCTGTTCCACTACAATCATCGTTCCATCTTCCAGATGAGCGATACCCTGCCCTGCTTCTTTACCTGCTCTTGTGATCTGTATGTGTAATAGCTCTCCTGCAAGTAACTGTGGCTTGATCAGAGCAGCAAGACGATTGATCGATAGCACACGAATACCGTGCAATCCGGCAATCTGTTCCAGATTACGATCATGGGTAATGAGCACTGCCTTACGCGCCGCTGCGAGTTGGACTAGCCGCTCGTCAGCACTGAGCGTATCCGAGTAGTGAGTCGCCGCTACTTCCAGTTCAATCCCTGGTAATGTATGCAAACAGGTTAACGTATCCAGTCCCTTTTTCCCGCGTTGACGACGCAATGTATCGGCAGAGTCGGCAATCCATTGTAGCTCCTGCACGATAAAATCCGGTACGATCACAATCCCACTCATAAATCCGCATTCGATCACACCTTCGATGCGCCCATCAATCGCAACATTCGCGTCCAGTATACTGATCATTGGCAATGCTGTTGGCAATGCTTCTGCTGTAGTTTTAGACGGTGTTTGTGATATCTCCGCCTCTGTAGGTGTATCGATTGCCCCTCCCTTTGTTACCATCTGTCTGTGAATCTGCAACTCTTCTGCACGCTCATAGCCTATGCGCATACCTAGATAGCCAAGTGTGAGCATAAGAAACGTGCGAACGACTGCATAGACATGATCCCACCAGTCAATAATCGAAGCGCCCAGCCAGCCAAGCACTAATCCTAGTAGCAATCCGCATGCGGCAGCAAGTACCTTATCGATTGGCATCGCGAGTAGTTGTAAACGGCGCTTTTCCAATATGACTAACAGACGCCGGATGATTAGTGATAACAACAACGCAGCTATTAAAATAAGCGCAATCTCAACAACTGTACGCAGCGGACTTCCCTCGCCTTGTGCCAGTATGTTATTCCATTGCAATAGTTGATCGAGCATCGATCTATCCCCTTTATGATCATTTTGCCAATAAAAAAAGCATTCATTCCCCAAGTGACGTCGAGAAATAAATGCTTTTTATGTTATGCACCGATACGTTCGCTTCGTTTAACGAAGGGACTCTTTGGATGGATTATCATCGTCCTGACGAGTTTGCCGTTGGCGGCGCATCAATTTACGAATATTCTGTTTAAAGCCGTACAGAGCATAAAGGGCAAGCGGTACGAAAATCAGCTTGGACACTTGATCAGGAAACATAATAGCGATCACAACCGCAGCTACAATGACAACGGGTGCGAGCCATAACGCTTTTTTCGGAATGCCGACTTTTTTGAAATTCGGATATTTTACCTGACTGACCATCAGATACGATACGATAAACGTACTGATAACCATATAGGGTGTAGATACTTCATTATGGAAAAGCGACAACGTTGCCAGTACGCCTCCGGCTGCCGGGATCGGCAATCCGGTAAAATAGCCAGGTACTCCGGCTTTGACATTAAATCTGGCCAAACGCATCGCTCCGCACATCGGAAAAATCAATGACGCAGTAATCGCAAGCACAGGGTTAATGTCTCTGAATACCATATCGTACATAATGACAATCGGTGCCACACCAAATGAAACAAGGTCAGACAGGGAATCCAGCTCTTTCCCCAGCTCGCTCTGCGCATTGAGCGCACGCGCCATACGTCCGTCCAGACCATCCATTAACATTGCCACAATGACCATAATAGCCGCCAGACTATAATTATCATTGAGCGCCAGTAAAATAGCCAACATTCCAAGTCCCAGGTTAAACAGCGTACACAGGTTTGGAATTGATTTTGTTATCATTTTGTCACCTCAAAGATGGATATATTAACCAATTAACTTTACGATTCTAACGCTTTTAGATTTGTCTGTCAATAAATACTTGCTCTTGAATCCGCTCCAGACCGGAGCGAATCGTGCGTGCGCGAACCTCGCCAATGCCGTCAACTTCGTCTAATTCATCAATGGTCGCGTTGATCACATGATGTAATGCACCAAAGCGCTCTACCAGATTGTGAATGATCACATTCGGCAAGCGTGGAATCTTATTCAGTACGCGATAGCCGCGTGTCGGTACAACTTCCTCCGATTGCGCTGCTGCCATCGGATAGCCGAGCATTTTCACAATTTGATTCGCATCCATAAGTTCATTATCGGTAATCCGCTTCAATCCGTTAATGATCTCGTTCAGACGCTCCTCGCTAATGTCGCGTCCATAATCTTTGAGCAGCAGACGGAACTCTTCCTCAATCGTACCGATCAGCTCTTCCATCTGCATCGAGATCAGACGACCTTCCGCCCCAAGCTCGGTAATATAACGGTCAATCTCCGTTTGAATACGCAGTACCATCTCGACGCGCTGAATAACACCAGCTACTTCGGCAATCGTTACCATTTGCTCAAATTCAGAAGCCGTCAAGTTGGTCAGTGCCTGACCGAGTACAACTTGATAACGCTCCAGCGTTTGAATCGCCTGATTGGCTTTCGTTAAAATAACACCGATCTCTTTGAGCGCATACCGCAGATTGCCTTTGTACAGCGTAATGATGTTACGGCGCTGCGAGATGGAGATGACCAGTTCGCCTGTCTGCTTGGCAACACGCTCTGCCGTACGGTGACGAATCCCGGTCTCGATCGACGAGATCGATGAATCCGGAATTAACTGCGTATTAGCATACAGTATCCGCTTCAGATCATCACTCAAAATAATCGCACCATCCATCTTCGCCAGCTCATACAAATAGTTGGGCGAAAATTCGCAATCGATCGAAAAGCCGCCATCTACGACATCCATCACCTGAGGGGTGGAGCCGACGACGATCAGTCCGCCCGTTTTGGCGCGCAGTACATTTTCCAGTCCATCGCGAAATGCAGTGCCTGGCGCTACCATTTTTAATAAACGATTGATTTTCTCAGCCTGGCTGAGCTCCTTCATTTCCAGTTCCCCCCTAGTCCAACGCAGCCTTTAATGCTTCCGCTATCGTATTGACACCTATTAATTGAATATCCTTTGGATGCTTCCAGCCCTTCATACTTTTCTCCGGCATAATGACCCGTTTAAAACCAAGCTTAGCCGCTTCCTTTACCCGTTGTTCTGCCCTAGAGACTGCACGCACTTCACCGGTCAGACCAATTTCACCAAATACGACATCATCCGGCTTAGTTGGTGCATCCCGGAAGCTGGAAGCGAGACTGACCGCAATTGCCAGATCGACTGCCGGTTCATCCAGCCGCACGCCGCCAGCTACGTTCAGGTAGGCATCCTGATTTTGGAGGAACATGCCCATCCGCTTTTCCAGCACCGCGATAATGAGGGCAAGGCGATTGTTATCAATCCCTGTTCCCATCCGTCTTGGCGATGGAAAATGGGTTGCTGCAACGAGTGCCTGTAGTTCTACCAGCATCGGACGCGTCCCTTCCATACTGGCAATAACGGTCGAACCTGCCGCTCCCATCGCACGTTCAGATAGGAACAGCTCGGATGGATTGGACACTTCGGTCAAGCCTTCTTCATGCATCTCGAAAATACCCATCTCATTCGTTGAACCAAAACGGTTTTTGACGGCACGCAGCAATCGGTACGTATGGTGACGCTCCCCTTCAAAATACAGCACGCAGTCAACCATATGCTCCAACATACGTGGTCCAGCAATCGCACCTTCTTTGGTCACATGACCAACGAGCACAGTCGCAATGCCGCGAATTTTGGCCACACGCATAAAGCGTGATGTACATTCACGCACCTGCGATACACTACCCGGTGCACTGGTCACTTCGGGCTGATAGACCGTCTGTATCGAGTCGATGACGAGAAAACCTGGATTAATACTATCAATCGCTTCCTCGATCAGATCCATATTACTTTCACACAATACAAATAACTCATTGGACAATGCACCCAGACGCTCCGCACGCAGCTTCGTCTGACGTACCGATTCCTCACCTGAAATGTACAGCACACGCAAACCTGCCTGTGTGAGCGCATGAGAAGTTTGCAGCAATAATGTCGATTTCCCGATCCCTGGATCACCGCCGACAAGCACGAGCGAGCCTGGCACTACGCCGCCACCAAGCACACGATTTAGCTCCTGAATACCGGTTTGAATGCGCGGCTCCTGACCGGCTTCGACATCGGTAATCGCCTGTGCTTTTTGCGTCGTTTGTGTCTGGAACAGACTGGAGTTCATCCCCTGTGTCTTGACCGCAGTCGTTTCTTTCTCCTCGATCATCGTGTTCCATGCCTGACAGCCCGGACATTTGCCATACCACTTCGGTGACTCATATCCACAATCGGTACAGAAAAATTTCGTTTTTACTTTTGCCATGGACGTCCCTTTCTATTTATACGTTAACTTGATGTTAACATTTCATTTATTTTAGTGCTACTTACGGACATCATCCGGCAATAGCAGACAATATTTTGCAGTCTATTTTATTATAACATTAAAAAGGTTGGTTCCGCGGGCAGAATTGCCTTTGGAACCAACCTTTATTTTTACGATGCTTTCGTGAAAGACGAGCTGTTCTAATCGATCGATTAGGACTTCGTCTGGTTAGCCGATATTTCGTCTGTCTGCTCGGAAGGTTCAACCTTCTCCACAGTCAGTGCACCATCTTTCTCATTAATGATCAGATGATCGCCTTTCGTAACATTTCCGGTCAGCAACTCTTCGGACAGACGGTCCTCAATATGCTTCTGGATCGCACGACGCAGTGGACGTGCACCGTATGCAGGATCGAAGCCTTCCTTCGCGAGGAATGCTTTCGCGGTATCGGTCAGTGTAAAGTCAACCGAGTATTCACGCAGACGCTTGCGCAGCTCTTCCGACATGAGTGTAACGATCTGAGCGATATGCTTTTCTTCCAATGAGTGAAATACGATCACATCGTCGATCCGATTCAGGAACTCTGGACGGAAGTGGCGTTTCAGCTCATCCGTTACTTTACCCTTCATGTTGTTGTATTCTGCACCGGAATCAATCGTAGCAGTGAAGCCCAGTGTTGTATTCCGGCGAATCGCTTCTGCACCTACGTTAGAGGTCAGAATGATCAGCGTATTGCGGAAGTCAACGACACGACCTTTGGAATCAGTCAAACGACCATCTTCCAGCACTTGCAGCAGAATGTTGAATACTTCCGGGTGAGCTTTCTCGATCTCATCCAGCAGTACAACGGAATATGGCTTACGGCGTACTTTCTCGGTCAGCTGTCCGCCTTCTTCATACCCTACATATCCTGGAGGCGCCCCGACGAGACGGGAAGTCGAATGTTTCTCCATGTACTCGGACATATCGATGCGGATAATCGCATTTTCGTCACCGAACATCGATTCGGCCAGCGCACGAGCCAGCTCAGTTTTACCAACACCAGTAGGACCGAGGAAGATAAACGAACCCATTGGACGCTTCGGATCTTTCAAACCAGCACGAGCACGACGGATCGCACGGCTGACAGCGACAACAGCTTCTTCCTGGCCGATGACACGCTCATGCAGCAAGCTTTCCATGTTGAGCAAACGATCCGTTTCCTCTTCTTTCAGCTTCGTTACCGGAATACCGGTCCAGTTCGCTACGATATCTGCGATGTCCTCAGGTGTTACTTCGGAGTCGGTACGACCTTGTTTTTCTTTCCATTGATTGCGAGTCGTATCCAGCTCTTCACGGATTTTCTGCTCGGTATCACGCAGAGCTGCCGCTTTTTCAAACTCCTGGCTTTGTACAGCCGCGTCTTTTTCCTTGCGGATATCTTCGAGACGGCTTTCCAGTTGTTTGAGGTTAGGCGGTACCGTGTAGGAGTTCAATCTTACTTTGGAACCGGCTTCGTCAATCAGGTCAATCGCTTTATCCGGCAGGAAACGATCGGTGATATAACGATCCGACAGTTTTACAGCCTGCTCAATCGCTTCATCCGTAATTTTCACACGGTGATGGGCTTCGTAACGATCGCGCAGTCCCATCAGAATCTGAACCGCTTCTTCCGGTGATGGCTGATCGACTGTAATCGGTTGGAAGCGACGTTCCAGAGCGGCATCTTTTTCAATATATTTGCGATATTCATCCAGCGTAGTCGCACCGATACATTGCAGCTCACCACGTGCCAGTGCAGGCTTCAAAATGTTGGATGCGTCAATCGCACCTTCCGCTCCACCTGCGCCAATCAGTGTATGCAGCTCATCAATGAACAGTACGATATTGCCAGCCTGGCGAATCTCGTCCATGATTTTTTTGAGGCGGTCTTCAAACTCACCGCGATATTTCGTACCGGCCACAACCGAACCCATATCCAGCGTCATGACGCGTTTGTCACGCAGCGTTTCTGGAATTTCGTTGTTGATGATCTTTTGTGCAAGACCTTCGGCGATGGCAGTTTTACCAACGCCCGGCTCACCAATCAGTACCGGGTTGTTTTTCGTCCGGCGGCTCAGAACTTGAATTACGCGTTCAATTTCTTTGCTACGTCCGATCACAGGGTCAAGATTGCTGTCTTTCGCAATCGCTGTTAAGTCGCGTGCCAAACTATCCAGCGTTGGCGTGCTCACATTAGCAGGCGTACCATGATGGCTCGATACCGCCTCGTTGCTGCCCAGCAGCTGCAACACTTGCTGACGCGCTTTGTTCAGGCTAATGCCCAAATTGTTCAGTACACGGGCTGCTACGCCTTCACCTTCGCGGATCAGACCGAGCAGGATATGCTCTGTGCCCACATACGTATGACCAAGTTTACGCGCTTCGTCCATCGAAAGCTCGATGACCTTTTTCGCACGCGGAGTATAAGCAATGTTGGTAGGTTGCTCCTGGCCGCGGCCAATCAGCGATTCTACCTCGTCCTGAATTTTTTCAAGTCCAAGACCGAGACCAATCAGCGCTTTGGCAGCAATGCCTTCGCCTTCACGAATTAATCCAAGCAAAATATGCTCTGTACCGATGTTATTATGACCGAGACGAACCGCTTCTTCCTGTGCCAGGGCAAGGACTTTTTGCGCCCGCTCCGTAAATCTGCCAAACATCATATTCAAGCACCTCCACGGTTTAGTCTGCTACGTGTACATCACTTAGTGTATCGCGGATCATCTGCGCCCTGTACATATCGCGTTCTCCTGATCCCATTTTAACACCGAACGTTTTCTGAAGGAAACCCGGTTGTGTCATAATCAGCAATTCATTCATTTGACCTGCTGATGCCCGATCAATCAGACCGAGATCCACACCGAGCCTTACGTCCGATATACGTTGAAATGCTTCCTTCGCATCCATCATCGTCGCATAGGATAAAATTCCATACGAGCGCATAATACGGTCAGTAATACGCAGGCGAGATTCGCCCAGCAGCCGACTACGCGCATGCTGTTCATATTCGATAATCTGCATCACCACACTGCGCAGATTATCAATAATCTCCTGTTCAGATAATCCTAATGTGATCTGATTGGAAATTTGAAAAATATTCCCGAGTGCTTCGCTACCTTCACCGTACAATCCACGTACCGCCAGACCAACCTGCGATACCGCTGATAAAATACGACCGATCTGATTCATAATCGCCAGTGCAGGCAAATGCAGCATAACCGAAGCACGCAGCCCTGTACCGAGGTTAGTCGGGCAACTGGTCAAATAACCACGCCGATCATCAAACGCATAATCGACCACACGCTCAAATGCATCATCAATTGCGGTAGCGCGTTGCCATGCTTCCTCCAATTGAAAGCCCGGATATAGACACTGAATACGCAGATGATCTTCCTCATTGATCATAATGCTCACCGATTCGTTCTCCGCCAGCAATACCGCGCCAGCGCGTGATTCATTGATCAAATTCGGACTGATCAGATGCTTTTCCATTAGAACTTCCTTGTCTACATCATCCAGCTCATCCAGCACAAGCGGCTCAAATGGTCCCTGCGCCTGCACGCCTTCATCTTGCAGCGCAGCGGTCAATCGTTCGCGTACCTGCTGAGCTTGCTCGGTGGAAGCGATAATCGGGAATGGCTGATGCACCAGATTGCGGGCAATACGCACCCTGCTGCTGATTACAACATCCGAGTAATCTCCGCCCTTTTGCATCCATTCACTCAAAGGCTTTTCGGTAAAACGGAGATTCGGCATACGTCATTCCTCCTTACAACTCCTGTGAAATTTGCTTATCCAGCTCGCGAATCTGATCTCTGAGCTGCGCTGCCTGTTCAAATTCCTCTTCGGCAATACGCTGCTTCATCTGCTGGCGTAGATCATTAACCTGCCGTCTCACTTTAATCTGTTTACCTGCACGCGCTGGCAACTTACCTGCATGGGCGGTACTGCCATGTACACGCTTGAGCATCGGATCAAGCTGGCCGTCAAACGTCTGGTAACAGGAGCTGCAACCAAATCGTCCGAGCTTACGGAATTGTGCATAGGTCATTCCGCATTCCGGACATTGCAGTTGCTGTGCTGGCGGCATTCCAGCGATCTTCGCTTTATTTCCTGCATCAAAATCCATTAATCCAGACAACAGATTGTGGATGGAAAAGCCTCCGGAAGTGCCCGGAATCAGCTCGCCCTTTTCACGCGCACAATGTTCGCAAATGTGAAATTCAGTCTTTTCGCCATTTACGATTTTGGTGAAATGCAGGGTAGCCGGCCGTTGCTGGCATTCCTGACAAATCATTCAAATAACCCCCTTCTCCCGAGTGATTAAGAGCCGAGCAAAGCGATCAACATCGCTTTCATCATTCTTGCACGGACTTCATCTCTATAGGGAAGATTGATTGAAATGACATCTCTACATACAACCGCACGCATCAGTTCAGACTCACGTTTGGAGATCAACCGTGCCTCCAGCAGCTGATAAATCAGCCCCTCCGCAGCACTCTGGCTCATACTCTGACCGATACTTTCATGGATATGAGTATGAATTGTCGATTGCGCCGGTAGCTCAATCCGCCGAATACGGATATAACCGCCACCACCACGCTTACTTTCTACCAGATAGCCCTTTTCCAATGTGAATCTCGTGCTGATCACATAATTGATCTGTGACGGTACACAGGAAAATTGATCAGCTAGATCATTACGCTGAATCTCCAGCGCGCCTTCGCCTTCTTGAAGCATGCGTTTTAAATATTGTTCGATAATGTCGGAGATATTACGCATCGTATCCTCCTCCATGTATAGTCAAAACATGAATTCGTCAATGATAATATCAAAGTCTACATAAATAACAATTAACCATATCGTTCATGGTCAGAAACGAATGCATAACACAGTTATTGTGACATTTAGGTCGCCATTTCCAGGCATTACCACATCCATTTCCAGTATTTATGATTTTCAAATACGACGTGCAACGAAAAGGATGAGTTCTAGTACAAAATCGTTCCTTTTCATCAGGGTAAATGAACACCATTGCTCGCTGACTTTGACTTTCTTTGACTTTATAATATTATACCATAAAATCCCGTTTTGCCAAGACTGCATCTATAACGTAACTTTCTTATAACGTACCTTCGATAATAATCGTATCCGTATGCGCCAGCTTGGATCGAATCCAGGCTGTAAACTGATCTACAAATGTACGCTGGTCTGCATTTTCTGGAATACAATGATCCAGTTCCTCAAGTATATTCGTCCATGTCGCAGCTGAAATCGGATTATCCCAGCAAGGATCAAATGCGTCATATTGTTCTCCGGTACGCGGATCGATCAATGGATATTGCGCTTTAACGATCGGTAAAATACATTCAAAATCATCGCTGTATATGAAAAGCATCGACTCACTTTTCTGCTTAGCGTCATCTTCTTCAGAGCTAAAAATATAGCCAGGGTTATTTCTAGGACCACGGTATTGATAAATGAGCTTCGGTATAGTCATAGCAATGGCTCCTTCGGTATGGACGATGTAAACGGCTAGATTGATTATGTAAGCGGTTAGCAACTCCAATGTATTTTTAAAAATGATCATGCTAAATATGTGCTTAAACGTCTGATTTTTTGTAACTTTCCAGCTTCTATACCGAGCATTGTAACCATTTATCCATCGTCCCGCAAATTTGATAATTCAGGCTTCCGTTTATAGCTATATTATGGTGCCGCCCATACGGTCGGTACACCTACATCAGCAGTATATCGACATGTCGCTTACACTTTGACCTTCTTTATATGAGCCTGTATTAAGAAATGGTTTATGGGTTTATGCTGCGCTTGCTCCCCCTTGACGCTTCCTCTGTGATCCTGTACACTGTGACAAAATCCATATTCGGCAAATCGCCTGTGAAGGGAATCCAACCCGGAGGCGTTCTCGTCAAGGTGTTACTGCTATTTTAGCGTTACGATCGGTTGCAGTAATCTCCCTAAGTTAAACGGTATTCGCCCGTTATCGCGGAACCTGAGTGGATCGGAGACATCGTCTCTGATTAAATTGGGTGGCACCGCGAGCAGAGCGCTCCTCGTCCCAAGTTGATGAGGAGCGCTCTTTGTGTTTTATAAAATAAGTGGCAGTCACCTACTGCCCATCCACAAGGGAGCGAATACGATGTTAGACATTCAGTACATTCAACAGCAAGCAGCACGACTACAGGATATTGCCAACCGAAAGCATATTCAGCTTTCGATTGACGAGCTGTTACAGACGTATGCGGCGCGGAATCGGTTGATGCAACAAATTGAGCAGTTACGACAGCAGCGCAATCGGCTCACTCGTCAGATTGGCACACAGATGAAAAAGCCGCAAACTAATGCCACAACAGCAAACACAGCGATGACTGAGGCGACTAGTACGAATACACCTGCTGAAGTTCAGCAACAAGTAGCCAATGCCGAGCGAGGTCAAGTCGATCATTCGGCTGAACAAGCTACTACGGTCGAGACTGCAAACGATCCTGAACAACTCCGTCTGCTAGTCAAAGACATCAACGAGCAATTGCAGCGTTTAGAACCTGAAGCGGAACAGCTTCAACAGCAGTATCACACCTGGATGAATCTCGTACCGAATATCGTTTCGCCCGATACACCGGATGGACAATCAGATGCAGACAATGTGGTACTGAAGCAATGTGGCGCCGTGCCTGATTTTACTTTTCCGATTCGAGATCATGTGGAGCTGGGTGAAATGCATAGTTTATTTGATACGACGAGAGGGGTTAAAGTCAGCGGTAGCCGCCAGTATTATTTAACAGGGGTAGGTGTGTTGCTGCATCGTGCGGTACAGCAACTAGCCTTCGATCTGCTACTGGATAAAGGGTATACGCCGCTGGAAGTACCGATGATGGTTAGAAGCGCCGCACTGCAAAATACCGGCTTCTTCCCACTCGGTATCGACCAGACGTTCAAAATTGAAGGCGAAGACCACTGGCTAACCGGCACGTCGGAGGTCGCCCTCGTCTCGTATTATCAAAATGAGATCGTTGATCTGAGCGAGGGAGCAATCAAACTAGCAGCCGCTTCGCAAAGCTTCCGTAGTGAAGTCGGCTCGGCAGGTAAAGATGTGCGCGGACTGTACCGTGTGCACCAATTTGCCAAAGTCGAACAGGTTATTGTCTGCGAAGCCGATCCCGAGCACTCGGAGCAGATTCATCAGGAAATTACCAACAATGCTGAACAACTGCTGCAATTGCTAGAACTGCCTTACCAGGTTGTAGCTGTCTGTATCGGAGACATGTCGCAAAAAACGTACAAACAATACGATATCGAAACATGGATGCCGGGTCGTCAGGCATACGGCGAAACCCATTCGTCGTCGAATTTGCATGACTTTCAAGCACGGCGCGCAAATATTCGTTATCGGACAGGGGATGGCGAGCTTCGCTATTGCCATACGCTGAATAATACCGCTGTTGCATCGCCGCGTATTCTGATCCCATTGCTGGAAAATCATCAGCAGGAAGATGGAAGCATTTATATTCCAGTGGCATTGCGTCCGTATTTGAATGGGTTGGAGCAGATTGAATAGAAGCCAGAATTTGCGGAATAAAGTTGGATCTTCTGTTATAAGCTAAAAAGCCCGCATCGATGCGGGCTTTTTGTATGCAAGTAGGTTAGGGCAGATTGAGGAAATATTCTGTTTTGTTTAGTCTTTTAATCGGTACTCTTGCACGGAAAGTGACACATAATCTCTTTACGAGAGTGATTATGCTGGGGCCTTTCAATCCACACTCTCGCACGGAGAGTGACTGTATTTGGTTTCTGCACTTTGAGTACAGTAGGTCTTTCAATCCACACTCTCGCGCGGAGAGTGACTAAGGGATACAAAGCAGGTTACGATTTTACAATACTTTCAATCCACACTCTCGCACGGAGAGTGACTTATTAAAACTGCAAAAAGATCGAGATTACGCTATTCTTTCAATCCACACTCTCGCAAGGAGAGTGACTAGTGCGAATACATCACCAGATTGCAACATGGACAACTTTCAATCCACACTCTCGCAAGGAGAGTGACGTTGAAGAAATGTCTGCTAAAAACCTCAATCAATTTCTTTCAATCCACACTCTCGCACGGAGAGTGACAGCTTTTGACTGGTCTACTTTTTCTTGCTCATTACTTTCAATCCACACTCTCGCACGGAGAGTGACAAATTTAGCTTGTCCCAGTCACGCTGACCCTCTAGTCTTTCAATCCACACTCTCGCACGGAGAGTGACGTCGCCAGATCACTAGCGTACTTCTCAGCAACGTCTTTCAATCCACACTCTCGCGCGGAGAGTGACGCTCGTACTTTTAATGTCCCGGTCGAGACGATCACAAAACTTTCAATCCACACTCTCGCGCGGAGAGTGACTCTACCGTAAAGGTGAGCGGCTCTCCATCCTCATCCCTTTCAATCCACACTCTCGCGCGGAGAGTGACAATCCTGTTAATCCAAACATGTTATCACTCCTTTCTTTCAATCCACACTCTCGCACGGAGAGTGACTTGCAGAAACTAGAAGTGATGTGATTCAAAAATACCTTTCAATCCACACTCTCGCACGGAGAGTGACCTGGCGCAAAGCGCGCCGTGTGGTGTTCTCTAACTTTCAATCCACACTCTCGCACGGAGAGTGACGACCGCCTGTTTGATATTGTATTCCTGATATACTGCTTTCAATCCACACTCTCGCACGGAGAGTGACGTCTCGCAGGCGGTCGTATCTCTGAGCTGTTCGGTCTTTCAATCCACACTCTCGCACGGAGAGTGACTGTACCTACTCTCACCCCTTATATAACAAGGGGAAAATGCCATAAAATCGCGAACCTCTTTTTTAGACTACTGAAAATGGTGACAAAAAACAACTAAAATCCTGAAATCCCTTGTGTAGCAAGGAGTGCGAACCTCCCAGGGATTTCATGTGCGCTTAGGGTTCGCGCTTTTTCAAATCTCCTATCATATCACTTCAATACATACCTCTTCATTTCCACAATACTCAGTCATTCTACTATCAACTCACTCCAAAACGATTCTCCTACACAACCACATACATAATACTTACAACAGAAAAAACCGAGCCGCTTCTTACATCGAAGCAACTCAGTTTCATCATGATACAATATACAATCCTTCTAAATTCCCAACTAATTTTCAACCAATTCCCAAACTACATACCGCACATCTGGTAATCTATATGCTGTCTCTTACCCTTTCACCGATCCAGCCGCCAACCCTTCCACAATCCGATTACTCAGCAGCAAAAATGCTACCAGAATCGGAATAATACTAATCATCAGCGTTGCGCCAATCGCGCCCCAATCCGTCAAATACTGCCCGACAAAGTTGTTCACCCCAACCGTCAGCGTTTTCCAACGATCCGAGCTAATAAATGTATTCACAAACACAAACTCATTCCAGTTGTAGATCATATTAATGATCGCCGTCGTCGCAATGACCGGTGTTGTAAGCGGCAGTACGATGCGGAAAAAGATCCGATGCACCGAACAGCCATCGATCACACCTGCTTCCTCAATCTCACGCGGAATCGCCTGATAAAAGCCGAGCAGGATCATAATCGTCACCGGCAAATTAAACGCTGTATACGATAAAATGACCGAGAGCGGATTATCAATCAGATTCACATGTTTAAAAAAGTTAAACAACGGAATTAATGTCGAATGCAGCGGAATCATCAAACCGATAATAAACAACCCCAGTACTAGCTTGCTCAGCTTCCAGTGCATGCGCGTAATCGCAAACGTCACAAAGCTTGCCAGCACAATCGTCAACACAACGGCCGCCACCGTATACCAGACGCTATTTAGAAAATACAGATTAATATGTCCCTGACTCCATACCTTCGGATAATTGCTCCATTGCGGATGTTGCGGCAGTGCAAAGGGCGACATGCCGAACACTTCCTGATTGGTCTTGAGCGAGAACAGAAACAACCACAGCAGCGGATAGATCTGAATCACTGCCAAAATTCCCAACACCAGATACAATATGCCAAAGCCGAGTCGTCCTGCCCATCTTGTTTTCACCCCTGCGCCCGAGTCTGCATCGGATCGCTTACGTGCAGCAATTTCACTCATCTGTCCATTCCCTCCTCAGTATTGGACATCTTCGCTCGATGCCGTCAGTTTACGAATGAGCCAGGTCATCAGCAGACAGATCACCAGTAAAGCAAAACCAATCGCGCTTCCGTACCCGAAATTATATTTACTGAATGCTTCACCATACATATACGAAGCCATCACCTCACTCGCATGGTTCGGCCCACCGCCGGTCATGACGAAGATCAGGTCAAAATATTTTAACGATCCGACCAGTGCCAGAATGATCGTCACCTTGAATACCGGAGCGATGAGCGGTAGCTTTACACGTGTTGCCACCTGCCATGCCGTCGCCCCATCAATCGTCGCTGCCTCGACCACTTCTTCTGACACATTTTTCAGTGCTGCATAATAAATAATGATGTAAAATCCTGCATACTGCCACACAATCGGCACGAAGATCGAATAGAGCACGATATTCGGATCAGACAGCCATAATGGCGGATTTTCTACGCCAAATGCCATCAACAGATTGTTTAGCATCCCGTTGGCGGGATCATAAATTTTCGACCATAGCTGTGCAATCGCGACCGAAGACAGCAGCATCGGAATCAGATAAATTTTACGAAACAGATTAGCGCCTTTGATCTGGCTTGCCAGCACCATCGATACCGCCAGATAGATGAACAGGCTAAGCGTGGAGAAGATGCCGAGCAGTACCGAATGATACGTGCTTTTCCAAAACATTGAGTCATGGATCAGCTTGTTGTAATTGCCCAATCCGATAAATTTCATCGGCGCAAAGCCTTTCCAATCCATCATCCCATAATAGCCGGTAAGCACAAGCGGGACATAGATAATGACCATAATTAGTAACAGTGCTGGTAGCACGTACATCGCAATCGCAGCTCTGTTGGACATAACAGCCTTCATAATCGATTGCCTCCCTTTGATCCCATTCCACAGTGCAACGGCATTATTGCTGCTTTTCCTCTTCCAGCGCAGCTGCCGTCTGATCGACAAATTGCTGTGGTGTAATCTGCTTGCCGAACAGCGCTGCGATCAGATCATGATGCAGTTCCGCCACATTCGGACTTGCCTGAGTATCAAAGTACGTCGTTACGTTGGAAGCCTCACTCAAATCTTTCAAAATCGCCACGTACATCGGGTCCAGCTTTTTATCCGCTGTATCGACCTTCGTCGCCGGAATCACACCTGCATCAGTCACCGATTTATTGCCCCACTCTTTTACCAAAAAGGCAGCAAAATCTTTCGCCTGTTCCTTCACCTGAGAGTGATCCGCTACGAACAGACCTACACCTGGTCCGCCCACATAGCTGTTCATATCTGTTCCTTTTCCACCTTCATACAGTGGGAATTTGAAATAACCGATCTTGTCCTTAAATTCCTGTGGTACATCCTTGCTTGTCGTATAGTTTGGTAGCTCCCATGTTGCCGTCAGGAACATCGCTGCTTGCTCGTTCATAAAATAGCCTTTCGCTTCATCATTGGACAGGCCGCTATTCCCTTTTTCAAATGTGTTCATGTCGACCAGATTTTGTACCTCAGTCGCTGCTTTCAAAATATCTGGATCAGTAAAGCTACGTTTCCCTTGAATCACATCCGTTAGAATCGTCGGGCCACCGATGCGATCTGCCAGATACATAAACCAGAATGAACCTGGCCAGCCTTCCTTGTTCCCTACCGCGGCTGGAATGACTTTATTTTGATTTAACGTATTCACGATGTTTTTGAATTCTGTGTATGTTTTAGGTACCTGGAGATTATATTTCTTAAAGATTTCCTTGTTGTAGAAAATGTAAGAAATGTTCAGCTCCAGCGGCATGCCGTATGTTTTGCCATCAATTGCGTACGATTCCTTCACACCCGGGATAAAGGCATCCTTGAGGTTCGCATCAATCACATCATCCAGCGGTGTGAACAGTTGGCCTTCCACATAAGGCTTCAAAAAACCATCTGACCACGTCATCCCTACGTCTGGAAGCTCATTGGAAGAAGCAAGGACTTTTAGCTTTTCGCGATACTGATCGTTACCGAGAATTTCCGTCTGAATTTTCACGTCCGGATGCTGCTTTTCATAATCTGCAATAATATCATTCACGATCGTATACTGTGCTTTCGAGCTACCTTCCGGCCACAGATGCATAAATTTGATCACCGTCTGTCCACCATTGCCAGCAGCATTACTTCCATCCGTACTATTGGCAGAAGAACCACAGCCTGCAAGGATAAAAGACATTATAAACAATACAGCCAATATAAGGGGAAGCGCTTTCTTTTTAAACAATGAAACTACCTCCTTTGTGGGTTCATAGCCGTTTGACTATAACTCAAGTCTAGCAGTTGGCCCGAGTCCACATAAGGCAACAACGATTGGTAAAAATTCTCTTTTGTTTGGACATTTGGTAGTTTAAGCGGAATGATCCCCATTACATCATGAACAGAGTCGATGATGTGAATCGTGTATGCGCGAACGGGTTTCTTAGAGCATCTATCACTATAAGCAAAAATACGAGGCGAACACCGGTCTTGCATACGAATCTATAAATAAGGATGACAGAGTAGATTGCCGTACTCAAAAGAAGTGAATATTATTCTGCGGTAAAATTACCTGCTCATTCCACCTCGTGTTAGGAGATCACTAACACTGGAAGCAGTATAATATTTTGCTTTGCAAAAATCCCTTTTCGTTCAACCTCGTGTTAGAAAATCACTAACACTGGAAACAGTACGATATTTTGCTTTGCAAAAATCCTTTTCGTTCAACCTCGTGTTAGAAAATCGCTAACACTGGAAACAGTACGATATTTTGCTTTGCAAAAATCCTTTTCGTTCAACCTCGTGTTAGAAAATCGCTAACACTGGAAACAGTACGATATTTTGCTTTGCAAAAATCCTTTTCGTTCAACCTCGTGTTAGAAAATCGCTAACACTGGAAACAGTACGATATTTTGCTTTGCAAAAATCCTTTTCGTTCAACCTCGTGTTAGAAAATCGCTAACACTGGAAGCTATCCTTTTCCGGTATCCACTTCTCTCTATTCCAGGCATCTTACAAACTCCTGCGGGCTTAATTACACTTCCTCATTTCGTAAATAGAAGCTCATACTAATCCATTTTAATAGGTGATCATCTCTATACGTAGATAAACTCGCCGTTTATAGTCTCCACTAGAGCAGCATTCAAAAATACATAGATACAAATAGAAATAACACCAACTTTAATCCTATCTGTTCTACCTATCTCTCAACGCACAGATTTACGATACGTACTCGGCGTCACACCTTCCAGCTCTTTGAAAATTTTAATAAAATATTTCGCCGTTCGATATCCCGATTGCTCCGCGATATCACCTATTGGCAAACCTGTGGAAATGAGCAACTCTTTTGCACGCTGCATCCGCTGACGGGTCACATATTCACTGAAGGTCAAATCCACCTGCTCTTTAAACAGCACGCTCAAATAACTCGGATTCAAATGAATATAGTCCGCCAGTTCTTTTAACGTCAGTTCCTCCTGCAAATGGGTATCGATATAATGCATTGCCTCCCGAATACGTTCGCCTGCGGTCTGACTTTTCTCATTCACCTGTACAAGTCGATCATCGACAACTTTCTCAATGATGGTCGCACGCGATTGTTTGGCTTCCACACCGAGTGCAGCTTCGACTGCATCGATCAAATCTGATTTGCTAATCGGCTTGAGCATATAATTTACAACACCTAGCCGAATCGCCTCCTGCGCATAGGCAAATTCCGAGTACGCTGAGATCAAAATCACAACCGGCGACTGTCCCTGTGCCCGAATCTGCTGTAGCATCGATAGCCCGGTCATTTCCGGCATCCGAATATCCGTTAACAACACATGCACCTGTTGCCGACTCACAATACCGATCGCTTCCTCGCCATTTTCAGCCATGATCACCTGATACCGACCTTCACACCACTGATCCAGCACTTTTTTTAACCCCTGCCGTGTACGTGGCTCATCATCTACAATCAAAATCGTTTTGCTGTACATGCGTTTCCTCCTTTGATCACATAAGTCGATTGAGTCGATTGAGTCCATTAAGTCGATTAAGTCCATTAAATATCATGTTAGACTCTTTAGTTTGAAGCACTTACGTACATGCGGTAACTGTACTTCCGATGAAAGAACGGTACACTTTTCATCCTAAATCACACTTATAGCGAAGCAACAGTAGATCGCTCACTGACCTTACTCAGCTACACACACTAGTACAAGAGGATCGGGATGACGCACCGCTGGTATACTAGTTGTTCCGTCAGGAGTATCGCTGGGTAGCCACGTGCAGAAGAGATAAGCGCTGAAAGTATCTAAGCGTGAAGCCCCCTCAAGATAAGATTTCCCAATTCGTAAGTCCCCTTGAAGACGACGAGGTAGATAAGTTCGAGGTGGAAGCATAGCAATACATAGAACTGACCAATTTGCAGCGAAATAACACTACAGCCGCTGCAACTCAAGCGTATTTCCAACAGAACAGCGATACACTATCATGTCTCCTCTGTAATCCAATAAAGCAACAATATGCTCTCTTATCTCATCTGCAATTCCAATCAAGCAACAATATGCTCCCTTATCTCATCTGCAATTCTAACAAAGCAACAATATGCTCTCTTATCTCACCTGCAATTCTAACAAAGCAACAATATACTCCCTTATCTCACCTGCAATTCTAATAAAGCAACAATATGCTCTCTTATCTCACCTGCAATTCTAATAAAGCAACAATATGCTCTCTTATCTCACCTGCAATTCCAATCAAGCAACAATATGCTCTCTTATCTCATCTGCAATTCCAATCAAGCAAAGATGCAGTTCTATATTTAATCTGCACTTCTAACGAAACAGCAACACAACTGCTATGCCTACACGTAATTCAGTGAAATATCGTTCCACTTTCATACCACTATCCCATTCTTCTTTCGCTAAAAACACCCTCTTTTCACTCTGCTATGCCAGAACAGATAAACAATAAACGATGACCCTCCTTCTCTAACCGTCTCGTCCCCAATCCATCTCGTCTTCTATCCATGTCGCAATTCAACCCCATGAAATGGAATCTCCAACATAATCCGTGTACCCGTGCCAGGCTGACTTTCAATATGAATGCGTGATCCCTCGTGTTCTGGAAAATAGAGCTGTAGCCGCTGGTACACATTAGATAGCGCAATACCATTCCCTTTCGCATCGCCGGATTCACTCTTTACTGCCTGTCCCTCTGCTGTATTCGTATAAGCGGAAAACCCGCCATTTTCCATCGAACGCTGCACTCGTTCCAGCAGCTCGCACGACATGCCTGGCCCATCATCCTGTACAATAATCTGTAATTGTCCATGCTCGTAATGAGGTCCAGTCGATATCGTAATCGTACTGTCCCCTTTCTTATTACCAGCTCCATGCAAAACTGCATTTTCCACTAATGGCTGAATGAGCAGACGTGGAATGCGTACATATAATGCTTCATCCTGTACCTGAACATGATAATGCAATCGCTCACCAAAACGCATCTTCATAATTTCCATATAGTTATCGATATGCCGTAACTCATCTCGCAGCATCACCCATTCATCATCATTCTGCCGGGTAATCGTATAGCGGAATAAGTTAGACATCGCTACAACCTGCTCTGCCAGTCCCTCCTGATCCTTATCCTCCAATGACCAGCGAAGTGCATCCAATGCGTTAAATAAAAAATGCGGATTGATCTGTGCCTGCAAAGCTTTAAGTTCACTACGATTGCGCGTAATTTCTTTTTCATATACCATTTTGATCAAATGATTCGTTTCTTTGACCAGCTGGTTATAGGTACTGTTCAATTCGTTGATCTCATTTACTGTATTAATCTTTGGATTCAGCGTCATCGGCCCTGCAATCGCCTGCTGCATCGTATGCGTTAAGCGTACAATCGGCTTCGTAATTAGCGTCGATAGAAAATACGAACAGACAAAATAAATAGCGATCCCAATTACCCCTGCATATACAATCCCGTTGCGTAATACATGAATACTTTCATATAAAGCGCTTACAGGAGTCAGTATTAAAACGGTCCAACCGGTAATAGCCGACAACTGCCTTGCCATAATATATTGCTGTTCATCCAGTTCCACGATCGGCATCTGCTGTGGATGATCAACAATCTCGGTCAGCGGCCCGTTATAATTGGAATTAATCGTCTCCATATTCTGTCCTAGCAAAATCGAATACTGATCCGCCGCACTGGCCAGCTGCTGATTAGCAAATTGGAAATAATAACGATACATGCTCACGAGCAAATAGCCACCTGTCGTATAATGCTGTTCCATCAAATTCACCCGTCGAATCGCCAGAAAATAGTTCTTATCCGTTGGATCATCGCCAATCCATACTAATCGCCCGCCTGCCTGATCTGCTCTGGCAATCCACTCTTCTGTTAGACGCCCGGTTGGACTCACCCCATCAAGCGGTAAAATACGCTCCGACTGCTTCGTATACAGTTCAAATGAAGAGATGCCATCGGAATTAGCCTGGATCGTGTTCACAATTCCTTTAAGCTGCTGTCGATCTTTAAACGATACATCATTGTTATGGTATCGACGCAGCAGTACATTTTGTACATTCTCATTCGTCGTGACTAGTTTGGATACCATATTCACCTGTTCATATAACGACTCAAACCGTCCATTCGCCTCTACCGCTACCTGCTGAATCTGATGCTCCGTATTCGCCTGTAACATCGACGAGATCGGCCGAAACGTCATCACACTGACAATCAACAACACAATCACCATCACAAACAAAAATACAAACAGTACCTGATTACGAAGCGTATTCCATTTCCTCAATACATGCAGCATATTCATCGCCTTTCTTTTTGCTTTAAGTGCCAGAAATGTTCTTTAGTATTATTTTGTATTTTTTAGTGCTCTTTAGTGCTCTTTAATTCTCTTTAATGCTCTTTAGTGCTCTTTAGTGATTTTCAAGGCTCTTTAAGACTCTTTATTACTGCTGCCTTAATTCTATCCTCTAGCATAACGCAGAGTACTCTATTATGTAATATACAATTAAAGGTAAGAATAGCAGAAAGTCTTATAATAGAACATATCGATCGAACAATAAAGCCGTACTATAAACCTCATTCCCCTACTATCTTATTCTTCTTCAACAAACCGTCTCATTCTAAAGACGTCTCTACAGATCTACAGACAACTAGACTAAAAACAGCCCTACCCAGACAGCGGTGCCAACAAATCCAATAACTATACCAACAAATTATACCAAAAATCCATAACAAAAAAGACACGATCTGTATAGATCGTGTCTCTCTTTCTGTTGCTTGGCGACGTCCTACTCTCCCAGGACCCTGCGGTCCAAGTACCATTGGCGCTGGAGGGCTTAACGGTCGTGTTCGGGATGGGTACGTGTGGAACCCCTCCGCCATCATCACCAAACGTTGGTTTTCGAAGC
>NZ_JBCGUH010000020.1:0-71164 GCF_039822605.1 Paenibacillus wenxiniae
GGCTCGGTAGCTCAGTCGGTAGAGCAGAGGACTGAAAATCCTCGTGTCGGCGGTTCGATTCCGTCCCGAGCCATCTTTTATTGTGGAGGCTTAGCGAAGTGGCCAAACGCAGCAGACTGTAAATCTGTTCTCTCCGAGTTCGGTGGTTCGAATCCATCAGCCTCCACCAGTTTTATTTTGAGCCATTAGCTCAGTTGGTAGAGCACCTGACTTTTAATCAGGGTGTCGAAGGTTCGAGTCCTTCATGGCTCATCACATCAAAGCATCTTGCCTTAGGGCAGGGTGCTTTTTTTGTTATACGTAGTTACATATTGGAGTTATCCCTTTTGAATGGTAGTATGGTGTCAGGGGGGCATCAGGATTAAAAATTTGCATCTTTAGCTGTCCTTATCGGTTGATTATCAATCGGTTGATTACCAGTTAGATGGGTCTTGAGTTATTGTAGCGGTTGAATAGGTCTTAAGTTATTTTACTAAGGGCGTGTACGCAAACTATTTGGCTGGGATATACACCAGGCTAGGATAAACACCATGCTGGGATAAACATCACTTTGGGAAAGAAGAAGGGGAAAGGCTCCGGTCTCGCACGGAAGTTTATCGATTAGGAGTAAATCCCCAAAAAATAGTAAAACAATATGAAAAGAGCGCAAGAAACCATATGAGCAACTGCATGTTAAGTCATCCGATTAGAGCATTGCACCATAGGATGATCGAATTTGGTAGTGAAAGGATATGTATGATGGATATTAACGAGTTGCGTCAGAGTATTGAGCAGATTATGGGAATCATGATTCGTGAACATCATATGAGTGAAGAAGAGTGGGAGGGTATCCATGCTGCTCATAATGCCGAAGATTCATCGCAAAGAAAGATACAGATCAATCCAGAGCAGGTCAATAAGAAATTAATACCACGATCTGAACCACTACATGAGAATAATGCTGCACCACTATATGAGAGTAATAATGAAAGAAATAGTAGTGAAAGAAACAGTAGTGAGAGAAACAGTAGTGAGAGAAACAGTAGTGAAAGAAACAGTAGTGAAAGAAACAGTAGTGAAAGAAACCATAACGAAAGAAACAATAATGAGAAAAACAATGAGAAAAACAATGATGAAGAAAATGAGCATACTGGTCATTCTTCACGCGAACAAGCATCTAAACCAATATCTATAAAACCACTAGCCAAGCTATCAACTAAAAAACAAACCTTGAGTGAAACAGAATCGAGCAAGCAGGGATTAACAAAGCAAGTCATATCAGGAAATACATTAGGGAATATGAGCGTAAGGGAAACGTTGGGACAAGCTGAGTCGTCAGCCGAATGGCCTACCATAATGCACGATCAAGTGATGATTCCAGTATGGCAAGGGAATGGTAGGGTAGTCGTATGGGAACCGTCTATTCCTGTAGCTTTATCCTCCTCTTCATTTTCATCTACTGAATATTCATCTACTGGATCTTCATCTGCTGAATATTTGTCTGTTGTATCTTCACCTGAATATGACTCTTCGATAGATCATTCTTTGAATGAGCATGCAGATCCTATCGAAGTTGCACACGATAGAGGGATTGGTGAAGAAGAGCTTTACCGTCTTTATCAATTGCTGGAGTTATTATTGCCATCGGTGACCGGGATGCAGCCGATTGTGATGGCGACTCCGGTATCGGGACCAGAGCAGGAAGCTAGAGAGCTGGGACAATGGCTTGTACGGCAGCTGAGTTTACGCAGTCTATCGTCAGATATACCAGAGGACATGGCGATTCGACGCCGACTGCATCGAGCGATGGTACCGTTTGTATTGCTGGCGGATAGTTTGCCGTCAGGCACACTTCATCCGAAACAACTGGGTAAGCTGTTATCGAGCTATTTTGACCGGACGGTGCTATTGATTCCATTGCAGGAAAACGAATGGCTGATTTTGGCTAATCACGGTTTGATTGAGGATGAAGATCATGGGGAGCAACAGCAGCTTGTCTCCTCCAGCAAATCGCGACACTCTTCTATAGAAGAAAAGAGTAGTAAATCATCCCGAACGAGCGGTAGTCACCATAGCAAAGAGGCACGTGAGTCTAGTCGCGATAGCTGGGATGGTAACGGAGAGGGCGAGGATACAGAGGAAGATTTGCTGACAGCGTTTGCGCTTGGTCTGCATGAGCTTGTTGCCAGCGAATGGGTCGGTAGCTTCCATATTAGTGTAGGGTTGCCATTACACCCTCTGCACGAATTGGCGCAGACAGTGAGCCAGTTGCGCGAAACGATTCATTTAGGTCGGTTGTTCCATGTGACCGAGCATATCCATTTACCGTGGGAGTTGCGGCTGGAAAGTTTGCTGTACCGTATACCGGAAGAAGAGCGTCTTCGCTTTGTAGAGGCGGCTGATCGGTACGCTCAGTTATTCGATGATGCGGAGACGGTAGCTACGCTGGAAACCTTTTTCAAAATGGATTGCAATGTGAGTGAAACGGCCAAGCAATTGTATATCCACCGTAATACATTGCTATACCGGTTAGATCGGATCAAACAGGATACGCAATTGGATGTACGGCGATTTGAAGATGCGGTGCTTATGCGTCTGACACTGCTATTGTATAAAGTAACAAAAAGCTAAAACTTTTTTTGTATAGTTTGTCGATAGAGTTCGCAAGCAGATTAGGGTAAGATAGAAACAGATCAAGAAACCGGTTACAAAACAGTGCATATCGCGCTGCTAGGTAATATCGATCTAACATCCATATTCGGCTATATGATGGCTGAATTTACAAGTTTTGGACATGTTGAATCGAGCCGGTCGTTCTGTCTATGACATCTGCTTGCAAGCTTCCTATCATTCCTCGCTGAATGAACAGGTACATAATCGGTAGCGAAATGGGCAACCGGAGCAGTCAGATGACAAGCGTGATGGTCCCAATGAATAGGTGCTTTACCGTGATGAATGAAACAAACCACATTTATATTCAGGGAGGTTTTTTATTATGGCAGGTGTACGCTTAGAGCATATTTTCAAAAAATATCCGGGTTCTGACAAAGCAACAGTAGTTGATGTCAACCTCGACATTAAAGATAAAGAGTTTCTCGTTCTGGTAGGTCCATCCGGTTGTGGTAAATCCACAACACTGCGTATGATCGCAGGTCTGGAAGAAATCTCCGAAGGTAAACTGTACATCGGCGATCGCGTCGTGAATGACGTAGCTCCAAAAGACCGCGATATCGCGATGGTGTTCCAGTCCTACGCCCTGTATCCACACATGGATGTATACTCGAACATGGCATTTGGTCTGAAACTGCGTAAAGTGAAAAAAGACGAAATCGACAAACGCGTTCGCGAAGCAGCGAAGATCCTCGACATCGAGCATTTGCTGGATCGTAAACCAAAAGCACTTTCCGGTGGTCAGCGTCAGCGTGTTGCCCTCGGTCGTGCGATTGTCCGTGATCCACAAGTCTTCCTGATGGATGAGCCGCTGTCCAACTTGGATGCGAAACTGCGCGGTCAGATGCGTGCGGAAATTACAAAACTGGCTAAACGTTTGCAAACTACTGTTATCTACGTAACGCATGATCAGATCGAAGCCATGACAATGGGCGATCGGATCGTCGTTATGAAAGATGGTATTATTCAGCAAGCTGCTTCTCCAGAAGAGCTGTACAACCACCCACGTAACATGTTCGTAGCGGGCTTTATCGGTTCCCCTACAATGAACTTTATCCGTGGTACACTGTCTGAGAAAAACGGCGGTACTGTATTCTCCGCAACAGGTTTGGAACTGAGCTTGCCTGGCGGTAAAGCACAGGTACTGAAAGATCAAGGTTACAGCGGTAAAGAAGTGATTCTGGGTGTTCGTCCTGAGGATATCCACGAAGAACCAGTATTCCTGGAAGCTTCTCCGAACAGTGTGTTCACTGCTAAAGTGGACGTATCTGAGAACCTCGGTCACGAAACATTGCTATACCTGAGCGGTATTAGCTCTGACACCGTTATCGCACGTGTAGACGGCCGTTCGACTACACGCGACAACGCTACAGTAACGATGGCTATCGACATGAACAAAGTTCATATCTTCGATCCAGCATCGGAAGATAACCTGTTCTACGCAGAGCCTGCAACTGTATAATCCACTTGTATGTAAAGCCTGCTGTATCTGGCCGTGTGCCAGAACAGCAGGCTTTTTTGATAGGTGCTCGTATAGAGCAGGTTTCTTTCCAGTAGGATAAAGGCGTTATAATTGATTTTATAGGCGTATTCCATTACCATTGGTACATTGGGAGCAATATGTATAGCAATTCAGACTTACCCGATCAAGACAAGTGACCTACTCAGGGAAAGGAAGAATAGAATGGCCAAACATGTTAAAGTTTCGGAATTAGTACAAATGTTCCAACTTGAAGTAGTATCCGGGGGACTTGGATTAAAACGAAACATTACCGTAGATGATCTGAACCGTCCCGGTCTGGAGATGGCAGGTTATTTTGAGTATTACCCGACAGAACGTGTACAAATTCTAGGTCGTACCGAGCTTGCATTTTTCCAGATGCTCACGCATGAGGAGAAGGCAGAGCGGATGGGCAAAATATGTGATGAAGCAACACCATGTATTGTAGTTACGCGAGGCTTGGAAGTGCCGGAAGAGCTAATCGAAGCAAGTGATTTGCACGGATTGCCTGTATTGCGCAGCAATCTAGCGACAACGATTCTGTCCAGCCGGATTACGAACTTCCTGGAGAAAAAGCTTGCGCCTACCGCAACGATTCATGGTGTGCTGGTGGACATTTACGGCGTAGGGATGCTGATCACAGGTAGCAGCGGTATCGGTAAAAGTGAAACCGCTCTGGAACTCGTCAAACGTGGACATCGTCTGATTGCCGATGATGCGGTTGAAATTCGTCAAACGTCAGACAATCAGCTGCACGGTACAGCGCCTGAGCTGATTCGTCATCTGCTCGAAATTCGCGGCGTTGGTATTATTAACGTGATGACGCTGTTTGGTGCCGGTGCGATTCGTAATAACAAACGGATTACGCTTGTGGTGCGTCTGGAAGCATGGCAGCAGGACAAGCAATATGATCGCATTGGTCTGGATGAGGAAACGACGAAGATTATCGATACCGATGTACCTCTCGTTACGATTCCAGTACGACCAGGTCGAAATCTGGCCGTTATTATTGAAGTAGCAGCGATGAATTTCCGTCTGAAGCGGATGGGTTATAACGCCGCTCTCCAATTCACGCATAAATTGACCGAGACCATTGCTGAAGATCTCGATGAAATGGATTAAGGAGAGGGTAAGGAATGGGGACATCACTAATTAATCCGATCGCTTTTTCGCTTGGACCGCTTCAAGTTCACTGGTATGGTCTGATTTTGGGTCTGGGTGCATTAATGGGCTTGCTGCTTATTATTCGCGAGGGACGACGTTATGGTATTCCGCAGGAGTTTTTTATGGATCTGCTCCTGTTCGGCGTACCGTCGGCGATTATCGCAGCACGGATCTATTATGTCGCTTTCCGTTGGCCAGATTACAAAAATAATTGGGTCGATGTGTTCAAAATATGGAACGGTGGTATTGCGATCTATGGCGCGCTGATCGGCGCGATTATTTGTGCGGTCATTTACACACGCTATAAAGGATATAATTTCTGGCGTATCGCGGATATTTGTGGGCCTGGTTTGCTGATTGGTCAGGCGATTGGGCGCTGGGGGAACTTTGTGAATCAAGAAGCCTATGGTGGGCCGACCGATGAAGCATTCCTGCGCGGTAATTTGCATCTGCCAGACTTTATCGTCAATCAGATGAATGTGAATGGTGTATACCATCATCCAACCTTCCTGTATGAGTCGGTGTGGAATCTGGTCGGAATACTGGTGCTGATGTTTTTCCGCCGCCGTCATTTTGTACGTGCGGGTGAGATTTTTATGGGCTATTTTATCTGGTACGGGATCGGTCGATTCTTTATTGAAGCGCTGCGTACCGATAGTCTGACTTTTGACGGCCCCGCATGGCTCGTTTCGATCGTGAATAGTCTGTGGTCGCCAATGACCTGGTTTGGATTCCAGCAAGGTGCGATTGAGCCAGGCTACGGTAATATTCGCGTATCTCAGCTGTTGTCGCTGGTGCTGATCATTGTGGCGATCATCTTTATTATCGTTCGTCGCAAAACGAAAACAAATCTGGAGCATTATAGCGATCCGATCGTTTCCACTCGTATAGCTGGTAGTGAGCATGTATCTGATCATCACGATCATACTGCACCTCATGCAGGTCATGCGAAAACGGAAGCGGATCATCCGGAAAAGCCTCAGGTGGAACGTAAGGAGTAGTGAAGGATGATAGATACGATTTTGTTCGATCTGGACGGCACGATCGTGGATACGAATGAACTGATTATCGCTTCTTTTATGCATGTGATGAATCATTCGCTCACACGTGAACAGATCATTCCACATATGGGTACAACATTGGAGCAGCAGCTCCGCACCTTTTCCGGGCAGGAGGATGTAGTGCCGCTCGTAAAGGCGTATCGCGAATACAATTCGCTTCATCATGATGAGATGGTGGCGCCTTTTCCAGAAGTAAATGAAGTGCTCGCTCGCTTACAAGCGCAAGGCATTAAGCTTGGCGTAGTGACGACCAAAATTCGCGCAACGACAACGCGTGTACTCGGTCTATTCGACCTTGCCCGGTATATGCAAGTTATTGTTACACTGGACGATGTAGAGCATCCGAAACCTCATGCGGAGCCGATTCGTAAAGCGCTGGCAGCGCTCGGTTCCGATCCCGAACGCACACTGATGGTTGGGGATAGTCCGGCGGATTTGAAGTCGGCAGCAGCGGCAGGTGTGCAATCTGCTGCGGTAGCATGGTCGCTTAAAGGTGAACAGGAGCTAGCTCAGTATGAGCCTACTTTTGTCATTCATCGTATGAGTGATCTGTACAATCTGGTGCTTGCTGATCCGGTTGATCGATGAGAAATCTGGAGCGCTATCCTGTCAAAGGCAAACGTAATGCGCTACGGCAAATTTACAGCACGGTCAGTCCGTGGAAAGGTGTACGCAACTTTATCATTATTCAACTCGCCCGGTATTGTCCCATCCTCGGTTTGAAAAATTGGATGTATCGTCATCTGCTGCGTATGCAGGTAGGTTCGGATACGGCGTTTGGGCTAATGGTCATGGTGGATGTGTTTTTTCCAGAGCGTATTCGGATTGGGGAAAACTCGGTCATTGGCTACAATACGACGATTTTGGCACACGAGTATTTAATTCGGGAATACCGGCTCGGGGATGTGATCATTGGCGATGAAGTGATGATTGGAGCTAACTGTACGATTTTGCCAGGGATTACGATTGGTGATGGAGCGGTCGTTGCCGCAGGTTCGGTTGTGCATCGGGATGTGGCGGCAGGCAGTTTTGTCGGTGGCAATCCACTGCGAGTCATTGCTGAAACGATCGTTACAACGGAACCCGATGACGAAAAAAAGTAGTCAGAATGATGACACATGGGTAATGAAGCATACTATAGATATTATGTATATCGACGATCGGCAGCACTGGCTGGAAAAGTGATTTTTCAGCCAGCAGATTGTCGGACTGACATTATTGTGGCACAAGTTGCATCAGCTCTCTATGGGAAGAAACAAGCCTCGGGAAGATAGGGTAATGATCGGTTGTGCCATTATAGATGTAAGGGGATGTTTGGATCGTGGATCGACTACAAAAGGAGCGGCTTCCACAACTCGATTTTTTTCGTGCGTTAGCGATCATTGGCGTATTACATGTGCATGCTACATCCGATGCGACGATTGATGCTGTCGATACGTCTATTTATTATGTGTTTAATTTTTTGAATTTGATGTTCAAGTATGGTACACCTGCTTTTATTTTTTTGAGCAGTTTTGTGCTGTTTTATAATTATTTTGATCGTCCGTTAACAGGCAAGCTGATTTCGAGTTTTTATAAAAAGCGGATTTTGTATATTTTGTTGCCGTACATTTTGATTTCGGCATTGTATTTATTTTATAAGTTATATACACGTGGGCTGCTGGGTGAGCCTATCCTGTTATTGTTGCGTGACTATGTGGATGCGATATTTAGTGGCACTGCATGGACGCATCTTTATTTTGTGTTTATTAGCGTTCAATTTTATATTTTGTTCCCCTTGATGCTGGTGCTGCTGAAAAACTATCGCTGGATGGCACGCTGGGCGATTGTCATCGGTCTGATTGTGGAGTGGGCCTGGGTAGTTGGGAACAAATATGAATTTCAGTATGCCAATAAGGGCAGTATTGCCTTTTCATATTTTGCCTATTATATGTTGGGGGCATTTGTAGCGATTTATTTCCAGCCGTTCCGACAATGGGTGATGACACGTTGGAAAGATATGGATGGCCGTATGAAGTGGATCACAGCCGTATTATGGACAGGCTGGCTCGTTACAGGTTTGCTGTATGTTCAAATCTGGTACCATTCACGTATGACCGATCGCTGGATGGATTCACTCTGGTATGAACTGATGTGGAATGTATACACCATGCTATCCTGTCTCGTACTATTCCAGGCGGCATTTATCGTAAATCGTATCGCACCGAAAATACTGTTGTCTGTATTGCGGCGACTGGGTGAATTGTCGTTTGCGATTTATTTGGTACATCCATTCGTTTTAGCGTATTATCGCGATACCAAGTCATGGTTTACACTGGGACCACTGGCTTACTTTATATGGGTATATAGTGGACTGATCATTGCGCTTATACTGTCTGCGTTACTCGTACAATTTCTATTCCGCCGCTTTTCGTATTCGTGGGTACTGCTGGGCAGCATTCCATATTCGCTATCCGAGCGTCATCGCAAACGGAAATTGCAGCGTAAGCAGCGCCAACAGCCGAAAGTGGTGCAACGTACAATGCCCTAGTCTATTTGTGTACGTTGCAGGCAAATCGTGAGAAGGTATACGCACATAGCATATGCTGGTACATATGTGTTGCAACCACAAATAGAGTACATGGCAATCGATAACGACATCATGAGGTGCAATGTGCACTGACTGGAGCAAGCCCTGATATTCTCATGGAGAAATATCAGGGCTTGTTTTTATAAGGTGGTGTTGAGGATAATCATTTGTGAAGAGTGAAGAGTGAAGAGTGAAGAGTGAAGAGTGAAGAGTGAAGAGTGAAGAGTGAAGAGTGAAGAGTGAAGAGTGAAGAGTGAAGAGTGAAGAGTGAAGAGTGAAGCGATAGACGATGTAAACGGGAACAGGATTCCGGTCATGAGAAGGCGAATTTATTATAGTGATACGATTGTGGTAGGAGTTAAAAGTGTAAGGAAATGGATACGACCAGATTTGTTGTTTTCGTATAGAGCGTACATAGGAATACGAGTAGCGACTGAATTGACGATGCTGGGCGGGTTATGATAAGATATCCAATATCCTTTACTTTATTAGCAAAGTACCACTTTAATGTGTTAAAATATAAAACGTAAAACATGATGAATGTAAACCGTGAAATTTATAATCCAGTCAGAGGTGAACGTCTTGTCTAAGCCGAAAGGATTTGAAAAGCCGATTGGGGTGCGTGATTATTTACCGCACGTCGTATCGAAATTGCGTTATATCGAACGAAACGTTATTGATTGCATGTCTCGCTGGGGATATCGGCAAATTATTACGCCAACTCTTGAATATTACGATACGGTCGGTGTGGCAAGCTCCACCTCCGATAGCAAGTTATATAAAATGCTGAACAATCGCGGAACGACGATGGTGCTGCGTTCCGACATGACCACACCGATCGCGCGTGTAATGGGTTCTCTGCTTCAGCAGGAGACATTGCCTGTACGCCTTGCGTATCATGCGAATGTGTTCCGCTCGATCGAAGAGGAAGCAGGACGCGAGGCGGAATTTTTCCAAACCGGTGCTGAGCTGGTCGGTGTGGATTCACCAGAAGGTGATGCGGAAGTGATTGCGCTGGCGATTGCTTCACTACAAGCAGCAGGTGTACAAAATTTCCAAATTTCTCTCGGTCATGTGGGATTCCTGAGTGGACTGCTGGATGAAGCTTTACCGGAGCAATCCGACAAGCAGGAAGCGCTTAAAGATCGCTTGCTGAATCGTGACTTTGTCGGTTTCCGTGAGCAGCTGACCAGCTTCAATCTGTCAGCCGAGCAACGTCAGGAGCTGGAAGGACTGCTTCGATTGCGCGGTGCGCAGGATATTTGTGAGCAGGCATTGGAAATTAGCAGCAATCCACAGGCAGCTGAGGCGATTCGTCATCTTTGCAAAGTGTGGGAAGTGCTGGAGGCGTATGGTATGTCCCAGTATGTGATGATCGATCTGACGATGATTGGTAATTTCTCGTACTATACAGGGATGGTATTTGAAGGGTATGCTGCTGAACTGGGATCTCCGGTATGCAGTGGCGGTCGTTACGACAATCTGCTAGCACAGTTTGGACGACCACTGGCGGCAACTGGATTTGCACTGAAAACGAATCGTATTTTGGATGGTGTACAATTGCCTGTGCCAGAGCAGCCACAGCCGGTATTGATCGTTTACGATGAATCCAGCCGACATGAAGCGTTTGCGAGAGCGGCAGCGCTGCGCGGCGAAGGATATATGGTTGTGACCGAGTATGAAGCTACGGCTGATGAGGTTGAAACAGCGCGTATCGGCTATGGAGAAATCATTCGTTTTACTGGCGGCAAGCCAGTGCTGGGCTAAATCACTCCAGCCTGTAGACACTATGCCATCAGGCAAAAATTAGAACAGGGAGATGCGTACCTGATGAGCCAGATTTTAAAAGTAGCGATGCCCAAAGGGCGTATTTATAAAAAAGCAGCCGAGCTATTTCGTGAAGCAGGCATTCCGATTCCGACGGATGTGGATGAGTCACGTAAGCTGATCGTAGAGCTGCCTGAGCTTGGAATGGAATTTATCCTCGCCAAGCCGGTCGATGTGCCGATCTATGTTGAGCACGGTGTAGCGGATATCGGTATCGTTGGCAAAGATGTATTAATGGAAGAAAATCGCGACGTTTACGAGTTGCTTGACCTCGGTATTGCACGGTGCCGGATGTCGGTGATTGGGTTGCCAGACTGGCAGCCAGGGATTCGACAACGTGTGGCGACCAAGTATCCGAATGTCGCTTCACAATATTTCCGTGAGCGCGGGCAGCAGGTAGAAGTGATCAAGCTGAACGGCTCTATCGAGCTGGCGCCGATGATTGGGCTAGCCGATCGTATCGTCGATATGGTCGAAACCGGACAAACGTTGCGTGAAAATGGACTGGTCGAGATGGAGGAACTATTCGGTATTACTAGTCGCCTGATCGCAAACCGAGTCAGCTACCGGATGAAAAATGAAGAAATTCAGCAGTTATGTGATACATTGCAAAAGGTAATCGTACAGCCTTCGCTATAAGTAGATGAATCCAACTGTATTATGGATGTATGCTGGAACCAATAAGAAACGATTGATTCATACACATGTAGAACAGCAATATCATTATAGAGCGGACGGAGTAAAGGAGAGATTAGCTTGAAAATCGTAGCTGCACAGGATTTTGATCTGCGCCGTGAGGTGGAGTACGGTTCACCAGAACAAAATGCCGCTGTAAAGCAAATCGTTCAGGATATTAAAAATGAAGGCGATCCAGCTTTGCTTCGTTATACGGCACAGTTCGATCGCACCGAGCTGACGACCGAGCATCTTCGTGTTACTGAGGAGGAGCTTCAGGCTGCGTATGCACATGTCGAGCCTTCGTTTATTGAAGCCATTACAGGGGCGGCACACAATATTCGTCAATTCCACCAGAAGCAAAAGCGTAATTCATGGATGGATCTACAGCCAGATGGTAGTCTGCTTGGACAGATTATTCGACCGCTCAAGCGAGTTGGCGTATATGTACCAGGTGGTAAAGCTGCCTATCCGTCCTCCGTCCTGATGAATGTCATTCCTGCTCAAGTTGCGGGTGTACCGGAAATCGTCATGGTAACCCCCCCTGCAACAGGCGGAAGTGAAGGGATTGATCCGTATATTCTGGTGACAGCTGCCGAAGCTGGTGTAACGGAAATTTACCGTATTGGTGGCGCGCAAGCGATTGCTGCACTTGCCTATGGCACAGAAACGATTGAGCCAGTTGATAAAATTTGCGGCCCGGGCAATATCTATGTTGCACTTGCCAAGCGTGAAGTGTACGGTATCGTCGATATCGACAGTATTGCAGGTCCAAGTGAGATCGTCGTACTGGCGGATGAGCAGGCGAATCCTGCTTATGTTGCTGCTGATCTGCTGTCACAGGCAGAGCATGATGAGATGGCTTCAGCCATTCTCGTTACGGATTCTCGCGAGCTGGCAGATCGTGTGTCTGCTGAAGTACAGCGTCAGCTGGAAACTTTACCAAGACGCGATATTGCCGCTGCTTCGGTAGAAAGCTATGGTGCGGTTATTCTGACCGAAACATTGGATGAGGGCATTTCAGTGGTGAATCGACTTGCTCCAGAGCATCTGGAAATTATGGTGGAGCAGCCGATGAACATTCTCGGTCGGATCGAAAACGCGGGTGCGATCTTCCTCGGTCCGTATAGTTCAGAGCCGGTAGGTGATTATTTTGCTGGCCCTAACCATATTATTCCGACAAACGGGACGGCACGATTCTCGTCACCGGTCGATGTGGACGATTTTATTAAAAAATCAAGCATGATCTACTATAGCAAAGAAGCCTTACTTGCTAACGGCAAGACGATTATGGAGCTGGCGCGTCATGAAGGATTGGAAGGTCATGCGCGTGCCATTGAGATTCGGCTGGAGCAGGAAGGCAGCTAACGCCATCGCAGTGGAAGCTAACCTACGTCCTACTGGGACATCTATTATAAATAAGCTGGGGGAGTAGCCTGATGACAACGGAAAATGAACAAGTACGCCGCGCGGAAATTAGTCGCAAAACGAACGAAACGAATATTCAGCTCGCTTTACAGGTAGATGGTACAGGACAGGCAGAAATCGAGACGGATGTGCCGTTTTTGAATCATATGCTGGATCTGTTTACCAAGCACGGGCATTTTGATCTGAATGTGAAGGCGCAGGGAGATATCGAGATCGATGATCACCATACGGTGGAAGATATCGGAATCTGTCTTGGACAAACACTGCGTGAAGCGCTCGGAGACAAGCGTGGTATTAAGCGTTATGCCAATGTGTTCATTCCGATGGATGAGGCACTCGCTCAGGTTGTAATTGATGTGAGCAATCGTCCGCATTTTGAATACCGTGCGGAATATCCATCTGCGCAAGTCGGTAGTTTTCAAGTGGAGCTAGTGCATGAGTTTCTGTGGAAACTGGCACTGGAAGCGCGTATTACGCTACATGTAATCGTACATTACGGCAAAAATACACACCATATGATCGAAGCGGTCTTCAAAGCGCTTGGACGTGCGATTGATGAAGCGACGTCGATCGATCCGCGTGTGACAGGAGTACCTTCGACGAAGGGAGTGCTGTAGAGCATGGCGATTGCAATTGTGGACTATGGCATTGGCAATTTGCACAGTGTCAGCAAAGCGATTGAGCGTTTGGGCTATAAATATAGCATCACTGGCGACCGGGAGGAAATTTTGGCGGCAGAAGGTGTGATTTTGCCCGGCGTAGGTGCATTTGGTGATGCGATGAACCATATTCGTGAAGGCGGTATGGATCATATCGTGCACGAAGTGGCAGACAGCGGCAAGCCGCTGCTCGGTATTTGTCTCGGGATGCAGCTATTATTCACTGAAGGCGAGGAATACGGTACGCATCAGGGATTGGATATTTTACCCGGCCGTGTTGTACGCTTTGCCGAAGGGGATTACAAGGTGCCGCATATGGGCTGGAACCAGTTAGAATACAAGCAGCCAGAGCATGCGCTCGTGCGTGATCTGTATGGGGGTCATACGTACTTTGTGCATTCGTATCATGTGTTGCCAGAACACCAGGATGATCTGATCGCGGTGACCGAGTATGGCGGTCAGCAGGTGACCGCGATTGTTGGACGCAATAATGTGTATGGCATGCAGTTTCACCCGGAAAAGAGCGGCGAGCTGGGCAAGCTGCTATTGCGCAATTTCCTCGCTCTCTGTGTAGGCGAACGGGTGAAGTAATAAAGCTGGTAAAGTAATAAAACTAGCAAATTAATAGAATCGGTAAAGTAACGAATAACATAGTGAATGGATCAACTAAATAAAATAAAATGTATCGATATCTGGATACGTTTCAATCTTGCATGCTAATAGTTAGGTAATCTTTGTGTTCGATATGGCTGTTGTGTTCGATATGGCTGGATAGCTGTGCATCATGGATTCACGCCATATTATAGTTGTTATTCAAACTCGTACTTGAAGCGGTCAGAGTGCAGCATAAGCCTGTTCCGCATATATAAGGGGGAAGCACGTTGTCTTCGTTTACAATCTATCCGGCAATTGATATCCGTGGTGGTCGCTGTGTGCGTCTGATCCAGGGTGATTATAATCAGGAAACCGTCTATAACGATGATCCGGTAGCGGTAGCAAAAGGCTTTGTAGAGCAGGGTGCACAGTTTGTGCATCTGGTCGATCTGGATGGAGCGAAGGCGGGGCATCCGGTCAATCATGAACTGATCGGACGTATCGCTAGCAGCGTACAGGTGCCGGTTCAGTTAGGTGGCGGACTACGTACACTGGCGGATGTGGAGCAATTGATCGGTCTTGGCGTAAGCCGCCTTATTATCGGTACAGCGGCAATTGAGGATCGTGCATTTACCGAAGCGGTGCTTGGTACGTATGGTGACCGTGTGGCGATCGGTATTGATGCACGCAATGGTTATGTCGCTACGCGCGGCTGGCTGGAAACGTCTGAAGTCAAAGCAGAAGAGTTAGCTAAAGAACTGGCTGCCAAAGGAGCCGAGACGTTCATTTTTACCGATATTTCGCGTGATGGTATGATGCAGGGACCGAATATTGAAGCGATCGCTTCGATTGCAAAAGCATCCGGCCAAGGCGTGATCGCTTCTGGCGGCGTAACGGTGCTGGACGATCTGATCCGTCTGGCAGAGCGTCAGTCCGAAGGCATTAGCGGTGCGATCGTAGGTAAAGCAATCTATACTGGCAAAATCGATCTACAGGAAGCACTACTCAAGGTGCGTTAATGATCCAGCAGGAGAGGAGGAGCATTCATGCTTGCAAAGCGAATTATTCCGTGTCTGGATGTGAAAGAAGGTCGCGTCGTTAAAGGCGTAAACTTCGTCAATCTGCGCGATGCCGGTGATCCGGTAGAACTGGCGGCCATTTATGATCGTGAAGGTGCGGACGAACTCATATTTCTCGATATTTCGGCATCGGTGGAAGGACGCGAAACGATGGTTGAAGTCGTAAGGCGTACCGCCGAAGAAATTTCGATTCCATTTACAGTCGGTGGAGGAATCTCCTCCGTGGACGATATGAAAAAGATTCTTCGCGCGGGTGCGGACAAAATCGGCATTAACACGGCAGCCGTGCTCAATCCGCAACTGATCAATGACGGCGCGCAGCGCTTTGGCGCGCAATGTATCGTCGTTGCGATCGATGCGCGTTTTAATGAAGAATGGGGCGAGTGGGAAGTGTACACACATGGTGGACGCAAATCGACAGGCATTAAGGCGCTGGACTGGGTAAAAGAGGTGGAGCAGCGCGGTGCAGGTGAGATTTTGCTCACCAGTATGGATGCGGACGGTACGAAAGACGGATTCGATCTGCCGCTGACACGTGCGGTATGTGAGGCGGTACGTATTCCGGTGATCGCTTCCGGTGGAGCAGGTTTGTCTCAGCATTTCCTCGATGTGTTTGAGCAGACAGGAGCCGATGCAGGACTGGCAGCGACCATTTTTCATTACAAAGAAATCTCGATTCCGGCATTGAAAACCGAGCTGCGCTCGGGAGGGGTGGAGATTCGCTAATGAGTGAAGCAAACCGTTATAATAGAACGAATGATCTTGCTACGTTTCAAACGGAGATGTTGCACCAAGCTCATTCATGGACTGAACTGGTCGCTGCAATCAAATGGGATCGCGATGGACTCGTCCCTGCGATTGTGCAGGATGCATCCAGCCGACTCGTACTGATGATGGCGTATATGAATGAAGAATCGCTGCGTCGCTCGTTGGAGTCGGGAGAGACGTGGTTTTGGAGCCGTTCGCGTCAGGAGTTCTGGCATAAAGGCGGTACATCCGGCAATACACAGCGGATAACGTCGCTATATTATGATTGTGATGGAGACACACTGCTCGTATTGGTAGAGGCGAATGGGCCTGCCTGCCATACGGGACGACTAAGCTGCTTTTATAATGAGGTGAATGAAGTGGACAATAAGCCAACCTTTGCATCTTCCGAACATCAGACACCATCCACAGCATCGAACGATCGGTTTGCCATTTTGAGCGAACTGGAGCAAATGATTGCTGAGCGTGATGCCGAGCGTCCGGAAGGCGCATATACCACGTATTTGTTTGAAAAAGGGATCGATAAAATTTTGAAAAAAGTCGGCGAAGAAACCGCCGAAACGATCATCGCTGCCAAAAATGGTGACAATGATGAACTGCGTTATGAAGTGAGCGATCTGATCTATCATTTGCTCGTATTGCTACAGGAACGCAACCTGCCACTGGATGATGTGCTGGCCGAGCTGGATCGTCGTCATGAGCGTCCGCGTAAAGATTAATCGAGCGGTATAGTTGAAAGAACGAAAGAACGTAAGAACGTAAGAACGAAATAGCGTAAGAGCGATATCTGTAACGGTATTTCATAGCTACAATGAATACGAAGGAGCGAGTGGTATGCGAATTGATTATCATACCCATCATGTACGCTGCGGTCATGCGGTAGGTGAGCTGGAGGAATATGTACAGCGCGGAATCGAGATCGGTTTGGATCAACTGGGCCTGTCCGATCATTTACCGCTGATCCATGTCGATCCGGCTACATACTATCCGGAGATGGCGATGCCGATGGATGAACTACCTCGTTATGTGGAGGAAGCTCTCTATCTCCAGCAAAAGTACAGCGATCGCATCGCCATTCGGGTTGGACTGGAAGCGGATTATATCGAAGGCTATGAAGAGACGATTGAGCAGATCATTACGCAATATCCTTTTGATTATGTGATCGGTTCGGTGCATTTTCTAGGTGAATGGGATATTTCGGATTATCGGCAGACCGATGGCTGGAACGGTCGGGATGTGCTGGATGTGTATCGTCAGTATTATGAGGCGATGCAAAAAGCAGCAGCGACCGGATTGTATGATATTGCCGGGCATCTGGATGTGATCAAGCGTTTTGGTTATGTACCGCCTGCCGAGCAGGATGGTGAGCGTGAGGCGCTGGAGGATGCAGCACTGCGGGCTGTGCAGCAGGCCGGTATGACGATGGAACTGAATGCGTCCGGTCTGTACAAAGCCTGTGCAGAGATTTTCCCGGCGCGCCGGATGGTAGAACAGGCGATTGCACTCGGTATTCCACTGACGCTCGGTTCGGATGCGCATGATCCACTGAAGCTAAGCGATGGGCTGGATCAAGCGCGTGCACTGCTGACAGAGCTTGGCGTGGAACAGATTGCGACGTTTGCGAATCGTCAGCGTGCGATGGTTCCGCTAAACGGATAAGACGGTTTTTAAGATTGGCTGGATATCGGTCATAACTGTATATCGTTGATCGTTGTCATCCATAATGAAAATAAGATAGCCCCTGATCCGCAATGCATGCGGCAGGGGCTATTTGGTATATGAGAAATAGACGTATTAGAAATTGATATATGAGAAATTGGCTATATTTACTTCGGTGTACCGGGTTGATTTTTCGTAAGACTCACTTTGATCGGTGCCGATTCAGAAGGTACGGTTTCCGACGTGATCACTTTTGTCGTCGTATCAATCGAATCGGTATGGATATTCCCATCCCGCTCGGCTTTGCGAATTTTACGCATTTCATTGAGCATGAGCAGGAAAATAACGACCAGGAAGCTGGTAATCAGAATGAGGAAACCGCCCAGCTCCTGTCCGAAGTAATGCAGATCGCCGCCACGGAAGCCAAGTCCGCGCAGGAATTTGAAATGCCACGACAATGGCAGCACATGGCTGACCTGTTGCAAAATCGGTGGTAGCAAGGCAACTGGAATTTGCGCACCGCTCAAAATAAACGATGGCAGCAAGATCATTGTAATCCGTCCAGCTGCTTTGGCTGGGCTGCTTGCACTCCAGCCTACGAGCATACAGAGCAGCGATAGCGAGACCGTGTACATTAGGAATGGAATCCATAGCTGGAATACATTCGCTTCAAAGCGCAGTCCGCCAACTTGTTTCAGACAGCCCATCACGACATACATCGAAATCGTAGCGATTATCGCATACGGTACGACACGCAGCACCAGGCTGAGTGGACGGCGTAATGCTTCTGCCAGCAAACCTTGTTCACGCAGACGCGGAACGATGGTCAGCGTAGCGCCACCCAGAATCGACAGAAATACCGTATTCACGAAACCGATAACCGAACTCATCAGCGTATTATTCGTTGGATTGTACAGCAGACGTGTCTGCAAGCTGAGTCCGGTCGTAAAGTTGGCCGCCTGTGCCGAGCTAACACCCATCGCTACCAGTTTGCCTGCTGCTGTGCTGGCATTTTCGGTATTGATGACTTCAGTCACGCCGTTACGCAGGTATGTCGTTGCTGTAGCCAGCGCCGTATCGACATATAGACCGATATTCGTCTGTCCGCCCTGTGTATGGGCTTTTTCCAAACCTGCTGGCAAGTAGATCACACCGAAGTATTCTTCATTGTACAGGAAGCTATTCGGCTCCATGTAGTTGTAGGTAATGTATTTCACGTCGATATACTGATCTGCATCCAGCTTTTCGATCAATTGCTGGCTGTAGGCGCTATGATCCATATCGACAACAGCGACCGGAGCCTCGTTCAGCTGGTTGTTTTTGAACACAAAGCCGAAGGCCGCAGAAATAATCAGCGGCGCAATCAGCATAATCCAAATAAACTTCCCTTGCAGAATCAGTTTAAATTCATCAATTATTGCTTTCATTGGTCGGAACCTCCACCGTCATTCCCGGCAGCAGGTCAGATGTACGGTTCACATCGACACGCACGATAAATGAAGTCGTATCTGCCTGTCCTTTTTCACGGCTCATACGCAGTGCAGCATATTGTGGTGCGGAAGTGATATAACGAACCGTACCTTGAACATTTTTGCCAAGCGATACGATGTTGGAATCCACTTTCGCGCCAGCCTGGAAGCTCTTAATATTTTCTTCGCCTACATACAGATCATAGTACAGTTTGCCTGTTTCGATCATCACCACTGGCGTACCGGCAGAAACGTTTTCGCCTGCTTTGGGTACTACACGAGTCACTTTACCGTCAGCCGATGCAGTCAGCACGCGACGGCTCTTTTGTACAAGCAGATTGTCCATATTGATTTGCAGTGCTTGCTTTTGCTTTTTGAGCAATTCGATATTGTATTGACCATTTTTGATATCTTCTTGACCTTGATCAATTTGTTTCAGTGCTTGCTGTGCTTGTTCGACTTGAACATGTGCCGCCTGGCGATCTTCAGCAGTTGCACCATTTTGCAGCTTTTCCAGTGCGGTTTCTTGCGCGCGTACCTGGTTACCGGCAACTTCAACCTGCTTCTGCGCGCTCACTAGTTGATCTTGCGTGCTTTGCAGCTGTTTTTGCGCAGTGTTCAGCGCGTTTTGTGCCGTATCCAGACTTGCCTGTGTGCCGAGTCCATTATCGAACAGTGATTTGGCACGGTCATAGCTCGTTTGTGCAAAATCGACATTTTGCTGTGCCGTAGCGACTGCCGTTTGTGCAGCGTTCACACCATTGTTAGCTACTTCAACGGATTTTTTGGCGGAGTCGACAGCGATTTCCTGACTTTGAATATCTTCTGGACGTGCGCCAGTCAGCACTTTTTGTTCTGCGACTTGAGCAGCCTGTACGCTCAATTGTGCGCTTGCTTTTTGCTCGGCCAGCTTGTGTGATTGACTCGTCAGCTGACTTTGCGTCTGGTTAATCTGTACATCTAGCTGAGACATTTGTTCTTTAACGGTCTGAATTTGCAGGTTGATGTCCTGTGTATCCAGTGTCATGAGCACCTGTCCCTTTTTCACATGGTCTTCTTCCTTTACCTTAACGGAAGTGACTTTACCGGATTGCCCTTCAAAGGAGCTGTTCACGGTATCAATGGTCAGCACGCCTTCCTTTTTCATGGCAGCCATCGAAACAGCATCCTTGCCGTGCATTGCCAGCAACGTACCTCCTACGCCCAGCGCAACGATCAGAACGATGATTGGAATTAATTTTACGATTTTCACTTTGGTTTGCTCTCCTGTCTCTAGGGAAATCTAATTTAAATGTAAGCTAAAAATGAAGACGTTAGCCGGCGAATAGTTCGGAGCCGTACTATTAGAGCGCAAAAAACGTCTATTGTACTTTATGATTCGGTGTGGTTCGATTCAATACCTGAACGAATCTTGTACAGCAATTGCTTGAGCACTTCACGTTCATCCGTTGTTAAATGGTTCATCACACCAGCCAATTGTGTCGCATATTGCGGTAAAATCTGGCGTACAACCGCTTCGCCTTCTTCGGTTAAATGAATGGCAGTCATCCGGCGATCCTGTTGCGAGCCGCGGCGAATAAAGCCATCTTTTTCAAGACCATTGATCAGTCCGGTCATCGTGGAGCGAGTCACACCAGCCGATTTTGCCATTTCGGACGGCAGCAGCGGCTTTTTGAGCAGCATGAGCGAGATCAAAATGCGAATCTTGCCCGGCGACAGCCCATTTTCCGTAAGTAGAGGCGATACTTCGTGATACAGCTCATGGGAAGTACGAATAAGCAAAAAAGAAGTGAGCATGCAGTCCACATCGATTTGCGGAAACAGCGGTGCTAGATTTTTAAGCCGATCCAGATCCTTGAGGTGCTTTACCATTTCCGACGGTTCAAATTGGGACATGATCTTCACCTTTCTCTAACGTTCTTAATGGAAATATTGTACGGCGCCTAACTACTTGCCGTCAAGAGGAAAAGTATGAATATTTCAACATAATACAAAAGAAAGCGCCACCATCCGACAAAATTTTCTTTGGCTCCACCTAAAGAGCGACAAATGCCTGATTATGCCTTCATTTTGGACGATCGATTAGAAGAACAATTGCAGATTGAAGCAGAATTGTCTTTGCTATCGTTACGCGGCGATATACAATATTTAAAACAGGGTCAAGTAAGCTCGCCATCTAAACTCAGGAGGAATTATGAAAGAACATATGCGAATTTTCTCCGGCTCATCCAGTCCGGAGCTGGCAACGACGATCGCCGAACGTCTTGGTGTCACACTGGGCAAAATTAAACTGTCCCAGTTTAAAAGTGGTGAAACGTATGTACATTATGAAGAAACGATTCGAAATATGGACGTTTTTCTCGTACAATCCTTATCTCACCCGATCAATGAGCTGTTTGTTGAACTGCTTGTGATGATCGACGCAGCCAAGCGCGCATCTGCACGCACGATCAATATTATTGTTCCGTATTATGGATATGCACGTCAGGAACGCAAATCTGCACCAAGAGAGCCTATTTCTGCAAAAATGGTAGCCGATGTACTGACTACAGTTGGCGCAGACAGGGTAATTACTATTGATCTACACGCATCTGCTATTCAGGGCTTCTTTAATATTCCGGTTGACCATCTCACTGCACTCGATCTGATTAGTGGCTATTTACGTAACCAATCGATTGAAGATGCAGTCGTTGTATCACCGGATGCTGGACGCGCTTACATGGCTGAAAAGCTAGCTAATCGTCTGGATTCCCCCTTTGCCATGATGATCAAAAAGCGCCCGGCGCATAATCAATCGGTCATCACTCATGTGATCGGCGATGTGGAAGGTAAAACGCCGATTATTATCGAGGACCTGATCGACACAGGCACGACGATTGTCAATGTCGTTGAAAGCCTGAAAGAGCGTGGCGCTCATGACGCAATCGTTTGCGCAACGCACGGACTATTTTCTGGTGAGGCGCTGAAACGATTGGATCATCCTGCGATTCGCGAGCTGGTGGTGACAGATTCAATCAGTCTTCCATCCTTAAGACCGGATCGCTTGACCGTGCTGTCTGTAGCCCCAATGCTTGCCCATGCGGTACGCATTATTGTGGAGGGTGGTTCGATTGCCACTATGTTTAGCGACGCCGGTATCTAACATCTGCAACGTACATCACGGGTGAGTAGCAGAGCTGGACAAAGGTCGATACGCCTTTAGTCAGTGCCGCTATTGTGGTATACTAAACGGTGCTAGTTACAGGTAACACAGCTCACCTGCTGCACCGAAGCATGGAATAGCAGGTGTGTGAAGTGATAGAAGGAGGTGCCTTGATCCGGTGAATGATTATAAGCGGAAGACGGAAGAGGCGGAACGTAAAGTCATCAGACTACAAATGGATGCCAATTTCTTTTTTGAACGAGCTGTCCGCTCATTAGACCGTTATCGTTATGACAAGGCATTGACCTATTTTCAAAAGGCGGTCGAATACGAGCCTGAAAATCCGGTCAATCATTGCAATCTGGCTGGCATTTTGTCCGAAATGGGCCAATATGATGCATCGAATGAAGTGCTGCAACATATTATGGGACACGTCGATCCGATGATGAGTGAATGTCATTTTTATATGGCAAACAATTATGCGAATATAGAGCAATTTGCGGAGGCTGAGCGCGAGCTGCTTATTTATATGGAAAAAGATGCAAATGGTGCGTTCATCGCTGAGGCGAATGAAATGCTGGACGTGGTGCAGCATGAGCGTGCACGAACGGGAGCACCTCGTCTTGGACTGCCGGACACGAACGAAGAAGCCCCATTGGAACCGCGTGAACAAGGACGGCTATTGCTGGAAGAAGGCGATGTAGAGGCAGCCTGTGATTTGCTGCAACAGGCGCTTGTGAATGAGCCGGATGATGATGCCGCGCGCAACAATCTGGTGGTCGCACTCTATCATCTCGGAAAGCTGGAGCAGGCGGCGTTTGAAGTCGAGGAGTTGCTGCGCCGCGAGCCGCACAATCTGCATGGGCTTTGTAATCAGGCGCTAATTTTGCAGCAAATGGGTCAGCATAGTCTTTTATTACAGCAGATTAGCATATTGCGTCGTATACATCCGATGCATCAGGAACATTTGCTCAAGCTGGCGATTACACTCGCTATGCTCGGTCAGCATGAGGCGGCCTATATCCATTTTGCCCGTCTTATTCGACAGCATGGTGAAAACGCACAACAGGAAATTTATCATTATGCTGCCGTAGCGGCATGCTATGTGGGTAAATATGATCAGAGCGTGCAATGGTGGCGGCGTATATTGCGGCTGGATAGTGAAGCTGAAGTGCCTGCCTTTTATATCGCTCATCTGGAAAAGATTAGAAACGGACAGCTTCAGCCTTCGTATCGTTATGCACTGCCTTATGTGGATGCAGCGGATGCACGATCCTATAGCGCCGAGCGTGTTTCGGAGCCGAGCATGGCAAACGATAGCGAAGCTCAATTGTTGCTTGTGCTGCGTCAGGGAACCGAGCAGCAGCAGCTGCAAGCCCTTCAGACGTATACGCTGGAAGGTAGCGCTGAACTACATCGTGCTTTGCGCGAATATGCGGCTGCTCCGCAAACGTCAGCGCCGCTCAAGCTGGCAGCAGAACGTTTATTACGTCAATGGATATTCGTACACAGGCTAGCGGATGATCGTCTGATCGATGATCTGGAATCGGCGCGTTCCAGTTTGCCGATCTGGGAGGAGCGCTGGCAGCATGTACTGGATATGTTCCGGTTACATTCTCCCATGTATCAGCAGGCAAGTTTTCGCCATGATGTGGAGGCGCTCTGGTTGGAGTTTATCAAGCGTTCTTATCCGGAGTTGCCGCGTTTACAACAACCAGAAGGCTGGGCAGCTGCATTGGAATATTTAATTGCCCGTTTATTTCGTCAGCCGCTCACATATGCAGAAGTAGCCGAGCGATATGACAGTACCATTTCCAGTGTAAGCCGATACGCACGTCGAATCAGTCGCCTCTGTCATATGCAAAGTAAAGTGCAGCGCAGTCTGACAAAAAGCAATCAAGGCTCATAGAGCCAAGCGTAGCGGTGTACAGCAGATTTATTTATAAAAGGGATATACAAAGATTGAACGAATACAGTATGGATAGTCAGACAGACGTTATAGCTTAACGATAAATCAGTCTGCTACCTATGATGTGAGCGATGAATACGATCAACCTATGTGCCATTTCATAAGGAGGTTTCTTATCATTATGTACAAATCAATCATTATCGGAACAGGACCTGCGGGACTGACTGCCGCGATCTATCTAGCGCGTGCCAATATGCAACCACTCATTATCGAAGGTTTGCAACCAGGGGGACAGCTTACGACAACGACGGAGGTTGAAAACTTCCCTGGCTTTACCGATGGTATTATGGGTCCTGAACTAATGGACAATATGCGTAAGCAAGCGGAGCGCTTTGGCGCTGAGTTCAAATCCGGCTGGGTCGAGCAAATCGATCTGTCCAAACGTCCATTCAAAATTAAAGTCGAAGGTGGCGGCGAGCTGGAAGCCGAATCGGTTATCATTTCTACCGGGGCATCTGCACGCTATCTCGGCATTCCGGGTGAGCAGGACAATGTAGGTCGTGGTGTGAGTACATGTGCAACCTGTGACGGCTTCTTTTTCCGTAACAAAAAGCTGATCGTTGTGGGTGGCGGCGACTCTGCTATGGAGGAAGCGAGCTTTCTGACTCGTTTTGCAACTGAAGTCACGGTGGTCAACCGCCGCGAAGAGCTACGTGCTTCCAAAATCATGCAGGATCGTGCGCGTGACAACGAGAAGATCAAGTGGGCGCTTAACCGTAAGCCGCTTGAAGTTGTGGCAGGCGATAACGGTGTGAAAGGCTTGAAAGTGCTCAACAATGAAACCGGACAGGAAGAACTGGTAGAAGCGGACGGCGTGTTCGTAGCGATCGGACATACGCCAAATACCGGCTTCCTGCAAGGACAGATCACGACGGACGATCATGGCTACATCGTGGTCACACCGGGTACAACAGAAACGAATATCCCTGGTGTCTTCGCCTGCGGTGATGTTCAGGATACGCGCTATCGTCAGGCGATTACTGCGGCAGGTAGCGGCTGTATGGCAGCGATGGACGCTGAGAAATACCTGGAAGGTCACATGGTGCATGACTGGAGCGAAGCGCTGGATAAATAAGCAATCGTTCATATAAAAAGGAGCCGTATCGGCTCCTTTTTTGCTTGGAAGGCGCAAGACAACAGACCCGCGGGTTTCGCTTGACCAGATGGTGCGGTTCGCTTATAGTTGGATACGAACGTTTTCATTGCCTCAGCGCGTAGTTTGACTTTGTCTTTTCCTAAATAAGGCGTTGCTGGAACAGGCAATCCTCGTATTTCTTCACCATAAATTTTGTGTATAGTCGCATTTTTAGCAGTATCCGATAGAACGGAAATGGTACAATAGTATGGAATGTACAGCCTGTGTTGCCCATGCCACAGCTCGCTTTGTCCCGATGCGGAAAGAAGCGATATGACGAAGTAGAAGACACAGTTAAAATGCATATGAATATATATCAAATTTTGAGTAGAAAAGGTGGCTCGGTTCTATGTCTGAAAATATTTACGTCGGCGTCGACCTTGGCGGTACTGCCATTAAGGTAGGCATTTGCAATCATGAAGGAGAACTGCTTCACACATACGAAGGTCCAACCGAAAAAGAAAAAGGGACCGATCGCGTGATCGACAATATCGTTAACTATGTACGTCTTATTGTTGAGCAATCGCCATATAGTTGGGATCAACTGGTGGGTGTAGGAGCAGGCGTAGCCGGCTTTACCGATCTTCGCGCAGGGGTCATTCTGCTGGCGCCGAATATCGGATTTCGTGATGTACCGATCCGGGCCATCCTTGAAGAACGTCTCGGAAAAACGATCCGCATCGATAATGATGCGAACGTAGCTGCACTTGGTGAAGCATGGAGCGGCGCAGGCAAAGGCGTGAACGACTGCGTTTGCTACACACTGGGCACCGGTGTAGGCGGTGGTATTATTATTAACGGTAAAATTTATCAAGGTTTCGCTGGATTAGCTGGCGAAATTGGTCATATTTCCGTCGTTCCCGATCTGGAAGCGATTCAATGCGGTTGCGGCAAAATGGGCTGTTTGGAAACGGTATCCTCGGCTACGGGTATTATTCGTATGGCGGTAGAAGCGGTGGAACGCGGTGATCATACAAGTCTGTCTGGCATTGAACAGATTACAGCTAAAGATATTTTTGATGCAGCCAAAGCTGGAGATGAAGTGAGTGTACGTATCGTGAATCGTGCCGCATTTTATCTGGGCAAATCGATGGCAGCTGTAGCAGCTACACTGAATCCAGAACGCTTTATTATCGGTGGCGGTGTGTCCAAAGCCGGTGATATTCTGTTCAGCAAAATTCGCGAGGTGTTTGCAGAACTGACACCGTCTCCACTACAGCAAGGTGTTGAAATCATTCCGGCTAAGCTGGGCAATGATGCAGGTATCGTTGGAGCAGCAGGCTTGCTGCTGCGTTAACATACAAGCGGTTGAAGCGACGAGACGATAGCCACATACAACGGGATAGAGAGGGGACAAAAGCATGAGCACCAGCGACAATTCAACGACGGCCACGATGGTTATCATTACCGGACTGTCTGGCGCAGGCAAGACGATTGCAGTGCAAAGCCTGGAGGATCTTGGTTTTTTCTGTGTAGATAATCTTCCACCTGTGCTAATTCCTAAGTTTGCCGAGCTGATCGAGCAGTCCAATGGCAAAATCGGCAAGGTTGCGCTTGTGATCGATTTGCGCGGCCGTGAATTTTTTGCCGCCCTCTCGGAATCATTGAACTATTTGAAAAATCATCTTACGATTCACTCGGAAATTTTGTTCCTTGAAGCAAGTGACGAAGTGCTTGTACAGCGTTATAAAGAAAGTCGTCGTCGGCATCCACTTGCACCAGAAGGAATGCCGCTCGATGGCATCCGCCTGGAGCGCAAAATGCTGGACGATCTACGAAATGCGGCGACTCAGGTGATCGATACGAGCACGACCAAGCCAGCCAAGCTGAAACAAACGATCATTGCGCATTTTTCACATCTGGAGACGAATCGGCTGTCGGTGAATATTACGTCATTTGGTTTCAAATATGGCATTCCAATCGATGCGGATCTGATCTTTGATGTACGTTTCCTACCGAATCCGCATTATATTGATACGCTGCGTCCGCATACCGGACAGGACAGCGATGTGTACGAATATGTGATGAAGTGGCCAGAAACGCAGGCGTTTTTGACGAAGCTGCTCGATATGCTTCATTTTCTCATTCCGCAATACCGTAATGAAGGCAAAAGTCAGGTCATTATCGGAATCGGTTGTACAGGCGGTAAGCACCGTTCGGTTGCCATTTCGGAATATCTTGGCCGTATGCTAGGCACCAGTGAAACCGAAACCGTGCGTGTCAGTCATCGTGATGCTGATCGTGATCGGCATTAAGGAGTGGAACCTATGTCAATTTCACAGCCGGACTTGCCCGTGCTGCGCCCACGCATCGTTGTGATGGGTGGCGGCACCGGTCTGTCTGTTATGCTGAGAGGTCTGAAAAAAAAGCCGCTCGATATTACAGCAATCGTAACGGTTGCTGATGATGGAGGAAGCTCAGGCATTCTCCGCGACGAGCTGAAAATGCCGCCCCCGGGCGACATTCGTAACGTGCTGACCGCGCTTGCAGATGTAGAGCCGCTTATGTCGGACATGCTCAAGTACCGTTTTCAAAAAGGGGAAGGGCTGGCTGGACATAGTCTGGGCAATCTCATTCTGGCGGCGATGACCGATATTTCAGGTGACTTTGTCACTGCTGTGCGTGAACTCAGTCGTGTGTTTGCTGTTCGTGGTGAAGTGTTGCCTGCCGCAGAGCAGGCGGTTATCCTGCATGCCGAAATGGAAGATGGCGAGATCGTCACCGGCGAGTCCAAGATTCCGGAAGCGGGCAAGCGGATCAAACGTATTTTCCTTGAACCGGATCACGTGGAGCCGTTGCCAGAGGCGGTGCAGGCGATTCAGCAGGCGGACGCGATTCTAATCGGTCCGGGTAGCCTGTATACGAGTCTATTGCCGAATTTGCTTGTGCCCAAGCTGGCGGATGCGATTCTAGCGTCTAATGCGTTGCGGTTGTTCATCTGTAATGTGATGACACAGCCCGGCGAAACTGACAACTACGCGGTCAGTGACCATTTAAATGCGATCTATGAACATGTTGGACATCGGCTGTTCGACTATGTACTCGTGAATAATGAGCCGATTCCGCTGCGCGTGCAAAAGCGTTATGCAGAGCAAGGTGCCAAGCCGGTCAAGCTGGACCAGGATGAGGTGGAAGCGATGGGCTATCGGATCATCGCTGACAAAATGGTGATGTACGGCACGTACCTGCGACATGACGCAGAGATGCTCAGCCATCACATTTATGAACAGGTGAAGAAACATATTTTATCGAAAGGGTGAGTCCATTGTCATTTGCGGCGCAAACCAAAAAAGAATTGACTATGATCGAAGCGGATGACTGCTGTGAGCAGGCAGAGCTGTCGGCCTTAATTCGGATGAACGGTTCCGTGCAGGTGTCCAACAAAAAGATTATACTGGACATTTCCACGGAGAATGCCGCAATTGCAAGACGGATTTATTCCCTGATCAAAAAGCATTTTGCGGTCCATACCGAGCTGCTTGTACGCAAAAAAATGCGGCTGAAAAAGAACAATGTATACATCGTCCGGATTCCGGCAGGTGTACAGGAAATTTTGAGTCAATTAAAAATTGTGTCCGAAGGTTTTATGTTCACCCCTGGCATTAATAAGCAGATGGTGAGTAAAACATGTTGCAAGCGTGCTTACCTGCGTGGTGCTTTTATGGCAGGTGGCTCGGTGAATAACCCGGAAGGCTCCTCCTATCATCTGGAGATTGCATCCATGTATGAAGAGCAGTGCCAGGCACTTGTTGATCTGGCGAATGAATTCGATCTGAATGCGCGTTGTATCGAACGCAAAAAAGGCTTTATTTTATACATTAAGGAAGGCGAGAAAATTATCGAATTTCTGAGCATTATCGGAGCGCATCAAGCGTTGTTTAAATTTGAAGACGTGCGTATTATGCGTGATATGCGTAATTCGGTTAATCGGATCGTCAATTGTGAGACGGCAAACTTAAACAAAACGATCGGGGCGGCGGTACGCCAGATCGATAATATTCGTCTGATCCAGCGTCATCTGGGTTTGGAGCAGTTGCCAGACAAGCTGCGCGAAGTTGCAGAAATTCGCTTAGCTCATCCCGACATGAACTTGAAGGAAGTGGGCGAAATGCTCAAAGGCGGCGTGAGCAAGTCCGGCGTCAATCACCGACTGCGTAAAATTGACGAGCTGGCGGAAAAGGTACGTAACGAGCATCTGGTATAAAATATCTACTATGCGTAATGATGCTTTATTTTTTTCTGATAAAGCGCATGTTATAATAATGTAGTATGATGAATAAGTGTCAATATTGAAGGCATCAGTGTAATACACTTATAAATTGCAATGAATACGTATTTTAGGGGGTAATTGTCACATGATCAAACACCCGGTAGTGGTTCGCTTGAAAACGGGATTACACGCAAGACCTGCGGCACTTTTTGTACAGGAAGCGAATAAATATTCTTCTGAGATTTTCGTGGAAAAAGACGACAAAAAAGTTAACGCTAAAAGTATTATGGGGATTATGAGCCTTGCGATCAGCTCGGGTACTGAAGTGTACATCAGTGCTGAAGGTGCGGATGCAGAATCTGCTGTAAACGCTTTAGTTGGCCTGGTAAGCAAAGAAGAACTGGAAAACCAATAAAAAAAGCCCTTCATCCGTTGTTGAAAGGCCGGGACCGTCACCATAGGGTGGCGGTTTTTTTGGTATTTGTATTTGATTGGGTCTGTTGTATTTGAATGAAACGCCAGTCCATATTTGCTTATAGGGTAAGACCGGACATACAAAGAATTCGAGCTAAACAGCGGATGCATCATGTCGTCAGGTCTAATTTTTCGCAGAAATTAGCAGAAATCATTTAAAGAGATTAAGAGGACATAAAAAGTTACCTACTCCTCTAAGAAAATTCCCTTTTTCGCAAAATTAAGCTTCACCTGAGTCGCATTCCACGAGCTTTGATAGCCGAAGCCATCGCGCAGCACGGTAAACGGCACATACATACGGCCATTGATGACCTGTGCATCCGGGCCTTTCCACTGATGATTGTTCAGACGGATTTTTACGCCATCCGTACTCATAATCATATCGATCTGATCATCATTTTGCAGTAGTGTATACGTTTTAACTGTCGGCTCATAGCGGAGTGTCACTCCGATCGAGTCGCGCAGTAACACAACAGGAATCATCGTGCTGCCTTCAATGAGCAGACCATTTTGCGGAAGACGAGTACCGTTCCACTCCAGCTTGACTTCGCGTGGTGTAGCGGTAACAGGTGCTGCACTTGCTGCTGGAATCAGGCTACAGAGCAGTAGTACACTTGCCAGGAGTAGGATGGAACTCCGTACAAATTTCTTTTTTAACATGGTGACGCTCCCCTCTTTGTGTTATCCCTGTCTCCTGTGGTACAAGCGTGGCGCTATTCACCGGGCGGGATTATTTGTGATGATACTGGAATCATGTGCCTTTTGATGTGTGCGATAATCTGTGCCGAGTCTGGGACAAGCCTTGCTACATCTAGCCTGTGGGCATCCGAATTAGCAATCAAGCCCTTTTACTATATATACCCTAAATTAACGGGATATGTTGCAACATTCGCTTTTACCTAAGCGTTTACTAGGTATAAAGACGAAAGGGTGAAGCGATAATGAAAAAAACTAAATCTATAGCCTCCCTGTTGCTCGCAGTCACATTGCTTACAGGTGTGATGATGAGTGTTGCCTTGCCAGGAGCAAGCTCAGCGTATGCGGCGGAGACTACACAGGCTGCACCAGCTACAGGAGTCATCAATGTAAGCGGAAATGGCAAGCTGTCTGTAAAGCCTGACATTGCGTATGTATCGATTGGCGCACAAACTACGGCAACTACAGCTGCTAAGGCACAAGCATCCAATGCACAGAAAATGAGTAAGCTGACCGCATTGCTCAAAAAATGGTCGATTCCACAGGCAGATATTCAAACCGTGCAATTCTATGTTCAGCCTAACTACAACTATAACGACAAGGACGGGCAAAAAGTTACAGGTTATACGGCATATCATACGCTGGAAGTAAAATATCGTGATCTGGATAAGATCGGTGAGCTGCTGGATGACGCATCTGCTGCGGGCGCAAACAATGTCGGCTCTGTAAACTTCGATGTCGAAAACCCACAAACCTATGAAGATCAAGTCATTGCCAAAGCGATGAAAGATGCAGCATCCAAAGCGGGTTCGATCGCCAAAGCAGCGAATCGCACACTTGGCGAATTGCTGTCCGTAAGCGATTCCGGATCGGTTACGCCTCCAATCGTGATGCAACGTGCCGAAGCAACAATGGATGGTGCTAAAAGCTCCGGTACTTCGATTCAGCCAGGTATGATTGAGTTGAATACGACGCTGACTGTACAATACGCAATGAAATAAACAGTTACAGCAGGAGATGTCAATTTCGTAAAATGCAAGTACGATCTGCACAGTCATAACAGTCGTCCGAATTCGGATGCTGGTTGTGGCTGTGCATTTTTGTTTCAATGCTTGAACGGTAAAGGTAATACGTAGCATTACTCACATCGTTTCAGTATAATCCCTGTTTGCCAAACCGGACATATCTGAAAAATGGAAACTTTATTACGCCTTCGTATACGATTTGAATCAGCTGTTTTATTTACAATTTTCTTACTTTTAGCAATATGCGCATGTCGATGTTGTCACTCTGTTTTAAGCAGTTTGTAAATCAAGTGCGCAGCAATTTAGTTATACTGGGCAATGTTGAGACGAACTTTGAATGAATGAACAGGAGAGATGGATAATGGACAAGCAATATACGCTGAAAAACACCAACTACCTCAAAAAAATATCTGCACTGGTGCTGGCAACTACGATGGCAGCGGCAGGTACAATCGCTATTTTACCTGGCAGCACAGCTTCCGTATACGCTGCAACGACAAGCCAGAAAGTGAATAAATCGGTTGTGAATGTACAGGTCGAAGGCAAAGCTGTAGCAACACAGGGCATGCTCAGTAAAGCCGGCAAAACGCTGGTGCCGCTGAAAGACGCCGCGAAGGCGCTGGGTGCTACGGTTACTTATGATGCCAAAACACATAATGTTATCGTTACAAAGGGCAAGCAAACTTCTTCTTATACGATCTACAGTGATGCCCATACCGACAATGTGTTTGTCACATTTAATGGCGGTATGCTGGGGGAAAGTTATGACGGTCAGGTTGTAAAAGGGGTATCCTACGTGGAAGCGAAAGCATTATCGGAGCCATTTGGCTACCGTACCGTATGGAACAAAGCGACCAACACGGTGAACTTTACTACCGTAGGCATCAATAACGTCACGGTAACCCCAACAAAGCTGGCTGATCCGATCCAAAATAAATACACAACTGTCAATGTGATCTATCCAGTTGTATCTGGTCTGGACAACGAAGCTGCGCAAACGGCGATCAACAAAGCGCTCAAAGCACATTTTGATCAGTATCTGGCAGGCATGAAAAAGCAAGTGGAAGAAGCAGGTGCTCCTTACTCCAAAGACTTGAGCTATGAAATTGATGGCGGTTACCGAGTAACATACAATCAGAACGGTGTGATCAGCTTCCTGCTGACCGATTATCAGTTCCTCGGTGGTGCTCATGGCGATGATCTACTGACAGGTATGACCTTCTCACTTAAAGATGGTAAAGCAATCAAACTGGATGATCTGCTGAAATCGAACGCTTCGTACCGTCAAGATATCAAAAAATTGCTGCAAGCCGATATTAAAAAACAGAGCGATACAATGGGCTATTCACTGGAACAATTTAACGAGTTGAGCAAAAACTCCAGCAGCTACCTGAACAACTATTACCTGAACGACAGTGGCTTCACGGTTTTCTTCCAAAAATATGATATCGCACCAGGCGTATCCGGTAGCCCAGAGTTTAACTTTACTTTCGGTCAGCTATTGAAGTCAGGTATGAATCCACTGAAAGATTTTAAATAAAAGCTTTTGCTATAAAGTACAACTCGTATGATGAGTTATACATGCATACAAAAAGCTGCAACTATCTTATTTCGTTGCAGCTTTTGCATGTCTGTAATTCGTTTGTCAATGCCATGTATATGCTGATTCGGCTTGTTGGCAGATCGTTTCGTACGCAATCTTGAAAATGAATCTATAGTTAGCGTTTCAGTACAGGTCATGACGTTTGCATGTCGATCGTATGACATACATTGTGGGTGACTGATCCATCCTGGGCGTGTCAACTTGCTTTGCTTATACGCATCCCCAGTAAAAAAATACTAAAGAAATGAACACACCAGATCCAATGAACAATACGACCCGTCTCCCCAAAATGGCTGCGCTGGTCTTAGCAGCAACGCTGGCGACAACAGGTACAATCGCTATTTTGCCTGGAAATACAGGGTCTGTCTATGCAGCAACGACCAGTCATAACATGAACACGTCTATTGTGCATGTACAGGTAGAAGGGAAAGCGATCTCGACACAGGGCATTCTCGGCAAAACAGGTAAAACGCTTATACCGTTAAAAGAAGCAGCGAAAGCGCTAGGTGCCACCGTTACATATGATGCGAAAACACGGACCGTGATCGTAACGAAAGGCAAGCAAATTTCCACATACCTCCTATATACCGATGGAGGCGCAAAAGATAATCTGTTCGTTACATTCAACAGCAGCGAACTGGGCGATACGTATGATAGTCAGGTTATTAAAGGCACAACCTATGTGGAAACGAAAGCATTGTCTGAGCCATTCGGTTATCGTACTGTATGGGACAAAGCGACGAATACGGTGATTGTGACGACAGCGGGTATGAACGCCATCACGATCACACCGACAACGTTGGCTCATTCGATCAACAATACATATACAAATGTAAACTTCACGTATCCGGTCATCTCTGGTTTAACAAATGAAGCTGCTCAAACGAAGATCAATAACGCATTGAAAGCGCATGTTGAGCAATGGATGGCTACAATGGACAAGCAGATTCAGGAAGCGGGTAAGCCCGTTTCGCCAAGCATGCAATATGAAGGGGATAGCGGCTATAAAGTCAGCTATAACCAGAATGGTGTGATCAGCTTCCTGCTGTATGACTATGGATATCTCGGCGGTGCACATGGTGGAGAGACGTTAACAGGTATGACGTTCTCACTCCAGGACGGTAAAGCGCTGAAATTGAATGATCTGCTGAAGTCGAATGCTTCGTATCGTCAGGATCTCAAACAGCTGCTGCAAAATGAAATTAAAAAGCAAGATGGCGCGGAAGACGGTACACTGGATTCGTTTAACGAACTGTCCAAAAATTCTAGTGCTTATCTGGATGATTACTACCTGACGGACAGTGGCTTTACGATCTTCTTCCAGCAATATGCGATTGCGCCGTATGCAGCAGGTACTCCAGAATTTCATTTTACTTTTAATCAGCTACTGAAAGCCGGTACGAATCCGCTAAAAGCGTATCAATAACGATATAGGAGATGCTATTTGATCATCATATATACCTGTACGATGAATAGATTGCATATAACAGCATACAAAATAGAATACACGCAACATCGTAAATACAATATACACAACATCATAAATACAAAAAAGCTGCAACGGCTCATTCCGTTGCAGCTTTTTCCTGTTATTCTACCTGTGCAGAGGTCGTTATTACACGCCCTGTGGAGGTGTTTTTTCGATGACTTTATCGATCAGACCATAATCAGCAGCTTCAGCAGCCGTCATAAAATAGTCACGATCGGTATCGCGCTCGATACGTTCCAGCGGTTGACCGGTACGATCAGCCAGGATTTTGTTCAGCTTATCGCGCATTTTCAGAATGCGACGTGCTCTGATTTCGATATCGGTCGCTTGACCTTGTGCACCACCGAGTGGTTGGTGAATCATCACTTCACTGTTTGGCAATGCAAAGCGCTTGCCTTTGGCACCAGCATTCAGCAGGAACGCGCCCATGCTTGCTGCCATACCGACACAGATCGTGGACACATCGGCTTTGATGAATTGCATTGTATCATAAATGGCCATCCCTGCCGTGATTGAACCACCAGGGCTGTTAATGTAAAGGTGAATATCTTTTTCCGGGTCTTCGGCTTCCAGGAACAGCATTTGTGCAATAATCGCATTCGCTACAACATCATTAACTTCCGAACCTAGAAAGATGATGCGGTCTTTCAGCAAACGGGAATAAATATCGTAAGCGCGTTCGCCTCGACTGCTCTGTTCTACGACCATAGGGATATAACTCACTAGAAACCCTCCTCAAATTACGATCATCGTAAATGTCATTATATAGTGGAATCTCTGGTCAAACAATGACAAGAATCAATTGTTCTTACCACATTATAGGGCAGTTCAAACTAAAAGTCAAAGAAAGTCAAACTATCCGCCCTAAAAATGCCTAATTTACTGGAAATTGGGTTAATAGAAGAAGGAGCCTGCTTATTTTGCATCTACAGCCACATATAAAAATAACCAGCATCTGCTGGTTAACGTGCGTTTCCACGATTCATACATGGAAATAATATGTATTTAACAAATATCTGGTATAACTAATACTGGAACACTGTGCGACAGGATGATTATTCTTTTCCGAATATCTTCTCCATCATGTTGTGAAACTAAGTGGCGCGCCCGCCAAGAATCGAACTTGGATCTCAGGCTTCGGAGGCCTACGTCATATCCATTGGACCACGGGCGCAAATAAGCAACAGCAAGAATGATTATAGATGAAAGAACTTTAAAAAGCAAGGTAGCCCTTACAAAATGTATTACGCCAACCTTCCACAAATAGTTGTCATCTATACTTGCTTCTGCATCGAAAATTGGTTAATATAGATGTGGGACTTAAAAAGTTATGCTGGGACATTTTGAGTCCAAATACCAAAGCCTGGTTAAATGAAATGAGATTACACTGAGCGAGATAAGTTGCAGGAGTGGAAAGCATGCGCAAATTATTGGAAATACAAAAGCAGCTTCTGCCCGATCTCACTGACGTACTAAAAAAAAGATACGCGATTTTACATCAGGTTATGATGACGGGGTTAGTTGGACGCAGATCACTTGCCGCTTCGCTCAACATGACGGAGCGTGTGCTGCGCGCTGAAACTGATCTACTCAAGGCGCAGGGACTGCTGGAGATTGAGAGCACGGGAATGCGTGTTAGCGATGCAGGCAGACAACTGCTTGAAGAGCTTGAGCCATTAATGGAAGAGCTACTTGGTTTATCCGTTCTGGAAGATCGTATCCGCGAGGCTTACGGACTACAGCAGGTCACCATTGTGCCTGGAGACAGCGACACTTCGGTTAGTACGAAGCAGAATCTGGGACGAGCAGGCGCACGAGCACTGCTCAGTGTGATGCGCGACGATGATATTGTGGCTGTAACCGGCGGTTTTACGCTGGCTGAGGTGGCGGAGCAATTGAATCCAACCTTACCAGCTCCGCTCAGGGATGCCTGGTTCGTTCCGGCAAGAGGCGGACTTGGCGAAAATATGGAATACCAGGCGAATTCCATCGTATCCACGATGGCGAAGCGGGTTGGCGCGCAGTACCGGCTGCTGCATGTACCTGACCTGCTACGAAGAGACGCTTATGAGCTGCTGTACGAGGATGAGAATGTACGAGAGATTGTCGAATTCATCCGCCGTGCACGTATTATTATTCATGGCATCGGTGATGCGATGGAGATGGTACGCCGTCGTCGCCTTGATCCACAGCTTGTCGAAGAGATTCGCGAAGCAGGCGCAGTAGCGGAATCGTTTGGGCATTATTTTAATGCCGAAGGGCAAACCGTGCATCACATGTTGACGCTCGGTTTGCAGCTGGAAGATATCGCTAATGCGGAAGTGGTGATCGGTATCGCTGGCGGACGCAGCAAAGCACAATCGATTCACGCTGTACTTAAATTCGGCCAGGAAGATATTCTGGTCATCGACGAGGCTGCTGCACGGGAGATCGTGAAGGAGTTGTAAGCTACGGCTACATTCCTGTTTCCGGCAGCCGCCCGCAGAAACATGTACTGTTATAGTGTTAGTGAATTTCGAACACGGGGTTCAATGAAAAATGATTTTTGCGATAGCAAAATATCTTACTGTTTCAGTGTTAGTGAATTTCTAACGTGAGGATCAGTAAAGAGTGATTTTTGCCAAGCAAAATATTTTACTGTTCTAGTGTTAGCGAATTTCGAACACGGGTGAACGGAAAAAGGATTTTTGCGATAGCAAAATATCGTACTATTATTATCACTGTCTCGACAGGCTCATGTAGCCTTGTCTTGATTGCATAAATTTCAACAAACTTATTTCTAGGAGGAATTAACTCATGGTTAAAGTTGGTATTAATGGTTTTGGACGTATTGGACGCCTTGCTTTCCGTCGTATTCAAGACGTAGCAGGTATTGAAGTTGTAGCAATTAACGATTTGACAGATGCTAAAATGCTGGCACATCTTTTGAAATATGATACAACACAAGGTAAATTCAACGGTGACGTTGAAGTACATGACGGTTTCTTCAAAGTAAACGGTAAAGAAGTTAAAGTTCTGGCTAACCGTAACCCTGAAGAACTGCCGTGGGGCGAGCTGGGCGTAGACATCGTTCTGGAATGTACTGGTTTCTTCACAACAAAAGAAAGTGCTGAGCTTCACCTGAAAGCTGGCGCTAAACGTGTTGTTATCTCCGCTCCAGCAACTGGCGACATGAAAACAATCGTTTACAACGTTAACCACGAAATTCTGGATGGTACAGAAACAGTTATCTCCGGCGCATCTTGCACAACAAACTGCCTGGCACCTATGGCAAAAACACTGCAAGACAAATTCGGCGTTGTTGAAGGCCTGATGACTACAATTCACGCTTACACTGGCGACCAAAACACACTGGATGCACCACACGCTAAAGGTGACTTCCGTCGTGCTCGCGCAGCAGCTGAAAACATCATCCCTAACTCCACTGGTGCTGCTAAAGCAATCGGTCTGGTTATCCCTGAATTGCAAGGTAAACTGGATGGTGGCGCACAACGCGTTCCAGTAGCAACTGGTTCCCTGACTGAGCTGGTAACGGTTCTGGAGAAACACGTAACAGTTGACGAAGTAAACGCAGCAATGAAAGAAGCTTCTGACCCAGAAACTTACGGCTACACAGAAGACGAAATCGTATCTTCCGATATTAAAGGTATGACTTTCGGTTCCCTGTTCGATGCTACACAAACTCGCGTTCTGACTGTTGGCGACAAGCAACTGGTTAAAACTGTAGCTTGGTATGACAATGAAATGTCTTACACTGCACAACTCGTTCGCACGCTGGAATACTTCGCAAACAAAGGCTGATCCAGCCCTCTAGCTGAAATAAATATTAATTCCATAAAGCGGAAACAGAGCTCATTTGTTTCCGCTTTTTCTAAGTTGAATACTCACCGGGAGTGTTTGACCGTCTGAAAGGCGATGCCTGACGGATGCCGGGGTGAATGGAATATCGGCATGATGCCGGCGGCGAAGATGGTGCAGAATCAGCAGTAGCACAGGGATATTGTTTCCCTGTCTGCTGTACATATCGGCGGCTATTTTCGCCCGGCGCATGCTCCAAACTATGGGCATGGAGGAACGACTAATGAACAAAAAAAGTGTACGTGATGTAGAAGTAGCTGGCAAAGTGGTATTTGTACGTGTGGATTTTAACGTACCGATGGAAGATGGCAAAATTACAGATGACAAGCGTATTCGTGAAACGCTGCCAACGATCAATTTCCTGATCGAAAAAGGCGCGAAAGTGCTGCTGGCAAGTCACCTGGGTCGTCCAAAAGGCGAAGTCGTTGAATCGATGAGATTGACTGCTCCAGCGGAGCGTCTGTCCGAACTGCTGGGTAAACCGGTAGCCAAAGCTGACGAATCAACTGGTGATGCAGTAAAAGCACAAATCGCTGACATGAACGATGGCGATGTACTTGTACTGGAAAACGTTCGTTTCCATGCAGGCGAAGAGAAAAACGATCCAGAACTGGCAAAAGCATTTGCTGAGCTGGCAGATCTGTTCGTTAACGATGCCTTTGGCGCGGCTCACCGTGCACATGCTTCGACAGAAGGTATCGCGCATCACCTGCCAGCAGTAGCTGGTCTGCTGATGGAGAAAGAACTGGATGTACTCGGTAAAGCGCTGAACAATCCAGAGCGTCCTTTCACAGCGATCGTTGGTGGTTCCAAAGTAAAAGACAAAATCGATGTGATCGACAACCTGCTGAACCTGGCAGACAACGTCATTATCGGTGGCGGTCTGTCCTACACATTCATGAAAGCTCAAGGTCATGAAGTAGGTCAATCCCTGCTGGACGAAAGCAAGCTGGACGTAGCTCTGGGCTTCATCGAAAAAGCAAAACAACTGGGCAAAAACTTCTATCTGCCAGTTGATATCGTGATCTCTGACGATTTCAGCGCAGATGCGAACACTCGTATCGTTGAAGTTGGCGACATCCCTGCGGATTGGGAAGGCATCGACATCGGTCCAAAAACACGTGAGATCTACGCTGACGTGATCAAAAACTCCAAACTGGTCGTTTGGAACGGACCAATGGGCGTATTTGAAATCGAGCCATTCTCCCACGGTACACGTGCGGTAGCAGAAGCTTGCGCAACAACAGACGCTTACACTGTCATCGGTGGTGGCGATTCCGCAGCAGCAGCTGAGAAATTCCACCTGGCTGACAAAATGGATCATATTTCCACAGGTGGCGGCGCTTCGCTGGAATTCATGGAAGGTAAGGCACTTCCAGGCGTTGTGGCACTGAACGATAAATAAGTTTACAATAAAAGCAGTATGCACGCCGCACACCATCGTGAGGCGGCGTGCAAGTATGGAATAGAAGGAGTGATACTTCAGTGAGAACACCAATCATTGCCGGCAACTGGAAAATGTTCAAAACCGTTCCGGAAGCTCAAGCATTCATCGAAGGCATCAAGGGCAAAGCAGAAGTAGAAGGCGTAGAGAGTGTAATCTGTGCACCATTTACAAACCTGCCTGCACTGGTTGAAGCTGTAAAAGGCACCTCCATCAAAATCGGCGCGCAAAACCTTCATTTTGAAGACAACGGCGCATTCACAGGTGAAATCAGCGGCGTGATGCTGAAAGACCTGGGTGTGGACTATGTGATCATCGGTCACTCCGAGCGTCGTCAATATTTTGCTGAAACGGACGAAATCGTGAACAAGAAAGCACATGCTGCCTTCCGTCACGGCCTGACTCCAATCGTATGTGTTGGCGAAAAGCTGGAAGAGCGCGAAGCTGACCAAACGAAAGATGTATGTAAAGTACAAACCGAAGGCGCACTGGCTGGCCTGAGCGAAGAGCAAGCGAAAGCAACGGTTATCGCTTACGAGCCAATCTGGGCAATCGGAACAGGCAAATCTTCTACTTCCGCTGATGCGAATGAAGTAATCTCTTACATTCGTGGCGTAGTCAAAGACCTGTACAACGAAGAAGTAGCTAACGCGGTTCGTATTCAATACGGCGGTAGCGTAAAACCGGAGAACGTGAAGGAGTACATGGGACAAAGCGACATCGACGGAGCACTCGTTGGCGGCGCAAGTCTACAGCCTGAATCTTACATCGCGCTCGTTGAGGGGGCGAAGTAAATGGCTGTACCAAAACCAGTAGCTCTGATCATTATGGACGGTTTCGGTCTGCGTGCAGAAGTCGAAGGCAACGGTGTTGCTCAGGCGAAAAAGCCGAACTATGACCGTTACATGTCACAATACCCCCATACAACACTGACAGCTTGCGGCGAAGCGGTAGGTCTGCCAGATGGCCAAATGGGTAACTCCGAAGTGGGTCACTTGAATATCGGCGCAGGTCGCACGGTATATCAAGATTTGACTCGCATCTCCAAATCGATCCGTGACGGCGAATACTTCCAAAACGAAGCAATCGTCGGCGCATTCGAAAATGCCAAAACAAACGGCAAAAAGCTGCATTTGTTTGCACTGTTGTCCGATGGTGGCGTACACAGCCATATCGAGCACCTATTTGCTACGTTGGAAATGGCGAAAAAGCAAGACTTTCACGATGTGCTGATCCACGTATTCCTGGACGGTCGCGATGTAGCACCAGATAGCGGTAAAGGCTTTATGGAGCAATTGATCGAAAAGATCAGCTCCATCGGCGTTGGTACAATTGCCAGCGTACAGGGTCGTTACTATGCAATGGATCGCGACAAGCGTTGGGAACGTGTAGAGAAAGCATTCCGTGCGATCGCTTATGGCGAAGGCCCGCAGTTTGTTGATCCACTGGGCGTTGTTACCGCTTCTTATAAAGAAGAAGTATACGATGAGTTCGTGGTTCCGGCTGTGATTGTGGATGGCGAAAGCCAGCCGGTAGGTACCGTGAACGACGGTGACTCTATCGTGTTCCTGAACTTCCGTCCTGACCGTGCTATTCAGCTGTCTCAAGCATTTACACAACCGGATTTTGCCGGCTTTGAGCGCGGCAGCTATCCGAAAAACCTGTATTATGTTTGTCTGACCACTTATAGCGCAACGGTACAAGGCCATATTGCCTTCGGACCGAAAAGTCTCGACAATACGCTGGGCGAAGTGCTTGTACAGCACGGTAAAAAGCAACTGCGTATTGCTGAAACGGAAAAATATCCGCACGTTACGTTCTTCTTTAGCGGCGGACGCGATGTAGAGCTGGAAGGCGAAACTCGTATTCTGATCAACTCACCAAAAGTGGCAACGTATGATCTGCAACCGGAGATGAGCGCATACGAAGTAGCCGATGCCTGCGTAGCGGAGATCGAAGCGGAAAGACAGGATGTGATTATCCTGAACTTCGCTAACCCGGATATGGTAGGTCACTCCGGTAAGCTGGAGCCGACGATCAAAGCCGTGGAAACCACTGACGAATGTGTTGGACGTGTCGTTGAAGCGATCCTGGCCAAAGGCGGCGTGGCGCTGATTACAGCTGACCACGGTAACGCTGAAACCGAGATCGACGAAGACGGTCGCCCGCAAACGTCGCACACAACGAACCCGGTTCCGTTTATCGTAACCGATCCTAATGTTGTGCTGCGTGAAGGCGGCATCCTGGGTGATATCGCCCCTACGATTCTCGACCTGCTCAGCATTGATAAACCACAGGAAATGACCGGTACATCGATCATTTCCAGTCGCAAATAAGTACGCTTCTGCATACGACTGCGATTTGCGCAGAAGTAGTGAATTCGTTATGAACGAACCGTGTAGCTGGCATGCGATTAACATGCTCGTCATGTTCCGCTGAAATCGCCTGTCTGCTGCTATGGCGCGTTCCACATATAAGGATGGACGGCAGTCTCTGTCCCCATCCGCTCAAACTTATCCAAGTGAAGGAGACTTTTGAATCATGACAACTATTGAGAATGTATATGCTCGCGAAGTCCTGGACTCCCGCGGTAACCCGACTGTTGAAGTAGAAGTATATTTGGAATCCGGCGTTGTAGCTAGCGCAATCGTACCTTCCGGTGCTTCCACTGGTGCACACGAAGCGGTTGAACTGCGTGACGGCGACAAATCCCGTTACCTCGGTAAAGGCGTTCTGAAAGCTGTTGACAACGTAAACGAAATCATCGCTCCAGAAGTAATCGGTATGGACGCGACAGACCAAATGGCAATCGACCGCAAAATGATCGAGCTGGATGGTACACCTAACAAAGGTAAACTGGGCGCTAATGCAATTCTGGCTGTTTCTATGGCTGTAGCACGTGCTGCTGCTGAAGCTCTAGGTCTGCCACTGTACTCTTACCTGGGCGGATTCAATGCAAAACAACTGCCAGTACCAATGATGAACATCATCAACGGTGGTGAGCACGCGGACAACAACGTAGACGTGCAAGAGTTTATGGTTATCCCAGCTGGCGCGAAAAGCTTCAAAGAAGCTCTGCGTACAGGCGCTGAGATTTTCCACAACCTGAAATCCGTACTGAGCAGCAAAGGTCTGAACACAGCTGTTGGTGACGAGGGTGGTTTCGCACCTAACTTCGCTTCGAACGAAGAAGCGCTGACTGCCATCATCGAAGCGATCGAAAAAGCAGGTTACAAACCAGGCGTTGACGTATTCCTGGGTATGGACGTTGCTTCCACTGAGTTCTACAAAGATGGTAAATACGTACTGGAAGGCGAAGGCAAATCCTTCACTTCTGCTGAGTTCGTAGACCTGCTGGCTTCCTGGGTAGAAAAATACCCAATCATCACAATCGAAGACGGTTGCTCCGAAGACGATTGGGAAGGTTGGAAACTGCTGACTGAGAAACTGGGCAACAAAGTTCAACTCGTAGGTGACGATCTGTTCGTAACGAACACTGAGCGTCTGGGCCGTGGTATCGAAGAAGGTATCGGTAACTCGATCCTGATCAAAGTAAACCAAATCGGTACGCTGACTGAAACATTCGAAGCGATCGAAATGGCGAAACGCGCTGGTTACACAGCAGTTATCTCCCACCGTTCCGGTGAGTCCGAAGATAACACAATCGCTGATATCGCAGTAGCAACTAATGCAGGTCAGATCAAAACGGGTGCTCCTTCCCGTACCGACCGTATCGCGAAATACAACCAACTGCTTCGCATCGAAGATCGTCTGGGCGAAGTTGCTAAATATGACGGCCTGAAATCCTTCTACAACCTGACTGAGTACAGAGGTTTGACGAAGTAATTCTGTTTGATCGGAATCGTTCATTCCGGTAGTTATGGAGAGGACGTAATGCATGGAGATCGAGATAAGCAGATAACATCCAAAGTTTCAAAATCGCTCAGGCTAAGTGAACGAGCTTGCCCTAAGTGAATGATTCGGATATATCGCTTACAACTAAAGCTCGCCCTGTATCGATTATCGCTATGGTGATTCGAATGGGCTGGGGACGAGCAATCGGTATCTCGGTATGCTGCACCGGGCAGCCAGCGGATCTTGCCGCCTGTCGGCAAACGAGGGCTGCCCTGGAGAGGGACGACACGGAGCTGTTCATATGAAGGGTAATAGGAGATATGCCTTGCATCGGGTATTCTTTTATCGTTAGCATTCATTGCTGGTAGTCGCTTTGCGATTGCTGGCAGGTGAGGTGGTACACAGTAGATCGAACGCAACATGCCAGTTCAGCTACTCGTACTACGATGACAGCTTCGGGGATCGTCTTCCCGTTATACAATTAATCTGGTGACTGGATTATCGACGTTTGAGCGGCTTGGCTCAAGCGTGTCGGTATCCGTCAGAGCTGCACAGCATGGTTTCATGCTGCCTGCCATCCGTTACAGGAATGGGCGTTGCGGCTGACCGTACATTTCTGGCACAGGCGGCTTGAGCCGCTACTTATGTCGCTCTAGCCAGCCATGTACCGGACAGCAGCCATCCGTTTCAGCGGATGGCTATTTTTTTATGCAAAAACGGTAGGTTGCTTCACCAGGAAATCATTGCTATTGCAGCCTACGGTATGATAAACTATAGATGCTGTTTCTATAGAATGATATGGTTGTGCAACCTGTACATATACATTTATAGAGGCTCGGCGTAACCCTTCAAGGAGGTGGAAATTATGCAATTAACTTTTCAGATTCTGCTTACAATCGTCTCAGTTGCTTTGATTATTGTTGTGCTGCTGCAAAAAGGTAAAAGTGCTGGTCTTTCCGGTGCCATCTCCGGCGGCGCCGAGCATCTTTTCGGTAAAACTAAAGCACGCGGTATGGACCTGGTGCTGCAACGTACCACTGCTGGTCTGGGTGCTGCATTTTTCGTATTCGCAATCCTCGTTGCTGTGTTCAAGTAATTGAACGGTAGTGATCTAAGGGTAGCACAAACAGCCCGGTATGGAGACTCTGAGGAGTCTGCGTACCGGGCTGTTTGTTGTTGGAGAGGTTGTTTGTTGTTGGAGAGGTTGTTTGTTGGAAAGAATGGAAGGGGTTTTCAGGAATAGCGGTTTGTTTATAGGTGAACAAGCGAGTGCTGTGACCATTTTACATCTTCCTTTTATCAGGTGCTGGTGCTCTGCTACTCTTATCAACAATACGTAGCTTCAATCCACTTTGAAAATTCAATGTAACATTGTCAACGGACTGGATCATTCGTTGTGAATGCTGTTGTAAATGTTAGGATTTCGTATGAATTATTGAATTAATAATTATTGATTATTGGAGCTAAAGAAATTGTTTTATGCGTTCATCTCGTGCATTGCATTTACTCTAGCCTTTTATATTTTCGCCATTGTTGCCTGTTCATATAGAGTTCATATTGCCGTTTTATAATAGGAACTGTTCCCGAGCTTGTCCATTGTTCCCATGCAAGTTGAAGCAAGACTGAAGTCCATGATGTGCAAGATCCTTTGCGGCGATTCACCACTCTCAACCAAGGAGAGAGTGGCGGATGTGCCGCCTTTTTTTGTATACGGGATAGGAAGTAGATAGGAAGTGGCTCGATTGCTTACGAATTTCGCCGAGAACTACAGGCTCTCGATTAAATTAGTGTATACTAGGGTATGTGTATACTACATGAAGCATGATCGTTCGACTCGTTCAACACGCAGACGTCCAGCAGATCATGGACCGATCTGCGTTCTATCATCCATCACCGACACAGATCAGCGTATAAAGCACATCAAACTGCAATTACATATGAGCCGGATGAGCGTGAGCGCTGCTGAAGGTGGGCCGAGGTGAATTTTTATGATTACAGAAGAACAACTATTAACATTTATGCGGGCAACCGCTTATAAACCGATGACATACCAGGAGCTGGAAGAGCATTTTGGAATTGAAGATGCTACCGATTTTAAGGAACTGGTTAAGCTGCTCAACCGATTGGAAGAGACAGGCGATATCGTGATTAACAGCGCCAATCGTTATGGCGTACCAGAACGGATGGATCTGGTCAAAGGGCGCATTCAGGCGCATGCGAAAGGCTTTGCGTTTCTGATCCCTGAAGATCGTGAGCATGGAGATGTGTACATCCATGCCAATGACCTGAACACTGCCATGAACGGGGACACCGTACTGGTAAAAGTTACATCGCGTAACGCTTCCGGTGGACGGATGGAAGGTGTTGTCGTGCGTGTTGTTGTACGTAAAAATACGCGCATCGTCGGCGTGTTCCAGGGACTGGACACGTATGGCTTTGTGCTGCCAGATGATAAGCGGATTAACCGCGATATTTTCATCCCGAAAGAATCGTTTGGCAATGCAGTCGACGGCGAGAAAGTCGTTGCTGAAATTGTCAGTTACCCGGAAGGACGTGCTGCTGCGGAAGGTCGCATCGTCGAGGTGCTTGGACATAAAGATGATCCGGGCGTAGATATCCTGTCGATCATTCGCAAACATCAGCTGCCGGAAGCATTCCCGGATGAAGTAATGGACGAGGCGCAGGGCGCGCCGGATGCGATCACCGAAGAAGAGATCGTACAACAGGGACGCCGCGATCTGCGTGGCAAAAACATCGTGACGATCGATGGTGAAGATGCGAAGGATCTGGATGATGCCGTTAACGTCGAGCGTCTGCCAAACGGCAACTATCGCCTGGGCGTTCATATCGCCGATGTCGGCTATTATGTGCGTGAAGGCTCCAAGCTGGATGAGGAAGCATACAATCGTGGTTGTAGCGTGTATCTCGTCGACCGTGTGATTCCAATGCTGCCACATCGCCTGTCTAACGGGATCTGTAGCTTGAATCCACAGGTAGATCGCCTGACGCTGAGCTGTGAAATGGAATTCGATGAGCATATGAAAGTCGTGCAGCACGATATTTTCACCAGTGTGATCAAAACGAAAGAACGGATGACGTACAAAAATGTACGCCGTATTTTGGAAGATGAAGATCCTGAACTGATGGAGCGTTATGCACCGCTAGTCGACGACTTTAAATTAATGCGTGAGCTGGCGATGAAGCTGCGTGGCAACCGGATGCGCCGTGGTGCGGTCGATTTTGACTTTGAAGAATCGAAAATTCTGCTGGACGAAAGTGGCAAACCGATCGATATCGTCAAACGCGAGCGTTCGATCGCTGAGCAGATTATTGAGGAATTCATGCTGGCTGCTAACGAAACGGTAGCCGAGCATTTCCACTGGCTTAAAGTGCCATTCCTATACCGTATTCACGAAAACCCGGATCAAGAGAAGCTGCAAAGCTTCCTCGGCTTTGTGCAGAATTTCGGATATGCCGTTAAAGGCACCGGTAACCTGATTCACCCGCGTGCGCTTCAGCAATTGCTGGAGGAGATCAAGGGTGAGAAGGAAGAAACGGTTATCAGTACGATGATGCTAAGATCGATGAAGCAGGCAAAATATTCCGCCGACAGCTCCGGCCATTTCGGACTTGCCGCGGAATACTATAGCCACTTCACCTCGCCGATTCGTCGTTATCCCGATCTGGTCATCCACCGCGTTATTCGCGAAGTGATCGAAAATGGTGGCGGCGGACTCTCTCCAGAACGCCAGGCATATTTGGAATCCCGTATGCCGGATATCGCCCAGCAATCGTCTGAGCGTGAGCGCGTCGCTGTAGATGCCGAGCGCGATACAGATCAGCTTAAAAAAGCCGAGTATATGCTCGACAAAGTGGGCGAAGAATTCGAAGGAATCATCAGCAGCGTAACCGGCTTCGGTATGTTTATCGAGCTGGAAAATACCGTAGAGGGCTTGATTCGCCTCGGTATGCTGACCGATGATTACTATCATTTCGACGATAAGCAAATGATCCTGCTCGGTGAGCGCACATCGCGCATCTTCCGCATCGGGGATACGATCACGATCCGCGTCGCTGGTGTGAATATGGACGATCATACGATCGACTTTGAATTGACGGATATGCCTAAATCGAATCGTCGCCCTTCCGACCGCGGAGATCGTAGCGGACGTGGGGAAAGCGAACGTCGCGGCGGCCGCGGAGCACGTACAGATAGTAGTAACGGCGAGCGCCCTGCTGGAACAGGACGCAGAAGCAAAAACAAAAACGCGAAAAAAGCCGAGCGCTTCGGACGCGCTGCGAAAAAGGCAAAATCGAATGCTGGCGGTAACAACAGTACAGCAGCAAGTACACCCAATGGACGCGCTGGAGATCATAGTGTTGCCACAGGCAATGCAAATGGTAATAGTAATAGCAGCAGCACTAGCGGCGATTCCGTCCGCTATCCTACAGGCGGACGCAGCAAACGTAAAAGAGGCTCCGCAGGAGCAGCTACATCTGCACAAGCAGCATCAACAGTAAACGGAAGCGAAAATAGCAGTGCCGGCTCCAATTCCAGTGCTAATAAGAAAAAGCGCAAAAAGGACAGCGGCATTAACTTCTCTAGCTCGTCTAATGGCAAAGAAAGTAGCTCGCGCAGCTTCGCCTTTGGCTCCGGCAAAGGTGGCTACAGCAGCCCAGTAGAATCGAGCAAAAAGAAGAAAAACAAATCCCGTAAACCTGCTGATGCTTCCTCTTCAGTAACGAACAGCGCTCCGGCAGAGGCAACGAAGCCGCCGAAACGTAAGTTTAAGAAGAAAAAGGATAAGCCGCAGGGTACGGAATAAGATATAGACTGTAGAAGATGGATGAAGTTGAACGATGCAAGCTACGTTGTATAACAGTATGGATCGGGTTAAAAGATGCCAGCTGCGCTATGCAATAGTATGGCTATCATCGAAAGGTAAAGAATACGTTATGTAAAGAGTGTAGGCATCATCGAGGGATACAGAATACGCTAGTATAGAAGCAGAGATATCATCGAAGGATGCAGATTGAGCTATATAGGAGCATGAGTATCATCGAAGGATACAGATTACGTTATATAGGAGCATGAGTATTATCGAAGGATACAGTATGTGCTATATAGGAGCATGAGTATTATCGAAGGATACAGATTACGTTATATAGGAGCATGAGTATCATGGAAGGGTACAGATTGCGCTATATAGGAGCATGAGTATTATCGAAGGATACAGATTGCGCTATATAGGAGCATGAGTACTATCGAAGGATACAGATTACGCTATATAGGAGCATGAGTATTATCGAAGGATACAGTATGCGCTATATAAGAGTATAAGTATCATTCAAAGATATAGATTACTCTATATAAAAGTGTGGTTATTCCTAGTTTCTTATTTGGCCTACTCATCTTGAAAGAGAGATATGGCGTTTATTTATACCCTATCTCCTAATTACATGTATTTTCATAATTTTCATTTTATGTAGTCTATGAATAGTCGCTGGAGCAGTTTTTCTTTTTTTCACATACAGGTATGTGCATGATGCTATGGCGACTGATGAATGAAGCACGGTATAATTGACTTCGATCGAATCTATACCTGAATCTACTCCGTAACTCCCTGCGCGGGAACACAAGCGGAAGGAGGACCCCAGATGGCAACCAAAAAAAGCGAAAACAAAGTACTCGCTCAAAATAAAAAAGCGTCCCACGATTATTTTATCGAGGACACGTATGAAGCAGGTATGGTACTAACCGGAACCGAGATCAAATCGCTGCGCCGTGCACGCGCCAATATCGGCGATGCTTTTTCTACGATTCGTAACGGCGAAGTATTCCTGCACAATATGCACATCAGTCCGTTTGAGGAAGGGAACCGCAGCAATCCTTCGGACCCGACTCGTACACGGAAGCTGCTACTGCACAAGGAACAGATCCGCAAGCTGATCGGCGCTTCTAAGCGTGATGGCTACACGATTGTGCCACTCAAGGTATACATTCGTAACGGCTACGCCAAGCTGCTGATCGGACTGGGTAAAGGTAAGAAGCAGCATGATAAACGCGCGACTGCGGCGAAACGGGATGCACAGCGCGATATCCAGCGCGCATTGCGTGAGAATCAGAAGCATTGATCTAACATACAGACGAGGATGCGGTGGTTCATCGTATCCTCTATGTGGTAACGAATAGAATAGGCAGTTAGTCAGCCAGGTGAGTGGGAGCAGACGATACAGGGTATATACCCTATTCGTATATCCCGAGCCATCCCATCTGCACCGCTACCATTTTGTAGTGAAATGTAGTATAATCAAAGTCTGTGAGGAAACGTATAACCATCTGCTCCACTCGGAGTGAATGGCGAGTTCGGTTCCACGGTAGCCCTTTCTATGGAGGGAAAGGCTGCTTGAAGCAGACACTTCGGAAGACGAGACTCATGCGCTCGTCCCGTACTAATCCATCCCTTTTTATTAAGGGGGCGTTCTTGGATTCGACGGGGGTAGGTCGGGCATGAGTAGCGGGTAGTGGGGACGCGTCCGCTTTATCAACGCTAAAGCCTATTAAATGGCAAACAACAAAACAACTACGCTTTCGCAGCCTAAGAAACTGTGAATCGTGCTCTCGCCTCGCATCGCCCATGTGCCAGGATGAGGGCCCAACTCTAAGTGGGCTACGCTGTCACATCTCCGCCTGAGGTGTGCTGAAGAAGACAACCAGGCTGACCCGAAGGGAATCCGGTTACAGGGAGTCTCTAGGGTGACATCAAAGCTGTAACTACACCCGTAGAAGCTTATGTTGCGTTACCTTCGGACAGGGGTTCGACTCCCCTCGCCTCCATATGTAGTATGGAAACGCCCACCAATTAATTGGTGGGCGTTTTTGTGTTTTGTATATTAAAATAGGTGGATTTAAGACATGAAAATACAACATTGTAAGTTACAAAATTACTTAATTGACATTTTATATATAATCGTGAGAATATATCTTCTAAGTTGATACTAGGAGGATTTCAATGTTAGTACCGGGAGAGTCCGTCAAATTTGATAGTATGAGAAACTTTAAATATATTGCTTCACTAGGTTCTGGAGGAACTGGAGATGCTCATCTTCTAAAAGATGAGATTATGGATATGTTATTTGCGTTCAAAAAATATGCTCCTAAAGGCGACAACAACTCAGATGATACATATAGACGATTTGTTGAGGAAATTGAGATTTTATTTAATATATCTCACCACAGTATTGTAAGGATATTTAATTATTACTTATATCCTGAATTTCAGACGGGTTACTTACAAATGGAGTATGTGGAAGGACAAGCTATCGATCAGTATGAACCATTTTTCGAAGATTGGTGGGAAGATGTATTTAAAGAAGTAATCTATGCATTTGAATATTTGGAAGAAAAGAAAATATTACATAGAGACATTCGTCCTGCAAATATAATGATAGATAAAAATGAAAAAGTTAAAATTATAGATTTTGGCTTTGGTAAAAAGTTGAATTTGGAAGAAACTGGGGCAGGAAGTATATTTCTTAATTGGCCAGTTACTCAATTACCAAATGAAATTCAATTAGAAGGTGTGTACAATCATCAATCTGAGATTTATTTTATCGGTAAATTATTTCAGAATATACTTGTAGAAAGAGGATTAGTAGAAAGATTTAAACTATATCATATTATCGAGACAATGACTAAATTAGATCCAGATAAACGTTACGCTTCTTTTCATAATATTTCTCAAGCGATTTCTCAAGGAGTTTTAAGCGAAATTGATTTTACAATTTCAGAAAAGACTACTTATCAGAATTTTGCTGATGCTTTAGTAGATCATATTTCTTATTTTCGTGATAAGTATGATCCAATAAATGATATTGATATAGTACTTAACAGGTTAGGGGCTTTGATTCGTAGCAGTTCTCTTGAAACATTTATACAAGATAATTCACAATTTATTAAGTGTTTTATTAAAAGTGCTTTTGCTTACAAAAGTAGTCAGGATATACAGGTAAAACACATAAAGAGTTTTTATCAATTATTAGCGAGCTTAGACTCTTACAAACAAAAAATTGTTCTTGATAATATTCAAACACGCTTAGGTAATATAGATATTAGTTATAACATCAATGAAGATGATTTACCTTTCTAAAATTAATTAAAAGGGGCAATAATCTTGAATCTAATAAATTTTATTCGAAATTTCTCTTTTGAAGAAGATAAAACGACTGAATATTATATCGAAAAGTTAAGGAATGTTCTTCAAATTCATAAGAATGAGTCAGAAGACTATAAAAGAGCCTTAATCAGACGTATGATTTCTACATTAAATAGCATTACGTTATTGAGAAGTAACAATCTATTTTTGGAAACGCCAACATTATTAAGGGTTACATTCGAAAGTGCATCTAGATTATACCAATACACTTATCATAAGAATTCAGTTACACGAAAACATGTTGATGCTTATAAGATTTTGGGAGTGAGTCCGACTCCTAAATACACTATTGATAAAATGGGAGAGGCTAAAGAAGTTTTAAATTATACTTACCGTTTTTTATGTGGTTTTGCGCATCCAGATGTTTTATCTTTAATTCTTTCTTTGGAGGATGAAGAAAACAATAAAGCTCTTATTGATATGATTTCAAAATACAGTATAGTTGGGATTCTTTATATAATAGCTAAAATTTATCCAAATGATGTAGACGAAAGTGATTTTGTTTCGATGATAGCTAGTTTAGGAGGATTTATTTTTGAAAAAACTATAGAGGAGACGCAGCAAGAGGGGAAGCTTGAAGCATTTATGCAGCTGTTAAAAGAAGAAAATAATTTATTTGCTGATATCCAAATGAATGAAATATTGCAGGACTTAAATACAGAGTTTGATAATATGAATGATATTAGTGAAGTAGAAGATATAATCAAACGATATTTGAATAAATTAATATAGAGGTACAATTCAATCAATAATGTGAGCAATTCTATTCTTTCGATTATGTTATAGAGCAAACTTGAACTCTACAATGTCATTGTTAATTTTTAAACATAATTATTTTGTGAGTTTAAGATTTTTCGCCATAGCCCCTCCCTATAACCAGCCATACCTTTTCAGCTTACATACACCCCTCCCACTCATGCTAAAATTAACCCATACAACAACCGACGGTAAGCAAGACCCCATCCAACCACAAAACTACCCAACCAGGAGGATTCCCACATGAGTGATAAATTCCAAATCGTAGGCAGCCTGCTTCGTCCGGCTGAACTGTTAGAATACAAAACCCAGATCGAACACCGCGATGACATCCAATACCCGTTCTACCAGGAATTCGATGGCTACCAACAATGCGAAGACCGTGCCATCCAATCTGTAATCGAAAAAGAAATCCAAAACGATCTCTCCATCATCACCGATGGTGAATATTCCAAATCGATGTGGCATCTGGACTTTGTTTGGGGGTTTGACGGTGTCGAACGATATATTGCAGATCATGGCTACTTTTTCCGTGATACGGACGGTAGCTCAAAGTATGAGACGCGCAAAGATATCGGTCTACGCATTACAGGCGAGCTGAGCGGCAAAAACCACCATTTTATCGAAGTGTACAAAAAGCTGCAAGAGCGTGCAGGCGATCGTGAGACAAAGCTGTGCGTGCCTTCGCCATCTCATATTTTCGGCGAGCTGTCCTGGTCGGATAATATCGGCGGCAAGGACTCCGTATACAAGGATACAAAGGAACTAAAGGCTGGTCTGGTGAAAGCATATAAGGAATTTGTAGACGATTTTGCGGCTGCGGGCGGTAAAATTTTGCAATTCGACGATTGCTTGTGGGAGCTGTTTGCGGATGACAATCCGAACTCTCCGTATACAGGCGAGCATATTAATCAGGAGGAAGTACAGGCGCTGGCGACGGAGTTTATCGATATTAGCAACATCATTATCGACTACGGTCACAGTCTCGGTCTGAAAATGTGGACGCATAATTGCCGCGGTAACTACGATTCGCGCAATATGGGTGGCGGCTCGTATGTGAAGATTGCGAATCTGTTTCTGAAGCAGCTCAAATACGATCGTTTCTTCCTTGAATGGGATGATGATCGTGCCGGTTCGCTGGAAGCGCTGGCTGTGTTTAAAGACAAGCCGAATACCGAAGTGGTGTTGGGACTGTTGTCTTCCAAAACAGGTACATTGGACGATGAAGAGCGTGTACTGCGTTTGCTGGATGAGGCTTCCACGATTATTGAGAAAGATCGTTTGCTGTTGTCTCATCAGTGCGGCTTTGCTTCCTGCGATGGTGGTAATGAACTGACGGAAGAACAGCAGTGGGCGAAGATTAATCAGGGGCAGCGGATTGCGGAGCAGTATTGGGCGAAGTGATCTTCATGATGGGTAAGTGATTGGATTAGAATCAAATGCTCAGATGGAGCTATGTATTCGTACTGTTTATATGAGAAGTTGAGAAATATTGAGAAATAACGAACGGACACCATAAGGTGTCCGTTTGTTATTGGGGAGCTAGCTTATACATAACATGAGTTTACAATATCTGCGTAGGTAAAGTTTATAACAGAGCCAGAAAAGCGATAACGTTATTTATCTGCATTCCCTTACCGCAACGACCAAGCATGGTGGTCGTGGACAGAACAGAGCGTCACTTTGGCTAGAGCGTGTACGCAAACTTTTGTGGATGTAAGCAGCACTTTACTGCGGAGAGGAGATAAGGACAATCTATAGTGTTAGTGATCTCCTAACACGTGGTTCAATGAAAAGGATTTTGCAAAGCAAAATATCTTACCTGTTCAGTGTTAGCGATCTTTTAACGCGAGGTGCAATGAGAAAGGATTTTTGCAAAGCGAAATATCGTACCTCTACAGTGTTAGCGATCTTCTAACGCGAGGTGCGATGAGAAAGGGATTTTTGCAAAGCGAAATATCGTATCTCTTACAAAGTTAGCGATCTCCTAACACGAAGTGCGATGAGAAAGGATTTTTGCGAAGCGAAATATCGTACCTCTACAGTGTTAGTGATCTTCTAACGCGAGGTGCAATGAGAAAGGGATTTTTGCAAAGCGAAATATCGTACCTCTACAGAGTTAGCGATCTTCTAACACGAAGTGCGATGAGAAAGGGATTTTTGCAAAGCGAAATATCGTACCTCTTACAAAGTTAGCGATCTCCTAACACGAAGTGCGATGAGAAAGGATTTTTGCGAAGCGAAATATCGTACCTCTACAGTGTTAGTGATCTTCTAACGCGAGGTGCGATGAGAAAGGGATTTTTGCAAAGCGAAATATCGTACCTGTACAGTGTTAGCGATCTCCTAACACGAAGTGCGATGAGAAAGGATTTTTGCGAAGCGAAATATCGTACCTCTACAGTGTTAGTGATCTTTTAACGCGAGGTGCAATGAGAAAGGATTTTTGCAAAGCGAAATATCGTACCTCTACAGTGTTAGCGATCTTCTAACGCGAGGTGCGATGAGAAAGGGATTTTTGCAAAGCGAAATATCGTACCTCTACAGTATTAGTGATCTCCTGGTACGGAAATCTGCCGTGTGCTCCCAATCCGCAGATTCCTTTACGAAACCAGAGTCAGGTCTCTTATTCTTTGTCACAGTAGTGTCTATTTTCAGCCAAAACAGTTTGCGTACACGCCGTATTTAGTGGTTGTTTGCGATACTGTACCATAACTTATATAGATGCTATAACAGAACACAACCCCAAATCACAAACCCAGAACACAAACCCAGAACACAAACCCAGAACACAAACCCAGAACACAAACCCAAATCATTAACCCTATCATCTCATTAACTCCATCTAAAGCCTAAATCGGTCGATCCAAATCAAGCCAAAACTCGATCGGCTTAATAGACGCAAAGTCCATATTCGGATAAGATTTCCTGTTAAATTCAATTTGAAAATAATCCTCTACATTCGCCCCATAGACAATGACATCGACCTGATGGACGGATAATACAGGGTTTCCGGCTTCATACGGTTCAGTAGGCAGATAACGATGGTTATACACGGGTATAAGGGGTGGCACGTTAGCGTATTGCTGCCTGGCGATTTCCAGTGCGGCTTTATTGTCTTCCGGACGCTCCCCCCATGCTGGGTACCAGAATTGATTGTACTCAATACCAAATAAGATGCCTTCCAGTGGTGCATTTAAATACTGTCGTATTAAAGCAATATTACGTTGAGATCGGTCACGCCATATCGGGAATCCCTTTGCAATCGGCAACATATGGGATAACATCTCGCGAAGATCAGGAGGAAAACGCAGACTATAGGTCTGTTCGATTTGTTGGAATTCTTCGTTTGTTAGCCCGCGAGTGAAGGACAAGCTGTTCATTTTGAACAATTGCTTTATTTCAGAAATGTTTAACATTTATATACGCTCCTTATGGATATGTAATCGTTACAAGTATGTATTTTCTCCCTCAAACTTGGTTTCCTCCAGTTCTCTCCTTTATAATAAACCCGTACATCTACAGCAAGGAGGAACTCATACCATAATGGATGTTATCAAAAACCAGCTCCAACAGTGGGGGATGAACGAAGCGATTACCGGCTATGCCGCAAATATCATCATGATTGGGTTTATCGCGGTCATCTGTATTCTAGCCAACTGGATTACGCAGAAAATTGTACTCAGGACGATTATACACATCGTCAATAACAATCGATATACATGGGATAATATCATTGTAGAGAAACGGGTATTTCATAAGTTATCTCAGCTTGTACCGGCAATTATTATTTACTTTTCCGCGCCTGTCTTTCCAGCCTATCAGGGGCTAATTGAGAAGGCGGCGATGACGTATACGATTATTGTGGCGATTCTGGTACTGGATGCGCTGCTGAATGCGTTTGATGCGATCTATCGGTCATTTGAAGTGGCCAAAATCCGTCCGATTCGCGGTTATATTCAGGTGGCGAAGATCGTGCTGTTTATTATCGGCGGCATTATCATCATTTCGAATCTGATCGGGCAAAATCCGCTCATTATTTTAAGTGGGCTTGGGGCGTTGTCGGCGGTGTTGATGCTGATTTTCAAGGATTCTATTCTTGGTCTGGTCGCAGGCATTCAGCTATCTTCTAATGATATGGTGCGTGTCGGCGACTGGATTGAGATGCCGAAGTATGATGCCAATGGCGATGTGATCGATATTACGCTGAATACGGTCAAAGTGATGAATTTTGATAAAACGATTACGATGATTCCGAGCTATGCGCTAATCTCGGATTCGTTTAAAAACTGGCGCGGCATGCAGGCAGCCGGGGGTAGACGTATTAAACGCAGCATTCGGATCGATACGAGCAGCATTCGCTTTTGTACACCGGCGATGATTGAAGAGTTTCGCAAAATCCACTATATTTCTGATTATGTATCTGCTCGATTGGACGAGATTGAAGCGTATAATGCACAGCACCAGATTAATCGGGAGAGCAATGTGAACGGTCGGCAGCTGACAAATATTGGGGTGTTCCGTGAATATATTCATCAGTATTTGAGCCATCATCCGCAAATTCATAAAGGGATGACGTTGATCGTGCGACAGCTGGAGCCAGGCGATAACGGGCTACCGCTGGAGATTTACGCGTTTAGTAACGATATTACTTGGGCGGTATATGAGGGGATTCAGGCGGATATTTTTGATCATATTTTTGCGGTGGCACCGACGTTTGGGTTGCGTGCGTTCCAGAATCCGACCGGGCATGATATCGTGCAGTTGAAGGAGCAGGAGCAGGAGCTTGTAGCGCAGGAGTAAGATTGAAGATCTAAACTACTAAACTACTAAACTTCATACAGCATAACAAAGCAAAGGTGTGCATTCTGTGCCTGTGCTTTGTTATGGGTCTGCCTGAGATAACAAGTAAACAATATGTACGGATGAAGAGTGAACAAAGCAATGACCACGGTATGCACTACGATATAGATACAGCAAATATTTTTGAATAATTGTCTCAAATCTATAATGCAGTTCTATAGAAGAGCGCCTACATGGGAACAGAGGAGTAACAATATAGGATCAGCAGGCGGCATCGCTCAGCATATACCCGGCATCGGACAAAGCAGAGGAGTAACAATATAGGATCAGCAGAGTTGCCGATATAGGAGTAGAAAAGTATCTCATAAGAGTGCCTAAGAGAGCATAGGAGAGCATAAGAACGCCTGAGAGCACCTAAAGCATCTAAAAAAGCACCTAATAGCAACTAATAGCAACTAAGAGTACATAAGAGCACGTAAGAACGTCCAAGAACGTCCAAGAACGCCCAAGAGCACAAGAGCACAAGAGCACAAGAGCACAAGAGCACAAGAGCACAAGAGCACAAGAGCACAAGAGCACAAGAGCACAAGAGCACCGAAGAGCACCTAAAAGCGCCTAAGAACGCCCAAGAGCACCATATAACAGCGTTCCATAGAAAATGAACTACAGGAGGAGTAGAACGATGGCAGTGAGCCGCAGCTATGTTACGCAGGATTATATCATTCAGCAAGTGACGGAGAAGTATAGTTGTCGTGTCTTATGGAGTGAAGGGCGTCCTTGTCTGGAATATGAGCATGAACAGCAACTGACGGAGATTGATCATTATGTTTGCAGTGAATTTAATTGGGAGCTGGAAGATGTATTTTTCACAACGCTTGAAAAGCTACGGATCGAGCCTTAGATAAGTTTGAAAAAACTGAATTCAGATGATCAAGCGTAAAAATAAAGCGTTAAACTGTATTTTTGGATAGGAAAATAAGGAAATAATAGGGTGCATAAAACATATATTTTAACGAATATTCAGACCTATATGTATGATCTAGCTAAATCGCTACAAGGCAGATGGAATGCGGATAAACGACATCATGAGTAGAATGAGTTTACGATTTTTAAGGTCATCTAAATGGACAAGCCAGCATGTATATTTGCTAATAAAGATTGGAATCATTTCATAATAAACTTGTTGATTTGCGCTGGATGTGTTATAGTTAATGTATTGAATTTGAACCTGAGTCACATATTGTAGAGGGTTGCAATTTGATGATGTAACCTTGTCCAATATGTGATTTTTTTTAAAGTTTGAAGATCATGTAAACTTATTTTCTAGGAGGCAACACACATGCAACAAGGAACAGTGAAATGGTTTAACGCAGAAAAAGGTTTTGGTTTTATCGAGGTTGAAGGCGGAGAAGACGTATTCGTACACTTCAGCGCGATCCAAGGCGACGGCTTCAAATCCCTGGACGAAGGTCAACGTGTAGAATTCAACGTTGTTCAAGGCCAACGCGGTCAACAAGCTGAGAACGTTGTAAAACTGTAATATTTCTCTAAGCTGTAGGAAAGTCCCAACCATCATATTGGGACTTTTTTTTCACTTATAAACTCCAATGAAGAAAGAAGGATGCTGCTTGTACTATTCACGGAAAAGCCCGATGGATGATGTTCCAGAGGAAATGACGCCGATCTGGTCATGTACGAATGAAAAGTGCAATGGGTGGATGAGGGACAACTTTGTGTTGTCGGTTCAGCCAAGATGCGGCCAATGTGACTCTTTAATGGAAAAAAGTGAAAGACTATTGCCTGTATTGACTAATACAAGCCCTAATCAGAAAAAGAACTAAGCAGGCCATTTGTCTGTACGATCATAGATTGAATGATATACGTTTTATGTTCTAGCCGTTTTCCCCTATCGGGGTAGGAACGGCTATTTGTTTTGTTTATTTTCATATTTTTATGCCTTCATTTTGTATGACATCCATCCATATGGGATATCCATATTCTCCGTCCATATCCAGAAAAATGAAACCTGAGCGTGAGAAAACGTGTACAATACTACATATACCCTTTAACGAAGGAGTGGACGGATATGAGCATGTGGACGCGATTACGAGATGTGATGAAGGCAAATGTGAATCATTTGCTCCAGCATTCGGATGATCCGGAGCGCACGGTAAGACAGGCGATGGAGCAGTTCACGAGCGAGCTGGGTCAGGTGAAAGCAGAGACAGCGGCGGTATTGGCGGACGAAGCTCGTGCGAAGCGCGCGCTGGATGAGAGCAGTGCTGAGGTGAATAAATTACAACGTTATGCAGAAAAGTCAGTACAGCAGGGCGACGAATCAGCAGCGCTTCGCTTTTTGGATAAAAAGGCAAGTCTAGCGACCAAGCATATCGAGCTACAAACCGCATATGAACGTGCATCTGCCCGAGCTACAGCGATGAAGGCGATGCAAAACAAGCTCGTTGCCGATCTGGATCAGCTGCAAACACGTTATACCGAGCTACAGGGTAAAATGAACGCAGCGAAAGCGCAGACGGCGGATAGATCAGCGAATACGGCGTTACAGGCGATGGAGCAACATGCCAATCAGGCACTGAATGAAGCGGAAGCGTGGGCTGAAGTGCGTGGCGGCGGACAGCAGGAGGAAGATCTGGATGTGCTGATTGCACGTCTCGAAGCCGGTATGGATGCACAGCCTGATCCTACAGTCATCCCTACGCCGCAACAAAAGCTGGATACGCTCAAGCAGCAGGCAGAACTTAAATAGGATAGGGTTAGAATTTTCGGTCATACGCAAATGGGAGCAATAACAACAGTCGTATTAGGACGTGTACGCAAACTGTTTGTGCTGGAGTAGAAATCACTTTGGGAAGTAATAAGGGGGTAAATCCTCTCTCTTCCAAGCATTTATCGATTCGGAATAAATTGTACACGCCTTTGCTCGGAAGAGGTAACATATTTCGCTCTGCAAAAATCCTTTTGGATTGAATCACGTGTTAGGAGATCGCTAACACGGAAGAGGTAACATATTTTGCCCTGCAAAAATCCCTTTTGGATTGAATCACGTGTTAGGAGATCGCTAACACGGAAGAGGTAACATATTTCGCTCTGCAAAAATCCTTTTGGATTGAATCACGTGTTAGGAGATCGCTAACACGGAAGAGGTAACATATTTTGCCCTGCAAAAATCCCTTTTGGATTGAATCACGTGTTAGGAGATCGCTAACACGGAAGAGGTAACATATTTTGCTCTGCGAAAATCCTTTTGGATTGAATCACGTGTTAGGAGATCGCTAACACTGTAAATCATTTTTTCAGCTTATTTCTTCCTATAGTGAAGTACTGCTTACATGTATAGTAGTTCGCATACACGCTCTAGCCCATAAATACGTGCATGAGCGCTACTGATGTAAACTAGCTTGAGTCCAAGTCGCTCAGTTACGGTTATGTTAAGGATAGGGAATGAATACTGTACTCCTGCGATTGGAGCAGATTCTTTTCCAACGCTATGATAATGTGCAATCTTAATAGTGTGCAATATAATGACGTTTCAATATGCGTATCAGTGACATGGTTAGATCATCGACATTCCACGATACGTATAGATGCAGCAGAAGATTGAGGTGAATCAAGCCATGCCTGTCATTGATTATAAATGTCCAAACTGTGGTAGCAGTATGATGTTTGATAGTGCTACTGGTATGCTTGCCTGTCCAAGTTGTGGCAGGAAAGATGATATTGAGCAGATGCCTGATCCGATCAATCTGGTTCCGTTTGTACCCGGTGGAGTTCAGGAATATCATTGTGTCAACTGTGGTGCCGAGCTGGTGGCGGAGCCGGAGACGAGTGCGACGGTATGTAGCTTTTGCGGTTCGCCCGTTGTGTTGAGCGAGCGTCTGAGCGGTGCGTTTGCACCGAGAAGTGTGTTGCCCTTTACGATTAATAAGCAGCAGGCTCAGGAAGCTTTTCGCAAATGGTGTCGAGGCGGTCTGCTCACACCGGCTGGTTTTATGAATGCGGACCGGATCAAAAATATTACCGGTACGTATGTGCCATTCTGGTTATATGAGTTACATAACATGGTGGAAGCGCGTGGACAGGCAACTCGTGTGCGTGTGTATACACAGGGCGATTACGAGTATACGGAGACGAGTTATTACGATATTTACCGTAAAATGCGTCTGCACTATGTGAATTTACCGATCGATGCTTCTGAAAAGCTGAATGATGAGTTAATGGACAAGCTGGAGCCTTTTCCATACAATGCGCTCAAATCGTTTAAAACCCCTTATCTGGCAGGATATATCGCGGAAAAATACAGCTATGACGACCAGCAACTTTTACCGCGTGCCAAAGAGAAAACGATGGGTTATATCGATGCCGCGGTTTCTTCGACCGTGACCGGCTACACAAGCGTCACCTATACCGATCGCGATGTGGATACGCATGTCGAGCGTGCTGACTATGCGTTATTGCCGGTATGGATGGTCGATTATGATTTTAACAGTAAGCAATATGTGTTTGCGATGAACGGACAGACCGGTAAAGTGGTCGGTAAGCCGCCGCTGAGTAAAGGGAAGCTGTTTAGCTGGTTTGCTGGTATTGCTGTAGTAACATTTGTTAGTTTGCGCCTGATCACATGGGCGCTGGGAGGTGACCTTCTGTGAAGCAACGAAGAAGGGCGAGACTCCTGGTATTACTTTTGCCGATGCTGTTAGTTATCCTTACGATGTTGCCTGCCGAGCAGACGATGTATGCTTCGAGCACAAGCACCAACACAAACACAAACACAAACACAAACACAAACACAAACACAAACACAAGTACAGTTGGCAACAAAAAGCTCGTCTACGACGATGCCGGACTGCTGACCGATCAGGAGCGGCAAGAGGTCAATCGAATGGCAAACGAATACGGTCCGCTGCAACAGACCGATTTTGTCATTTATACGACCAACAATCCCGATTACAAGGATGTACAGATTTTAACCGAGGATCTGTATGATAGCAAAGGATTCGGCTATGATAAACGATTTGGCAATGCTGTGCTACTGACGATGGATATGCGCAATCGTGAAGTGTACCTCGCAGGCTTTGGCAAAGCAAAGACACTGCTGGATGACCAGCGCCTGGACCAGATTCGCGATCGCATCACACCGTATTTGAGCAATGGCAATTACCAGCTGGCGTTCGAACAATATATCCAGCTATCCGCCAAATACATGAAGTATAAACCCGGCGTGAATCCGGATAGCTTCCTGCTGAACATCTGGTTTCAACTCGCTGCTGCCATGCTGCTCGGCATTATCATCGTCTGGATTATGGCTGCACGCTCTGGCGGACGTATCACTGTAAGCCGCGCCACTTACGAAGATGCCAGCGCCTCTGGCCTGCTTGATCAATACGACCGCTTTATCCGCACATCTGTATCTAAACGCAAAATCGAAAAAAGCAGCAGTAGTAGCGGCGGCGGTGGCGGAACAAGCAGCGGCGGTAATTCACATAGCGGAAGTCGGGGTTCTTTTTAAAAGAAGAGGTTCATTGTATTGTTTCCCAAAGTGGTTGAAGCCACATAAAAATTATACTTAGGTACGCCGAACATTACATTTCTCCACCACCCCAAACGAATGAAGGAGGAAAAACTATGGGATTTTTCAAAAACCAGTTTGCTAACGTCGTGGAATGGGAAGAGTTTCGCGATGATATGATCTTTTGGAAATGGAGCAATCGAGAGATTAAGAAGGGCAGTAAGCTCATTATTCGCTCAGGACAGGATGCCATTTTTCTGAATAACGGTAAAGTTGAAGGGATTTTTGAGGATGAGGGTTCTTTTAATGTGGAGTCGGATATTATTCCGTTTCTGTCCACGCTAAAAGGTTTCAAATTCGGCTTTAACAGCGGTATGCGTGTTGAAGTGCTGTTTGTGAATACAAAGGAATTTACCGTCCGCTGGGGAACGCAAAGTCCGATTCTGATTCCGGCACCGCAACTGCCAGGCGGCATGCCGATTCGTGCGAACGGTACATTTAACTTTAAGGTGAGCGATTATGTAGCATTAATCGATAAAGTAGCAGGTATCAAGCAAAGCTATCTGGTCGAGGATGTGAAAATCCGTATCACCTCTGTGCTGGATCAGCTATTGATGAAATGGATTACACGCGAAGGCAAAGATATGTTTAATCTGCAAGCTAATTCTTTTGATATCGCGAACGGGATTCGTGAAGATCTGGATATGCAAATGATGGAGATCGGGATTGGCATTACCGGTTTCCAGGTGATGAGCTTTAGCTATCCGCCAGAAATTCAGGATATGATCAACAAGACAGCTTCGCACGGCATGATCGGCGATATGCAGCGATATCAGCAGGTGAGCATGACCGACGGTATCGCGTCTGGTAAAGTACAGGGCGGCGGTATGGCGTCTGATATGGCAGGCATGATGATGGGCATGAATATGGCGAATGAAATGCTGAAAAATATGAACGGACAAAATAATCAGCAAGCTGGATCGAATAATAACAGCGGGCAAAATACGAACGGTAATCAGGACGGTAATGGCAATCACGGCGGTAGTACAGCGAGCAGTCAGAATGCCAATTCGCCACAGGCTGCTGGAGGACAGGGAAGTCCGAGCAACAGTTCCGCACCAGCAGGCGCTAGCGGTACAAAGCCGAATTTCTGCCCGAACTGTGGGGCGAAGAATGAAGGGGCTAATTTCTGTCCGAATTGTGGGTATAAGCTGGCTTGATGAAATAAAATTAGTTGTAGCAAGATGTAGTTAAGTACATTTTCATTAACCTAGGGATAATCGTTACTTATCACCAAGCGCAAAATCATGGCTAACGAAACGTTAATGTAATGCGCATCACGTTGAACTACATCCTTCGCTTTAATAGCACCCTTAAAGTGGATATTAGCAACCTTTCCGGTAAGCTAATATCCACTTGGGGTGCTTTTGTATATTCACGTATATAACGACGTGTTCTGTCTCGATAGTAAAAAGAAATAAGTATAGAATCCGCTTGCCCCACCGTAGCATATGCACCAGCTTATACAAGATTTCATGTATAAAATGGGACAATGACAGGCGTGATATTGTATTATTTCGTAACCGTCTTACCCATACGACGTATTACTTGATACTAACGACAAAAAACGAACAGAATTTGAGGGAAGACCTTATGAATAGATCATTTTTAAATCGATCGGATCATGAATATAGCAGTGTGGGGCAAAGTTATGCGGTAGCAGAGCAGAAGGCGGTTCATTATTTTAACCAGCTTCATCGTCATGTTAGCGAGCGGACGTATGAATCGGGGCTAAGCGCGGATTTTCGGCAGTGGAAGGGCAAGCATATGTCGTTCACTTCGCGTCTATCGCGCTGGTTGCCGCTCAAGCAGCAGCCGAGTGCTAAAGGTTATCAGCGTTATATTCACTGGCTTCATAGCGCTGGGAAGTTAGATGATTACTTGCATCGCAGTGTGGCCTATATCTACATGCGCGATCTGGGACGTGCGCTGGATGCACCGCAGACGCAGCAACGGGTGCGGGAAGTTGTCGATAGCCTGAAGCGTAAGCTGCTGAACGCGTCAACAGCGAGCGCGAGCGCTGCGCAGCTGCCGGAGTTTATGAGTATGGATGGTGTATACCGCTGGGCGCAGCGTGAAGGAGTCGAGGACGCGGTCATCTGGGTGCTGGACAAGCTACAGCAGGTTACCACGCATATTCCGGCGGAGTTGAATGCCGAGCAGGCACAGCGTAAATTGATCAAAATCATCGTGGGTGTCGTGCTGCATGCGGTCGAGGAAATGGATGATTCCGTGCCACAACATGAGCGCTCGCACCGACTGGATGAAGCGATTCGGCTCGGATATTCCTATGGATTGACGTATCCGTTTATCGACGATATGTTGGATTCAAAGCTGTTATCCGATCTGGAAAAGGAGCAATATTCGCGTCTCATTCGCAGTGCGCTGTTAACCGGATCGGTGCCAAAGCTGGGCGACTGGTCAGGGAGCCAGCCAGAGCTTATTCGGTATATTCATCGCGAGCTACGGGAGGCATTTGAATACATTAAGGCGCGGCAGCAGCCGGGTGGAGGACAACAGCACTTTTTCGAACAGGCGTATGTGTTTTTTCAGGCACAGGATGTGGATCGGACGCGCACGCTGGAGAATGATGCGTATACGAATGAAGAGCTGTATGTGCCGGTCATTTTAAAATCGGCTTGCTCGCGTCTGGTGGCGCGTTCGATTCTGGGTGCGGAAGAAGATGAAGGATTCGAGCTGCGTACATTTTGCTATGGCATTTACAACCAGCTTGCGGATGACTTTGCCGATCTATTCGACGACCTGGCTAATGGTGCGGTAACACCGTATACGTACTATTTAAAATATTATCAGCAGCGCGCCGATCTGCTCAATCCGTTCCAAATGTACTGGGCGGTAATCCATTATTTGCTGCATGAAGTGTATCGTTCGGATGAGCAGACGTGCGAGGTGATTTTGGATCGAGCGATTAATAGTTTGAAGCGAGCGTATGAGCGGCTGGGTGCTTCTCGTTATGCGGAGACGATGGAGCTGTTGACACAGGGGATGCCAGGTTTGAACCGGATCATTCAGCAGATGGTGCGACAGGCGGAAGATGTGGATTTTCTGGACAAGTTGTTGCGTGACCATATGCTGCTGCATTTACGTCAGGATCGGGAGCAGCAGACGGAATTTCGCGAGACGGTGGATAATGTACGTGCACAGATTAATCAAACGTTACCGGTGGAGAAGCGTGATGGCCTGTTGCCGATGAATGAGCTGCTGATTGATGCGGTGAACTACAGTCTGGAAGGTTCAGGCAAACGGCTACGCCCGATTCTCGCATGGGTGATGGCAGTACGGCATTACGGGTTACAGGCAGATGCGGTGATGCCGATGCTGCGTTCGCTTGAATATATGCATACCGCTTCGCTCATCTTTGATGATTTGCCATCACAGGACAATGCGCCCGCCCGGCGTGGACGTAAGACATTGCATGAATTGCATGATAGTGCGACCGCCGAGCTAAGTGGACTGTTCCTTATTCAGAAAAGTATTCGTGAGCAGGCGTCTCTAAGCGGCTTCGCGCCGCAGATTGTGTTACAGCTGATGGACTATTCTGCGCAAAAGGCAGAAGAACTCTGTACCGGACAGGCGATGGATTTGCGTGCACGTGGACAGCAGCTGACGCTGGAGCAATTGAACGATATTTGCTTTTACAAAACGGGTGCGGCATTTGAAGCATCGCTCGTTATGCCGGCTCTACTGGCTGGAGCAAAGGAAAGCGAAATGACCGTGCTTCAAACATTTGCTTACCATGCCGGCATTGCATTTCAGATTAAAGATGATCTGCTGGATTTACAGGGTGATGTGGTACAGTTGGGCAAGCCAGTTGGTCAAGATGAGAGCAATGATAGCTCTACCTTCGTATCGGTGCTAGGTGAAGCCGGAGCGCAGCGAGAGATGTGGAATCATTATTGCTGTGCACTGGAGGCGCTGCGTAAGCTGCCAGTGGGGATTCCGTTTTTGAAGCATTTGCTGGATTATATCGTGCATCGGGAGCGGTAATAGCGGCTGATTTAAGATGGAATAGCGATAGTGAAACTTGAAAGCCAGGGTTATGCTGGAGGAATGCGGAATAGGGGCATTCGTTCGGGTGATCCTGGTTTTATTTTGCATGTGTACAGTGGGTTGATTGTATGATGGTGATCATTGTATACGATCGCTCGATAAAAGCTGGTGATGCCTTCCTTTTTTGTAAACGGTTCATTTATTCGTTATGATAGAAAGGGTACATACAGGATGATGTTGGGCAACATAGTACAGAGCAAGGTTGTGCATATCGGTTCAGATGGATGGACTCTGTATAGGTTTGAGAAAATGAAAATCAGTGAGCAGACCGTTCGTGTATGGATAGCGATCGGCACCGTAGCGCTGGAATCTTCATTCGAATATTAGGTGAAGTCACAGCATATAGCCGTCTATTTGCGATCATGTGACCACTTGACCGTTGTGCGTACAGGCTGGATGATCTGTTTGTGCTTTGTGCTTTGTGCTTTGTGCTTTGTGCGGAGCAGAGTTTTGGAAATGTTCTTATTCTTTTGCTTTTCTGTGCTGTTGGTTGGCATACTATAATAATGACTACCCGTGTTGCGGGATTATGAGGAGGATTATGATGACACAATCATTAATTGGAGTACCGCTTGAAGGATTTGCTGAATTTAGCCGAAAAGTAGCTGCCGAAGGTGCGGTTTTGCTGAAAAATGATGAACAGATTCTTCCGATTCGAAAAAATGAAAGCGTTTCGATTTTCGGTCGTGTGCAGATCGATTATTATCGAAGCGGTACCGGTTCAGGCGGAAGCGTGAATGTAGCGTATACGACGAATCTGCTGGCAGGGCTACGTGCTAAGCCGGATGTGCGTGTCAATGAAGAGCTGGCGCAAGTGTACGAGAGCTGGATCGCTGAGCATCCATTTGATAATGGCGGTGGAGGCTGGGCTGCTGAACCGTGGCACCAGCAGGAAATGCCGCTCACAGACGAGCTGGTCACAGCAGCAAGACAGCAATCGGAAAAAGCGATTGTCGTGATCGGACGTACGGCAGGGGAAGATAAGGACAATGCGGATGAGCCGGGAAGCTACCGTTTGACCGAGGATGAGCTGGAGATGCTGAAACGGGTCACTGCACAATTTCAACAGACGGTAGTGGTGCTGAACACTTCCAACATCATCGACATGAGCTGGGTGAATGCTGCTGATCACGGACATCCGATCGGCGCGGTGCTCTATTCGTGGCATGGCGGCATGGAGGGTGGTCGTGCGCTGGCGGATGTGCTCGCAGGTGATGTGACACCAAGCGGAAAGCTGACCGATACGATTGCGTATTCGATTCACGATTATCCGTCCACACGCAACTATGGCAATGAGCTGAAAAGTGTATATGAAGAAGATATTTATGTGGGCTATCGTTATTTCGAAACGTTTTGCCCAGACAAAGTACAGTATGCGTTTGGATATGGAATGTCGTATACGACATTTGCACTGGATGTACAGCCTGCTCAGGTATTGCAAGCTGGCGACCAAACTATCGTACAGCTAGCGGTAAAAGTGACCAATACGGGAACGGACTATGCGGGCAAAGAAGTGGTGCAACTGTATGTGGAAGCGCCGCAGGGTAAGCTGGGACAACCTGCTCGCTCGTTAGCCGCTTTTGCCAAAACAGGATGGTTACAGCCGGGAGCATCGCAGACGGTGACGTTATCCGTACCGCTGGATCGTCTGGCATCGTATGATGATGCTGGCGTCACCGGACATCGGTATGCGTATGTGCTGGAAGCAGGGCTGTATCATTTCCATGCAGGCAATAGCGTGCGTGCAACAGAGCAGGTTACGTTTGCCGCAGCAGCGAGTGCGTCAGATGCAGGTACAGGCACAACAGGTACAACAAGTACAACAAGTACAACAAGTACAACAAGTACAATTTCTGTTGCACACGTGTCCGCAGATGGAGCAGCGCTAGAGCTATCTGAGCTGCGTGTAGTCGAACAATGGGAGGAAGCGCTGGCTCCGGTGGAGGAATTTCATCGCATGAAGCCAGGTGCACGCAAAGCAGATGGTTCGTATGAGCTAACCGCTGAGCCGGTACCTACACGTCAGATTTCACTGGCACAGCGGATTCAGGATCGTTTGCCAGCGCCATTGCCAGAGACAGGCAATCATGGATATACGCTGCAAGATGTAGGTGCCGGACGTGTGACATTGGAGCAATTTGTTGCTCAATTAGACGATGAGGACTTGGCTGCACTTGTACGTGCAGAAGGGATGAGTAGCCCACTTGTGACGCCGGGTACGGCATCTGCATTTGGCGGTGTGACGGATCGTCTGCTTGGCTTTGGCATTCCGGTGGCGTGTACTACAGACGGGCCGTCCGGTATTCGGATGGACAGTGGAGATAAAGCAACTCAGGTGCCGATCGGTACACTACTGGCGGCAACATGGGATGTCGGACTGGTTGAGGAACTATATGTATTGGAAGGGCAGGAAATGCGCCGTAATGAGATTGATACGCTGTTGGGACCCGGTTTGAATATTCGCCGCAGTCCGCTAAACGGACGGAACTTTGAATATTTTTCCGAAGACCCTTACGTTTCCGGCGTATTCGCTGTCGCATGTACACGCGGTATTGCACAAAGTGGTGTGTATGCTACGCTCAAGCACTTTGCCTGCAATAACCAGGAGCAGTATCGGACAAAAGTGAATGCGGTCGTATCCGAACGTGCGCTGCGCCAAATTTATTTAAAAGGATTCGAAATCGCTGTGCGCGAAGGCGATGCGCGTTCGGTCATGACCTCGTACAACCCGATCAACGGTCACTGGGCGGCATCCAACTACGATTTGAACACGACCGTTCTGCGCGGCGAATGGGGCTTCCGCGGCATTGTCATGACCGACTGGTGGGCGGTGATGAACGACTGTGCAGAAGGTGGACCATCTGATCGCAAACATACCGATGCGATGGTGCGCGCACAAAATGATCTGTACATGGTCGTTGCCAACTATGGAGCCGAAACAAACGTATGGGGCGACCACACGATCGAAGCATTGGAAGCAGGCAGACTGACACGCGCCGAGCTGCAACGCTGCGCGATTAACATTTGCGAATTCATTATGCAATCGCCTGTATTCCAGCGCAAAGAACTGATGAAAGACCCGATCCCATCCGTGACCGCGCTGCCTGCAACAACGAGCATTTCTACCGAAGAAAAAACCGTTCTGGCAGCAGACGATGTACGCATTCCAATCGTCACAGACGGCATTACCCGTTTCGAAGTTGCCGATTCCGGTCAATACCGCCTGTTCCTAAACGTATCCGCTGATGGCGATGAATGGGCACAAAGTGCAACCAACCTGCTGCTCAACGGACAGGTTGTGACTACCGCCCAGAGCAACGGCACCGCCGGCCGCTGGCTGCGTCAGAAGCAAAACAAAGTACAACTAGAACAGGGGCAATATGAACTGACGCTGGATTTCATCAAACCAGGTATGTCGATCGAGTGGATTGAATTGAAACGTGTGTGAAAAATAATCGGATGTGTATCGTGCTAGCTAGTATATTCGTTTCGGCATGACTGCTTATGAAATAAGTAAAGTCTGCATCCCCAGGATGCAGACTTTTTGCTGTGGTACGGATTTGCTGTGGTACGGATTTGCTGTGGTACGGATTTGCTGTGGTACGGATTTGCTGTGGTACGGATTTGCTGTGGTATGGATTTGCTGTGGTACGGATTTGCTGTGGTACGGATTTGCTGTGGTACGGATTTGCTGTGGTACGGATTTGCTGTGGTACGGATTTGCTGTGG
>NZ_JBCGUH010000021.1:0-65187 GCF_039822605.1 Paenibacillus wenxiniae
AAAGCACTAAAAGCACTAAAAGCACTAAAAGCACTAAAAGCACTAAAAGCACTAAAAGCACTAAAAGCACTAAAAGCGTCTTAAGCGTATGCTTGAATTTCTGCAAATAAAGTGTAGTGAGCAAATGGTATCGAAATTGAATAATCGTAAAAGAAAAGCATTTGCAACTGACCTTAGGGAATTGCAGATGCTTTGTTCTTTTATGAACAAAGTAGGTAGTGGAGATGAAAGATGGGCTTAATTACAATTGGGTAGGAATGAGCAGTTAAAGGAGCAGTGCGTAGACGCGAATTGTTAATGGTTGCTTAATAACTTGAGTCCATTAACCGATAATAAATAAGATACGTGTAGTACATAAATGAGTGGGTAGCAATCTAGTAATGCTTTATTAGTAACTTTTTGTTGTTTATTTATTAAAAGTAAGTTATATTATTTTTATCTTAATATCGAAACAACAGGACAACTGATCGCACGAGGAGACGATGATGATGGGCGAATTGATGGATGTAATGAAACAGAGAAGATCGGCAAACAAATTTATTCAAAATGTAGAGATTAGTCGGCATGAGCTGGACGAAATTTTTGAACTGGTTAAATACAGTCCTTCCGCTTCGAACTTGCAGCATACACATTATGTGGTTGTACAAGATGCAGATATGAAGCAGAAGCTACATGAAGCGGCATACAAGCAATATAAAGTGCTCACGTCTTCCGCAGTTCTTGTTGTGCTGGGGCATAAGGATGCGTATTTGAATGCGCCGCAAATTTATGAAGGTTTGCTTCATTTAGGCGTATTGAATCAGCAGGAATACGATCAGACAGTGCACATGGCACAGGCGCCATACATGCAACAGGGTGAGCGTTTCCAACACGATGAAGCGATCCGCAATGCGAGTCTATCTGCGATGTCATTTATGCTTGCTGCCAAAGACAAAGGCTGGGATACGTGCCCGATGATCGGTTTTGATCCAGAAGCGGTAAAAGAAGTGCTGTCCATCCCTGATCGTTACGTGCCTGTGTTGATGATTACGATCGGCAAAGAAGACACGACTAGCCAGCGCGTGCGTGGTTACCGCAAACCGATCGGTGAATTTGTAAGTTATAATCAGTTTTAATGCGCCAATGATCTGGCACCGATCGATATCGTGGATTGGATTAATTATGAAGTCATATGCATAATGCGTACATGCTGTTTTGAATTGTTTTATGACTACGCATACGCTTTTACTACCTATACTTCCTATACTTCAATTTATGGATATACTGATCGAATGACCTGATCCTAGTTGTATATTTATGATTGTACGTAGTGTAGCTTGAACATGAGTGAATTATAAAATATATGACAGCAAATAAAGACGCTAGTGACTAATTAGTTGCTAGCGTGTTTGTATTTTATTTAGACCAGCCTCGATTTACCTGTTCAAATACACCGCTTTAATTTCAATTTTTGACCTCCAATCATGCCGCTATATTTAATCCCTATAACAGATTCAGCAAACAGCAGTTTACAAATAAACAATAATCATCTAAACTACGTTCACAATAAAGTGACATCGGGAGCTAGAGTAAGGTGTCTGTAGCAGTCATAACTTTATGGCTTGAAAGGAGTAACGCATGAATTATATACAGAACATATTACAACAACATCCGATCATTATTTTGGACGGTGCGATGGCGACGGAGCTAGAGAAGGACGGCGCTAATCTGAATGATGATCTATGGTCGGCACGTTTATTGCTCGATAACCCGAAAGCAATTGCTGACGTGCATCGTCGTTATTTTGAAGCGGGTGCCGATTGTGCAATCACAGCCAGCTATCAGGCTACGGTGCGTGGATTTATGGAGCGTGGATTATCGGTAGAAGACGCGACTGAACTAATCGCTCGTTCGGTGCAGCTAGCTGTACAGGAGCGAGATGTATTTTGGAAGAGCTATATGGATGCGATTGGTGCAATTGATGCGATTGGTGCAACTGATGCAACTAGTGCACATGATGCAGAACAGCGACGAGGTGCTGGAAGCCACGCATCGCCAGCGCGTCCACGTCCGTTTGTAGCAGCCTCGGTTGGACCGTATGGTGCCTATCTGGCAGATGGCTCCGAATATCGTGGTGACTATGGGTTGAGTGAGCAGCAATTGTATGATTTCCATTATGATCGGCTGCGTATATTGATCGAAGCCGGAGCAGATGTGCTAGCATGTGAGACGATTCCCTGTCTGGTGGAAGCGCAGGCGATTGTGCGTGCATTGGAACAATTTCCGAATGTGTATGCATGGATTAGCTTTAGCGCGCGTGATGATCAGCATATTAGCAGCGGTGAAGCTGTTGCTGATTGTGCAGCCTGGCTGGACGGACACGAACAGGTAGCAGCGCTTGGTATTAACTGTACTGCGCTGGAATACATTCCATCCTTAATTCAGGAAATAAGTAAACAGACCTCCAAGCCGATCCTTGTCTATCCTAATTCAGGTGAGCAGTATGATCCGGTTACGAAAACATGGCATGGTACGGCCTGTGCTGGAAGCTATGGAGAGCATGCGCGTACATGGTATGAGCTGGGCGCGCGTTTGATCGGTGGGTGTTGTCGGACAACGCCTCAGGATATTGCGGAAGTTCAAGCGGCAATACGTTCATAATCGCCCATATATTGATTATAGAAAGTGAAAGGTAGGAGTTCGATGTCGGTACAGCAAGATCAGGCGCACCCGGAATCTGTGGGAGGCGAATTTCAACGCAAAATGAAAAGCCGTCATCTGGTGATGTTATCACTGGGTGGTGTGATTGGCACCGGGCTGTTTCTCAGCTCAGGCTACACGATTAATCAGGCAGGCCCGCTCGGTACGATTATTGCGTATCTAGTCGGTGCGCTGGTCGTCTATCTGGTGATGCTCAGTCTCGGTGAGTTGGCGGTATATATGCCGGTAACAGGCGCATTCCATACGTATGCAGCACGGTTTATCGGCCCGGGAACAGGTTATATGATTGCCTGGATGTACTGGCTAACGTGGGCAGTGGCGCTTGGTTCCGAATTTACGGCTGCCGGTCTGTTGATGCAGCGCTGGTTTCCCGATAGTTCCGTCTGGCTGTGGAGCGGTATTTTTGCCTTGCTTGTCTTTTTGTTAAATGCGTTCTCTGTCCGTTCGTTTGCGGAGGCAGAGTTTTGGTTTTCAGGTATTAAGGTCGCGGTTATTCTCGTCTTTATCGTGCTAGGTGGTGCTGCGGTATTCGGGCTGTTGCCGATGAAAGAGTCGGGTGGTGCGCCACTGCTGTCCAATTTTACGAGTGATGGCGGCTGGTTTCCGAATGGTGTTTTTCCGATCTTTATGGCGATGCTGTCGGTGAACTTTGCTTTTTCCGGTACGGAATTGATCGGAATAGCAGCAGGTGAAAGTGTGGAGCCGGAGAAAAATATTCCGCGTGCGATTAAAGCGACGGTCGGACGACTCATTATTTTCTTTGTCGGTACAATCTTTGTCCTATCCGCGCTAATTCCGTGGCGACAGGCAGGTGTGATCGAAAGTCCGTTTGTGATGGTGTTTGATCGAATCGGGATTCCGTATGCAGCGGATCTGATGAACTTTGTAATTATTACGGCGCTGCTGTCGGCAGCCAACTCCGGTCTGTACGCTTGCTCACGTATGCTATGGTCATTATCGTCAGAACGATTACTGCCACCTGTATTCGGTCGACTGACACGAGCAGGCATTCCGCTGAATGCGATGATTTTCAGTATGATCGGTGGTGGTCTGGCGTTGCTGACGAGCGTGATTGCGCCGGACACCGTATATATTTTCCTCGTCTCGGTATCCGGGTTTGCGGTTGTGGTCGTATGGATGGGCATTTCGGCATCGCATTATATGTTCCGACGCCAGTATGTACGAGAGGGCAAACGTATTGAAGATTTGAAGTATCGTGCACCACTGTATCCGTGGGTGCCGATTGCTGCATTTGTGCTCTGTCTTGCTTCCTGTATCGGGATTGCATTTGACCCGAATCAGAGTCTGGCATTTTATTGTGGATTAGCGTTTATGGTGCTGTGTTATATTGTATATTTTGTGCAAAATAGGTTGCAAAAAGGCAAGGCCAGCAGTCACCATTAAACGAGCAACGAGCAACGAGCAACGAGCAACGAGCAACGAGCAACGAGCAACGAGCAACGAGCAACGAGCAACGAACGCATAGGATAAAAAGCACACGCATCCAGTTAACTTGGGGATGCGTGTGCTTTTTATTTTGCCTGATCCTATCATTCAAACCTGACATCCAAACGCTACTGCCAGCAATAGCATCTGGCATAGCAGCATAGCCTTATCCTGCATGCAGATCATCGCGTTACAAACGAACTTCCATCTTCCGAAGCATCAGTTCATTCGTTCACACTATCCCATTAATTAATGCTATAAGCGTAATGATACAGACTGTTAATATCCGCATTCAACTGCTTATTGTTGCTCAAGAATACGATCGGAATAATGTCAAAATAGTGCGTCGACACCGGTCCACGATACGTATACTGTCCAGCAGCAGGGCCGATATCCATCGGGATCGAGAAGTAGCCGAGGCTGTCGGTATTACCGTTGACGACAACAGTCTTATTTCCGACGCGTGTCTGTACGCCAACCGTTACGATACCATTGCCAATCGGATTACCGGTTGCATCGAAAGCGCGTCCTTTAACGACAATATTATAACCGATACGCCATTTTTTGCCATAACCATAGTCTATGAAACCTTGTACGCCACGATCGGATGTAATTTCACTAATCGCTACACGTGTGATCGCTGCACTTTGATAATTCACACTTAGCGTGTAAGGAGTAGAGATATCAAATGTGGATGGAGCATAGACTTGAATGTAATAGCTGCCTGCTGGTAATGTAATCTGTCCATCGGTGTTTTGAGTGAGGGAACCGAGATTTTGCAAATTAGCATTCCACAACTGAATCACATACGAACCGTTTGCAGACGTATTGTTCAGTCGCAGATTGACTTTGCTCTGAGCGTTCAGTGTGATTTTGGTCCAGTCCTCGTCCAGCAGATTATCGATATTTTGCTGGCTAATGAATGGAGCGGTACCGCGATCTTTAGCAAAGAACGGGTTATCGTCCGGTTCATTTTGATCATAGCTGTCCGATAGGGTGGTGAACAGTGTGAACGGATTTGTCGTGTCTGCACCTTGATACGAAGTGACACTAATAAAATAATATCCGGATGTCGCCAGATGGCTCAGCAGCTCGTATTGGCCTGCGCCTTTAGCAGAATACGATACTTGCTCCAGCGTAGACGTAGTCGGATTTAAACGATACAGTGTTAGATCATAATCGACGTTGCTCGTTCCTGTCGACAGAAATGCGGTCAATTTTAGCGAACTCGTCACATTGATATAATACCAGCGTGCGCCGCCCTGTTGATCGATATAACCGGGAATGGTCGTATTGGCACTGATCAATTCTGCCGTATCCGGTGATGTATTGCTGCCGTATGTACTATCGGTTGCAGTAACAGCAGCCAAACTACGGGCAGCAGATCGATTGGACAAAGGGATGTTTTGCGCTGGAGTGGATTTGCTGTTATGTACAGTGGCAGATTGAACGTGAGTAGATAGTGGGTTCAATGGTTGATTTTTTGGAAATGCGGCTGTTCCTGAACTGCTTTGTGCCAGTGCACTTGGACTGATTCCTGCGATACCGATCGATAGAGCAAGTGCAGCCATTCCTACAAATTTCAATTTCATGTAACTATCTCCTTTATATGGATTTATTAACGATTTTAGTATAAAGCTAAATAACTAGATGTCAACCTGTTTTTATACTTTTAGTCCCTAATTATCCGATTTATACCATTCAAATTTAATTCTTTGGTAGTAGTTAAAAAGGCATGAATTATTGTACGCAAAAAAGCACCTACCCTTGCAATCCTAGCAATGATAGGTGCTTTTTCATTCACATAATGTTGGATAATGACCGTTTGATTCGTTAAATGATCATCGTTTATCACTTCGGATTCATTATGGTTCGGTTCGTTGCTGATTTAATGCCGAACAGATAATACCAACGGCAGAAAAATGTAATCAATAATTTCAGTTACAGTCTCGGTAGTTAGCATCTGCTGCTTGATCAAAAATTCATATCGGATCAGATCAAACGGAAGCGACACGATGCGCTCCCGAATCGCGTCCGGTTTGACTTCGCCCCGTTCCACAGCATGCTGTAAAATGTCTCGCATAATCACATTCAGACTGTCATCCTGTACCTTTTCTTTAAAATCGGCTAAAGAACTCACAATAGCACGATCTCCGTGATCTGCCAGAATGCCGAATACCGTTTCAGCACCGACCAGCTGGATTGTATCGGTAATTTGTAGCAAAAAAGTAAGCACATCATCGCGCAGATTGCCTGTATCAGGAGCCTGCATGACAGGACGCGGCACATATTTGATGATAGCTGCAATAACAAGCTCACTTTTGCTTGACCAGCGGCGGTAGAGTGCATTTTTATTCGTTTGGGCGCGTGCAGCTACGCCATCCATCGACATCTCGTTATATCCTAACTCGTTTAATTCATCCCAAGCAGCTTGTAGTAGTGCATTTTCCAACACTTCGCCGCGTCGACGGGTAGTTTTGGTGGAGTTGTCGTCCGGCTGGATTGGTTCGTTGTTTGAATTCATCGATCGGCACCTTCCCAAATATAAATGTAAATTATTGGCCTATAAGCAGTTGCGTTTTGGCTACACCTATAATATCATATTCAAATAAGGTACTAATTGTACCTTAAATAAATCAAAAAGAAGGTTATCCTATGACGCATACATTCATTTCTAAAATCTCAAAAATCTTAATCTCCGGTGCAAGCATTGCCGGGCCGACACTGGCGTACTGGTTATCGAGATACGGATTCGATGTGACGGTAGTGGAGTTGTCCAAGACGGTTCGAAATGGCGGTTATCCGGTGGATGTGCGTGGAACTGCGGTGGATGTTGCCGAACAGATGGGGATTTACGCCCATTTGCAAGAGAAAAATATTCATTCGGAAAAGATTAGCTTTTTGCATCCAGACGGCAGTACAGCAGGAGTGATGCGGCCGATTATGCTTACAGGTGGTTCAGCGACGAGGGATATCGATTTACCGCGTGGCGAGTTAACCGCAGCATTGTACAATTTGACGCTGAAACAGCCGATCGAGTATCGTTTTGATGATTCCATCACAGCTATGCATGAAGATGATGATGGAGTGCATGTGAGTTTCAGAAGCGGCAAGCAAGATACATTCGATCTGGTTATTGGTGCTGACGGTATGCATTCCAATACACGCCGCTTACTATTTGGAGATGAAGCTCCATTTACACGCTATCTCGGTTATTGTTTTGGCGGCTTCACTGTACCGAATACGATGGGGCTTGCTTATGAATCGGTCGTATATGCGTTGCCTGGTCGTTATGCTATCCTGTCGGTGGTGAAAGACAGCGATACCGTGCATGCTTTTTTAAATTTTGCGACTGAGGATACGCCGGATATCGATCATCGGGATACGGGACAGCAGCGCAAGCGTATAGCGGATTGTTTTGCTGGCGAAGGGTGGATGATTCCTGAACTGGTACAGCATATGCTGCATGCAGACGATTTTTATTTTGACACGGTTAGCCAGATTCACCTGCCCCACTGGCATGAAGGACGGGTAGCATTGGTCGGCGATGCGGCACATGCACCTTCATTTTTAACTGGACAGGGTAGCAGTCTTGCGATGGTCGGCGCGTATATTTTAGCAGGAGAATTGGCTATACATGCTAATTATGAGGATGGCTTTATCGCTTATGAACGGATTATGCGACCATTTGCCGAAGCGAATCAGGCGCTGGCGAATCAAGCTTCATTTATGATGCCGCGTACAGCAGACGAAATAAACGCGCGTAATCAATTGCTGGATGCGCTGAGTGTCAACGGTGATGCTTCCATGCCTGGAGAGGATTCAGGCGATATTTACAGTTCGTTGCGATTGCCTGACTATTCAAGTGCATTGCAAAATTAAAAAGCAGTATAGCAGTATAGCAGTATAGCAGTATAGCAGTATAGCAGTATAGCAGTATAGCAGTATAGCAGTATAGCAGTATAGCAGTATAGCAGTATAGCAGTATAGCAGTATAGTAGTATAGCAGTATAGCAGTAGTACAACAGTACAGCAGCAGTGCGATCTTTTACTACATTCTATTTTTCTAAAGGTACTCGGCGTTCAGAAACCATTAACATGAAACAATATCAATTATAATGATTTTTATTTTCCGATCCGCTCGATTCAGCCCGGTTGAAAATCACACCTGAATCACTGTAAAAGCTGGGAAAATTGCTGTTCATCGGTTATAATGGAAGTAAAGAAAGCAGACCAGGCAGGTACTCCTACTTACTGGGCTGCTTTTTGCCGTCTGTGCTGCCTTACATCGATAATGCAGATTGGCAACGTTGTAACGCAGCGGTATGGATCGTCACTTTGATCGTTTATAACCTATGTCGTACAGACATGTTGACTTCAATATGTAGTTGTGTAAGATCGTCAAGTTTAGATAGACAGGAGTTTTGAATAATGAGTGTACAGGCGCCTGTAATGCAGCAGGCTCAGCAATTGCTGCAAAAATATTTTGGGTATGAAGATTTTCGCGAAGGTCAGCGCAAGATTGTTGGCAGTTTGCTGGATCGTCGTGATACGCTAGGCATTATGCCGACTGGTGGCGGTAAATCGATCTGTTACCAGATTCCGGCGCTCGTGAATGATGGCGTGACGTTGGTCATTTCGCCGCTGATCTCGCTGATGAAAGATCAGGTGGATGCACTGGAAGCGGCAGGTGTAGCGGCAGCTTATATTAACAGCACACTGAGCGGTCGTGAGGTTAATCAGCGTATTCAAGCGGCACGCCGCGGCGAGCTGAAGCTACTGTATGTGGCACCAGAGCGACTGGAGCTAGACTGGTTCCGCGAGGAAATGAACGGTGTGAATATTACATGTCTGGCTGTCGATGAAGCACACTGTGTATCCCAATGGGGACATGATTTCCGTACAAGTTATTTGGAGATTGCTCCTTTCGTCGAGCAAATGCCGCAGCGCCCGATTGTGGCGGCATTTACCGCAACGGCGACACCGGAAGTGCGCAGCGACATTTTGCGTTTGTTACAGCTGCGTCAGCCTGAGGTATTTATTACCGGACTGGGCCGGGACAATCTGTCGATGTCGGTACTGCGTGGCACACAGCGCAAAGAATTTGTGATCGATTATGCACGTACGCATGAGAACGATTCCGGTATTATTTACGCGGCGACACGCAAAGATGTGGATGATCTGTACAGTCGTCTCCTCAGCAGCGGTGTGCAGGCAGGGCGGTATCATGCGGGCATGAGCGATGACGAGCGCGATCAGAGTCAGGAAGCCTTTCTATATGACGATGTGCGTGTGATCGTCGCCACCAATGCGTTCGGAATGGGGATCGACAAGTCCAACGTACGGTACGTAATTCATTATAATATGCCGAAAAATATGGAAGCGTACATTCAGGAAGCTGGTCGCGCCGGTCGTGATGGCGATCCGAGTGAATGTATTCTGTTATTCAGTCCACAGGATATTATGACGCAAAAGTTCCTGCTGGAGCAAAATATGAATGAAGGCGATCGCAAACATAACGACTATCGCAAAATGCAGCAAATGATCGATTACTGTTATACGACCAAATGTCTGCGTAATGCGATGCTTGATTATTTTGGTGAGCAACATACAGGAGAACCATGCGGTCAGTGCAGCTCCTGCCGCGATAGTCGTGAGCTGGTCGATACGACGATTGAAGCGCAAAAGATCTTTTCTTGCATTTACCGACTGCGTGAGCGTTTTGGCGTATCGGTCGTTGCTCAGGTGCTCAAAGGCTCGCGTAACAAAAAGGTGTTGCAGTACAAATTCGATGAGCTGCCTACACATGGTCTGCTGTCTCATTTGACGGAAAAAGAAATCTCTGAGCGCATTAACGTACTGGCAGCCGAGGGCTATCTGCTGCTCACCGAAGGACAGTATCCGGTCGTCAAATTACAGCCGCTGGCTGCTGAAGTGCTAAAAGGACAGCATAAAGTGATGCAACGTGCCCCAATGCCGGTAGCCACACCAGCAGGACGTACATCCAGTAGCCGCTCACGTACAGGCAGTGATGAGCTGTCCGCAGTTAATGAGACGATCTTTGAGCAATTGCGTCTTATTCGCCGCGAGCTAGCTTCCCGTGAAGGCGTGCCATCATATATTATTTTCAATGACGCGACGTTGCGTGAAATGAGTGTTGTCGAGCCACAAAGTGAAGGCGAGATGCTCACGATCAAAGGGGTCGGTGAAGTGAAATATCGCAAGTACGGCGAGCCATTTCTGGCATTTTTCCAGAAGAAGACGATGGAGGAAAACAGTACATTTGGTGATGAATATTAATGTGATACAAGATGATAAATATACAAAAGGGAACCTCCACAGATGGGGTTCCCTTTTTGTGCTTATAGCGATGTGAGCATCATAAATTGCCGTTGAAGTGATATCACCATCGGGCGATATAATTATCGCTAATCGCCATTAAAGCGATTCGGCAATGTTGCGATAGCTTATTAGATATCTCAACAGTCGATCATCATTGACGTGATCAAATAGTGTGCGCTGTAGTGATAGTGGATCGTGATGAAGCGATCTGCGATGTAGTGATGGCTAATCACGATTCATATAATGAAGTAGACTTATGACGCCATAATAGCTGATCGCTATCAAAGCGATTAAGCTGTTTTGCGGCGGAACAGCAGTTGATCAAGCGAGAAGCCTGTATTGTTGCTCACTGCCAGATACAGAGCGACCAGCATAAACGACAGATCCAATTCATAACCAGCCATTTGTCCATTGCCCATCAGACCAGCGGACAGTTTAACCGTGAAGATCGCTCCGAGCAGCACGATAATGAGCAGAATCGATACATAACGTGTAAACAAACCGATAATCAGCAAAATGCCGCCAACGAGTTCAATCGGAGATACGATATAAGCCAGGAAACCGGGAATGCCTACACTTTGGAACCAGCCTGCTACACCGTCCATCCCCATCTGGAATTTACTAATACCATGTGCCAAAAATAAAATACCGAGCACAACCCGCATAATTGTCGATACTACTGTTAATTTCATCATAAAAACACTCCTTTGATAAATTGATTACTAAAAGTAATTTACAACCTCTTTATCAGTATGTCAACAAAAATATTACTAATGAGAATAATATATAACCAAAAGTAATATTTGTTGGACTAAGTAAACTCCGCTCTACGATAGCGAATACTCCTATAACTATAGCTATACCGGGTCATTTTATTTTTTTGAAACTAGATCGTTTGTGATGTACATCATTGCAGATGAGATCGTTCATTCGATGCGATTTCATTTGCGTGATGCTGCTGCACGCCTGTATGATGGAAACTACCAGCACTATGCTGATTTATTGATAGCAAGGAGAATACTCACGATGGAAATCGGTTCGATGATTCGTGCCATTCGTAAGCGTAAAAACATTACCATTGCTCAAATTTGTGAACAAACTGGATTGTCGCAAGGCTTTATGAGTCAATTGGAAAATAATAAAACATCGCCTTCACTGGCTACACTGGAGAGCATCGCTGAAGTGCTAAACGTATCACTCGCCCATTTATTGCTCAGTCGTGAAGAGCGTATCCATGTCGTAAAAAAGGATGAACGTCCCCTTACCTCGATCGGACAACAGCCGATGAAAGTATATGAGCTGGGCATCACACGGAATATGCGAGTGACGCTGGTGGAATTGCCGGCAGGATGTTCAAGCTCAGAGAAGATGATCGCCCATGAAGGCGAAGAAATTCATACGGTCGTGCATGGACGTGTGCGGGTGGAATACGGTGCAGAGGTAAGTGAATTGGAAGCAGGAGACAGCTTTAGCTGGAATGCGGTTGTACCGCACCGGGTAACGAATATCGGTGAAGAGCCAGCCACGATTCTGATCTCGGTCTATCGTGAGCGGGAGTGGATGTGAATGAGCGGCAAAATGCCGTTATTTCATACTTATATTGGCATCGATTATTCTGGTGCAGACAAGCCGGATTCGCGTATTAAAGGTCTGGCAGTTGCCGTTGCCCGAGAACAGCAACCGTTTCAACTGCAATCGCCACCCGTGTCGGACACTCGTTTATCCGAGCCTGTTGCAGCAGCGAAGCAAGCGTTATGGTCAAGGCGTCTTGTGCATCAATGGCTATTACGTCAGCTTTATACTAGCCGTGAGCGAATGATCGTCGGGCTGGATTACGGTTTATCCTATCCGCTCAGTCAGTTAGAACGACTCGGTCTGAGCGATTGGGATGCGTTTCTAAGGTGGAGTCACCATACATGGCAAACATCGCGTCTAACGATGAAACAAAGCAAAGAGCAAGTTAGCTATGTAAATTCAACGGATAAACGGCTGGTTGAACGTGAGTTTATTCCGTCTACGAAAAGTGTGACCGATCTTGATCGTGTGTCCGGTATGCAAGGAGCAGTTTCGTATTCCACGCACACAGGCTTGCCCTGGATCTATCGGTTGCGCAGATGGCAACGACGCGGTTTGAAAGTACACTTTTGGCCCTATGATGGTCTGATAGTACCGGATGATTGTCATGTGATTACAGAAGCGTATCCATCATTATATCGCCGACGCATCCAGATTACACCGTCGTATGAGCAGCTGAGCGAGCATCAGCGTGATGCAGCCTATATTGCTGACTGGCTACAGGCGCGCGATCGTACCTGTACACTGTTGCCTTATTTGGAACTGGCTACATTGAGTCAGCAGGAACAACAGCTTGCCCTGCTGGAAGGCTGGGTAATCGGTTGCCTGTAAAATAGAGCAAAGGAGCGGATCATCCATGAAGGTGGTTCTGTCTACATTGAATGCGAAATATATTCATACCTCGCTTGCTATTCGCTGCTTGAAAGCGTATAGCGAGAAGGAGTTTGATATCGAGCTGGCGGAGTATACGATCAAAGACCCAGTGATGAATATCGTGTCCGATCTGTATCGCAGACAACCGGATGTGATCGGCTTCTCCTGTTACATCTGGAACATTGAAGAAACGATTCGGGTAATCGAAGTGCTTAAAAAAGTCATGCCTAACACCCGTATCGTACTGGGCGGTCCAGAAGTATCGTATGATACCGAGCAGTGGATGCAGCGTCTGCCACAGGTCGATTTTATCGTGATCGGTGAAGGGGAAGAAACATTCCATCAGCTACTACAGGAGATCGAGGGGGCAGGCAAATACCATTTTGTTTACGGTGTGGCGTATCGTAAAGGGGATGAGCTGATTATGATGCCGGGCAGACCGAAGCAGAACTTGAATGAACTGCCAAGTCCGCACCGTTTTCTGGAGGATATTCCGCATCTGGGTAAACGGGTCGTTTATTTTGAGACGAGTCGTGGTTGTCCGTTTAGTTGTCAGTTTTGCTTGTCCAGCATTGAAGTAGGTGTGCGGTACTTTGATATTGAGCGCACAAAAAGCGATATTTTATACCTGATCGACAATGGCGCCAAGCTGATCAAATTCGTCGATCGTACCTTTAATATTAAGCGTGATTATGCGCTGGAAATGTTCCGCTTTCTCATTGAAAATCATAATGGCTGTACGTTCCAGTTTGAGATTACAGCCGATATTATGCGTCCTGAGGTGCTCGATTATCTTGCCGAGCATGCGCCGCCTGGTGTATTTCGCTTTGAGATCGGTGTACAATCAACGAATGATCCGACCAATGAGCTGGTCAAGCGTCGGCAAAATTTCACCAAGCTAAGCCGAACGGTCAATACGATCAAGCGCTCCGGTAAAATCGCCCAGCATCTGGATTTGATCGCCGGACTACCGCTGGAAGATTATGCGACTTTCCGCAAAACGTTTAATGACGTGTTTGCGCTGGAGCCGGAGGAGCTTCAACTCGGCTTCCTCAAAATGCTACGTGGTACCGGACTGCGTCTGGATGCAGAAAAGTATCAGTATACGTATATGGATCATGCACCATATGAAATTTTGGGCAGTCATGTGTTGCCGTTTGAAGATATAGTGCGTTTGAAGCGGCTGGAAGATGTGCTGGAGAAATACTGGAATGCGCATCGGATGGATCATACACTAGCATATTTGATGACCTATGAGTTCGATTCGCCATTCGACTTTTTTCAGGCGTTCGGTGATTACTGGGAGGCGCAGGGCTGGCAAAAGATCGGGCATCAGCTGGAAGATTTATTTACCCGTTTGCAGGCATTTCTACAGCAGCATGGGTTACAGCAACCGGGGATTGTACAGGGGCTGATGAAGCTGGATTATTTGCTGAATCATCGCCAGAAGCCGCGCAAAATCTGGTGGGACGATGCACCGGATCGCGACACGGTCAGCCGCTATTTGCAGGAGCGTGTAAGGCACTCGGAAGGATGGCCAGTGGCATGGAGTGGTGCTGGGATGAATGAACGTGAGTTGCACAAACATATCGTGGTGGAGGAATTACCTTTCCGTCTGGATGCCGTACTTGCAGGTGAGCTGGATACAGTTTCAGATGGCGGAAGTGTGCTGCTGGTGAATTATCGTCAACAGGAGCAAGCTAAGCCGGAATACATTATTTTGCAGCAGCAGTATGATGAAGTGTAAGCTCGTCAGCTATACATTTGTCCTGTTTGAACACGAAGGAAGTTGTTTATACTGAAAGCTAGCTTATATGAAGCGATCGTAAGTGTAATCGCATCATTTTACTCTCTTTAACAATCGCTATTTTACAGCGGTTATCCAAACTAAATATTGATCCAAGCTATCGGGTATAATAGAACCGTCAGTTTATCTGCACGGTTCCTTTTTTTGACCGTTGCAGCTTGATTGGGCGAGTGTAAGCTAGCACGAATGATCGGATTCAGTACGCTGCTTTACTTTTAAATAAGAGCAACAAAATTTTATGAATCCAACCTCGATTTTGTGTAATTAAACATAATAATACAAACAAATATATGAAGGAGGATGACCATATGAGCTATAGCTGGGTAGGTAGTCGTTATATGTTTTTAGATGAAATCTCGGTCAGCGAGCAAAAGGGCATCCATATCGGGCGCTATGGTGGCAATACGCTTAGCGGTGCGACCAAAAATGAAGATGGATTGATCATATTGCAGAGCGAAGCAGGCAATGGCCGACTGGCGATCGTACTGGATGCGCATCATAGTGCTGAAAGTGCCGAACTCGTTGTGGATCAATTGCTGGATCATAAAGAGGAGCTTATCGCATTAATGGAACGCGAGGATGCTTTTCAGCAGCTAGAGCCGTACATACTGGATATGTTATCTGATGGAGCGTTCCGCGCTGCCTGTCGTCAGGTTAAAGGGGAAACGGCGCTGCTTATCGTATATCAGCGTGACCATTATGTATGGTGGTTCTCAGTCGGTGATTGTCTCGCTTATGTGCTTCATCCTCAGCTTGCTCAGCTCGGTCAATATGAGCTGAATCAGCGGCAGTTTTACGAATGGATCGGTCAGACCAATGCATTTGCTGGAGCTGTTCCTTGTTATAGCAGCGGTCGTCGCCAGTTGCGTCATGGGCGTAATGTGATCGTGCTATTGACGGATGGTATTGTGGAAGGAGCAGAGCGGAAGTATGAACATGCCCCAGCATTGTATGATGCGCTGTATAATGAGCATAGTATGAGTTTAAATTTGCACCGTATGCTTAACCATTTACACACGAATGGAGCGTATGATAGTGCAACGATTATATGCTGGGAATACGATCATATCGGTGAGGCAGATATGCCATCAGATCAGAAAAGCGATACTTGTCCAGAGGATGGAGATCGTTAGTAGACAAGTAGGTTGGAAATGCGCAAGTATGATAGATATGAACGCAATAACTAAACGTTTACGCTGCATATCTCCTATTTATATTTTCTAATTTGAAAATTCTGTATGGTTTGAATACAACTATTCACCAATACAACTATTCATCTAAACGCTAACAGTCGTTATTTAAATGTTTGGATGTGTATAGTAAGCGATATGCTACGACAGAAAGGAACGATTATATTGACTCAACCACACCATACTGACGCTAGAGTAGGACAACAATTTGAAACGACAGCCTCTACCGATGCCTCCACTTCATCATCTACAGCCGCCATCGTGCCGCCCTCCATTCCAGCAGCGCCAACCGCAGAGGTACATAGCCAGTTATCCGAGCAGAAACAGCGCATTCTGGCAGCTACCTATGCATTTGTTAAACAAGAGCTGAGCGGCGAGACGAGTGGACACGATTGGTGGCATATTCACCGTGTCGTCCAGATGGCACGCCGACTGGCATTGGCAGAAGGAGCCGACGACTACATTTGCAGTATGGCAGCATTGCTGCATGATATTGCTGACGAAAAACTGAATCCTTCCAAAGAAATCGGTATGCAGCGTGTGACCGATTGGCTGGATCGCCAGCAAGTAGATACAGCCGACCGCCAGCAGATTACGTTTATTATCGCTAATATGTCCTATAATGGGGGCAATAACCCACCCCTACCATCCATCGAAGGCAAAGTGGTACAGGATGCTGATCGTCTGGATGCCATTGGTGCGATTGCCATTGCCCGTACATTTGTGTACGCAGGTCACGTAGGCGACATGATGTACGATCCTGATTTACCTGTACGCGAGCATATGACCGCCGAACAATACCGCAACGGCCGCAGCACAGCGATCAACCATTTCCATGAAAAGCTGCTCAAACTTAAAAATCGAATCAACACCCCTTCCGCACGCCACATCGCTGAAGAACGCCATCAGTATATGCAACAATATGTCCAACGCTTCTACGAGGAATGGGAAGGCCGTTAAGTTATATCTTTACAGTCTTTCATAACAACCAACGACAAATGCCGCCCACGCAGGAGCATACTCCAACGCGAGGGCGGCATATTTGTATATGAGTGTTAGTTATTTCCTAACACGAGTTACAATGAGAAAGCGATTTTTGCGAATCAAAATATCTTGCAATGTCAGAGCGGCCAAAATCTTCGTATCTACTTCATCTAAAAGATTCCCATAGCGCCACCTTAGTCCATCCCCTTATTCTTCACCAGAATAAATGTAGCTATAGCGATAACGTTCCATCTTCTAACCCATTCACCCTGTATAAATAAAACTATCATATAATCGCGCATCTCCGCCCCGCGCACTCACCACAATCCGCTCACACGTATGATCCGGAAAGATCAGGCTAGTCATCGCATACATCCCCTCAGCGGCAAATACCTCCACCGAACAGCGATCCAGCACGATTCGCAGATTGAGATGACTGCTATATGGAATATGAACCTGCTGACTGCGGGCAAATAACGGATCAAAGTCAGTTGATCCTCAATGCTCTCGTCGTACGCTCAGCAGCTCACTTGTCGCATGATAACCGATCGTTGTGTATTGCTCTGCGGTATGATGAATCGTAACCGTTAGCTCATCCAGCCCATCATGCTGCACATGCAGCCGAATATCCGCAATCTCAGCAGAAGTCGCCAGCTCATAAGGTTGTTCATTAGACACAGTTAAATTAGAAAGCTTATGCTTTTCGGTAAAATAACGATCTAACTCCGTTACAGGTCGCTGACAAATCAGTAATTGATTTTTCAGTGGGCGCAAACCTAATGTGCGTGGAATGGTCATCGCTCCATGCCAATCGTCTGCCGGTAGCCCACGAGCATAGCGCCAGTTGTTCATCCAGCCCATATAGATGCGCCGACCGTCTTGCTCTGGTATATCAGACAAGCTGACACCAGCATAATTATCCCGTCCATAATCAAGCCACTGGATACGGTTATATTCTGGCATAAACTGTCTGCCATCAAATGACCCGATAAAATACTGCGTCCGCGATCCGTTGCCAAGCTCAGGCTGATCTGCTGTACTTATCAGTAACACCCATTTACATGAGCCTGTACCTTCAATCGGTAAGCGGAACAGATCCGGGCATTGCCATTCCCCTTCATGCGAACCGAAGCCTTTGCCAAAACGACTTTCCCATTTCCATTCCAGCAAATTACGCGACGTATAAAAGGACACATCCTCACCTGTAGCTACAACCATTACCCAGTATCCTTTTGGACGATACCAGAATACTTTGGGATCACGAATAGGATGGTCGGTCTTGCTCGTGAGCACCGGATCGTTCTCGCACGTTGTCCATGTCCGTCCACGATCATGACTATAGGCGATACATAGTCTGTGCATATCCTGGTTAGCTGTATTGTTGTGTGGTACAGAAGAGGTAGTAGAAGCATGAGTGGAAGTAGAAATAGAGGTCGAATTAGAGATAGAGGTAGAATCAGAACCAGAACCAGAAGCATGAGTAGAGGTAGCTGCTGCATGATCATAATCGATAGCTTCACTACGCACACCCGACCGTTCTGAATGACACATATACATGGCAACCATTCCTGGACCATCTGGAAATAGCCCTGACGTATTGTTCCAGTCTACGACGATACTGCTGGAACATATGCTGTCGCGATCGTCCATATTCAGCACTATCTCCAGTTCTTCCCACTGAATCCAATCGGTACTCACCGCATGCCCCCATTGCATAGAATGACCAACAGTAGCATGCGGATCATATTGATAAAATAAATGATATTCTCCTTCAAAATAAATCAGGCCATTCGGGTTACAGAGCCAGTTGCGCTGCGGTGAAAAATGAAGCTTTGGTTTGTAAAGCTGCACATCGAACGTTTCCATCGTGTACCCACCTTTCGCGAGAAATCACTGCGGACTATTTTGATAGCGTTTACATAAAACCAATAGCTAATTCTAATGGTATCGACCATCATCCCTGTATGCGTAGCACTTATGATGCGTATCGATCTGAATGTATACGAAAGCAGTTAATGATAGAGGATAGTAGGGACGATCTGTCTTCATTTTATCTAAACGATGTCATCATAGCTACACTTAATTTTCAAAAAAATGGATATTCAGATATGAAAATGTCGAGCATATCAGATGCCGACATAACGAGCATAAAAGTATAAAAGTATAGAAGTATAGACGAATACGATCTCTTATGATAGACAAAAGAAAAGCCAACGACCATCCGAACTATCGGCATATCATTGGCAGCTGTATATATTCATTTGTATAGGCTGTACAGGATATCGGTCATCCGACCGTCATATGGAATGGACACTTTTAAAAGCGATTAGATGATGCTGGATACTTTACGTGCTTGCACGTCCAGCTGTTGTGCGGAAGAAGCGAGTAGGTTAAATTCCTCCAGCGCGGTTTCAATCTGTTCACGGCTTTGCTCGACATTTTGGTGCACATCGGTTGTGCCATTGGAAATTTTATTAATTTCTTTGGCGATGGCATCTGCGCTGCTTTTCACTTCGCTGATCGAAGACTCGACCATGCCGGACAGCTTACGAACTTCCTTAGCAACGATATCGAACCCACGCCCAAATTCGCCAGCATGTGCAGCTTCAATCGCAGCATTGAGAGCGAGCAATTGGGTCTGTGAAGAAATTTCGCGGATCGTTTTCACTACATTTTGGATAGCCTGTGCTTGTTGCTGCAAACTGTTTAGCATCGACGTATTATCCGAAGCGATGGAAGCAATGCGCTGAATGCTGGACAGCAGCTCACCATTACGTCGAATACCATCTTCCGCGCGACGGGTCAGATCATCTGCCATACCCTGCATGTCATTCACGACGGTCGTAATATTCATTTGGCGAGTTGTAATATTAGTGGCGATTTTGCATATACTGATGACGCGTGTACCTTCTTCATTGTAGACAGGCATATATGTCGCTTCAAGCCAGATCGGATTGCCAGAAGCATCTTTACGCTTGATTTTATCTTGATAGCTGCGACCGGAAAATAAACCTCTCCACATCGTTTCGTATTCTGATGATTGTGTTAATTCAGGAAAGCAAAACCGCTGGTGTTTCATACCGAGCATTTCTTCAGCTCGATATCCCATCGCATTAGCGAAATTATCATTTACATAAGCGACCTCGCGATTGTTATTAAAACGAATAATCGCAAGATTCTGGTTAAGCGCCTTCATCATAAGTTGATCGTTGACTTCCACATGGTTATTCGTTGGAATGTAAGTAGACATATAATTCCTCCATATTCAAGCTTTGAATAAAACATTAATCCGACACAATTATATAGGTTCATTTCATTTTATCTAAGTTACTCAGTTAATATACTGTATACTTATTTATCGTATGCGAGACAAATAATGATTAGGTCATTTAGCCTAATTTCATTGAAATTTCATTAAAAATTAAAAAATTATATTTAATAAAATTTAATTTATAGCAAAATAATTCCTTTATATATAAAAAGATACATAAAAATAATAAATTGGACAGTATTAAATCGTGTTAAAAAATCAAAAAAACGTACCTATTCGCATACGAGAATGACCAGATCGTAATGAAATGATAATGTAAGGCGAAGTAGATAGCCTATATACAATACGATAACGATGCTTGACCGATAAAAATATGGTGTATATATGTAACATAGACAGCAAGCAAGCGGATTACAGCGACTATATGTAATAGATCAGCGTCGGTCATCTCCTTAAATGTTTTCAATAAGGGCATAGGAAGCAATCCGATATCGATATATCCTATACCATCATTCCAACAATGATCTTAAACTCATTGATTTTATGAGCCAATAGTCTCTATTCTATAATGTCAAAAAAAGTCGAATAAAAGTCTATAGCATGATACGGTTATAGTTCGTATCGTACAGTTTCTTAAGTGTGTATTACACATAAATAACGCGGATGATTCAGATCAAGAAATATTTTCTTGAATGCGCAAGCGATCCGTATTTGGTATAAAACCGTGGATGATCGGAATTGTAATTGATACGGAGGTCTGGTTGTTCTCATTGGAGGGGAACGCTATACTTAAAAGTAACGTCTCCTTATAAATAAGTACGCAATGGGTTTAGCCTATAGATCACATGATAGGTAGCTGACTGAGCAAATGGAGATGGAGCTTGTTACTTTTACATATAGCAGGTGTTTAGCATGTAATATTGTAATCATTCATTCATTAGTTTACCTTCACTATTCGTGATTGTATTCTGCAATGAAACTAACCGTCACTCGTCTTATCTTATAACGGTATCGCTGGTAGATCATGCTCATTAATAAGCATCGGACTGCCATATATACCAATGGAAGGAGGAGTCATCATGAAGCGTTTTGTAGATTATAGCGGAGAACCGTATGCATTATGGGCGATTTTGCGCAGCGGTGCGTCTATTACCGTAAGATGTGAATGTGGGGCAGCTGGATCGATTCGTTGTGACCATGATGAACTGGTGTTCATTTGTAGCAAGTGTATGCAAAAGAAAGTATACGAGCAGCAAGCGATCTACCGTGTATCTGGTAACTGCAACTATTGCGATCGCTGGTTTAATGAGCAGCTGCATGATAAGCGGCAGTATACACAAAAAATTGTCAATTACCCCTGTCCGCATTGCGGCACGGTTCAAGCTATGCATGTGAAGAAACGTTTCGACTGTGTGTACTATAACTCTGCTATTCGTGAGGGGCGCGATCCTTATTTTGGATTGGAACTGTATTTTCTGTCCTCCTATCGCGGTAAGCCCGTATGGGCGCTCAATCGTGAGCATTTGAGTTATTTATTAACGTACATTTCCGCCGATCAGCGGCAGCGTCCGACGTATGCTTATACGCGTACCGCATCTTACCGTATACCACGTTACATGAAAGAAGCGAAAAATCGCGAGGGGATTATCAAGCTGTTAACACGTATGCAAAATCAAGCCTGACGAGCATTTTGATCATAAGGAGTGAATCGCATGAGTCGCTATGAAGATCGGTTGAATGATGATAAGCGTCGTCAGCAGGCAGACCGTCTGACCTTCCATACGTTGGAGGAGCTGGTTGCGATGTGTGGGAAGCTGCACAATAACTGGTTGTATACGAATGTGGATCAATGGAATCAAGATCCGTTGCACACGCCCGTTTATTATTTTAACGAAGACTGGCAGGAAGATCAGCTAGCAGATGAGCAAGCGGTTGAAAATGATAGAGGCGATATTATTCCGAATGATCTGGCGGATGCCGGTTTGCGAAGCTGGTTTGAAATGGCGACTTTTGAAGATGTGGTTGAAGTATTGCATGATGCAGGGGAGCCAGTCATATTACCGATGATCGTAATTGCTTTGAAGTATTATCATGAATACGATGCGTTTCTGGATTATGAAGATGTGGAAGCAAGATTACAGTTACATGATGTGTTAACGCAGGTAGCCGATGAGCAAACGTCCGAATAACAATCATGAACAGATAGGAAACGATAACAACCCTATATGAAAGGATGAACAGTAATGACAAACAAAGATACATACCGCTTTCAGGTCAATCTGAGTGGCATGATTAATATTTTATCGAATCACCTGTACAGCAATCCACGCGTATTCCTGCGCGAGGTTATGCAAAACGGGGTGGATGCAGTTACCGCACGTACACAGATCGAGCCAGAGCATACCGGGCATATTCATATTGAACTGACCGGAGATATTACGAATCGTACATTGATTATTGAGGATAACGGGATCGGTCTGACTGAAGAAGATATTCATGAATTTTTGGCGCAGATCGGTCAATCGTCCAAACGTGGCGAAGCTGCATTTACAGGCGAGACGTCCTTTATTGGACGCTTTGGGATCGGGCTATTATCCTGTTTTATGGTCAGTGACGAGATCGTGATGGTGACGCGTTCGGCGAAGGGCGGCCCAACGCTGGAATGGCGCGGTCAACCGGATGGTACGTATAGCATTCGCAAGCTGGATACCGAGCTGTTGCCAGGGACAAAAGTATATTTGCGTTGTAAGCCGGGCAGTGAAATGTATTTTGATCCGGAATATCTGGCTGAGGGCTTGTACTACTACGGTGCGCTGCTGCCGTATCCGATCACGCTCCAACATGGTGAGCAATCGCACGTCATTAACGATCAGCGCCCGGTATGGCTGCATGAGCCAGAGCTGGCACGCAGTCATCGTGATGAGGTATTGGATTTTGGGGAGCGCTTGATGGGGGAACGATTTAAAGACTTTATTCCACTGCGCACGTCTTCTGGACGCACAGGCGGAATCGCCTTTGTATTGCCGCATTCGGTTAATTTGAATGCGAAGCGCTCGCATCAGGTGTATTTAAAATCGATGCTCGTATCGGATAAAGCGGAAAATATTTTGCCGGACTGGGCGTTTTTTGTTAAATGTCTGATCTGGACAGATGAGCTGCAACCGACCGCTTCGCGTGAACATTTTTATGAAGATGAGAAATTACAGCATGTACGTGAAGAACTGGGTGATTCGATCCGTAGTGAGCTGATGCGTATGGCCGATTATGACTCGGATCGCTTGCAGCATATTATTCAGCTTCATGTGCTGTCAATGAAAGCACTGGCAACAGAAGATGAGCAATTTTACCGGATTATTCATCGCTGGTTGCCATTTGAAACGACATTTGGTCGTCGCACACTGGGTGAGATGTTGAAGGAGCATCATACGATTCATTTCACACTTACACTGGATGAATATCGTCAGATTACGCATGTGGCAGCAGCACAAGCGATGCTAGTAGTGAACGGCGGCTATATTTATGATGCAGAGCTGATGGCTGCTCTGCCGCTAGTCAATGAGCAGGTGAGCACGAATCGTTTGCAACCAGAGGATGTATCGCTCTCCTTTATTGACCTGACGCCGGATGAGCGTCGTGCGTATTATGAGCTGACACGAACAGCAGATACGGCGTTGCAGCGTTTCCGTTGTCAGATTCAATTGAAGCGTTTCAAGCCATCCGAACTGCCTGCTCTGTTCACTCTGTCCAAAGAATCGTCTGAGCTGCGCTCACTGGAAGCGGCGAAAGAAGTGAGTACCGATACACTGTCATCTATTCTAGGCAGTCTCGGTTCGGCAATGGAGCAATCGGCGTATTCAACGCTATATCTGAATCTGGATAACCCGGTCGTTAGCAAAATTTTCATGCCCGGCAATGAAGCGATGATGGTCGTTGCGGTGGAGATGCTGTACGTAAACGCGCTGATGATGGGACATTATCCGATGAATCGTCAGGAACTGGCTACGCTTAACCAGGGGATTTTACGCTTTATTGAACTTGGTCTGTCCGCAGGAGGAAACGGGGGTACGCAATGAGTGAACTATTCGCTGATCCAGAATGTAAGCAGTTATTCTGGCAGGCACGCGCACTTCCAAATGGAGCTGCCAAAATCGAACTGCTGGAGCAAGCCTTACGCATTGCCGACACGCTGGGCGATGTGGGCGGAGCTTATATGATCCGTGGCGATCTGGTTGATGCTGCTGTATTTAGTGGCTATCCGCTCAAAGCGATCACTCACTTTTCGTGGCAGCTCGGTCAGTTTGATCTGAATCCGATCTATGATGAACGGCAACTATTGTGGTCGTATAAATGGATCGTTAGCAATTCGCTGCATTTTCCGCAAATTAGCCGTCAGCAATTGATGGAGCTGATGGCGGATTTGCGTGATCGTTATGTGCGAGCAGGGTATAGTGAGCGTACGTACTACAACAATCTGTTTTCCTTTTATGTGCATACCGGTGAGTTCGAGCTAGCTGACGAATACTATGCAAAATACAAAAAAATGAGACGCGAATCGATTAGTGATTGTCGCGCCTGTGATCAGCATGAGATCGTGCGCTATTTTGCTGGAACCGAACGGTACAAGGAAGCCATCAAGGCAGCGAGACCAATCATTAACGATAAAATGCGCTGTCAGGAAGTTCCGCATCTTACCTATGCCGAGCTATTAATGCCGCTGTACAGGCTTGGAGAGCATGAGGAAGCAGCAAGCTATCAGCAAAAGAACTATCCGATGATCCGTAGCAATCGAGATTTCCTGTACAGTATTAGCGAGCATATTGCCTATCTTGCGTATGCCGATCCGTTTAAAGGGTTGGAACTGTATGAGCAGCATGCTGCCTGGTCGCTCGATTGTGATAGTCCATTGGATCGGATGTATTTTCATGCTTCCGCAGCGGGCTTGTTCACCTTGCTTGCAAAGGAGCAGGTGAATTTTCAGGTTCGTTTGCCAGAAGGATATCCGCATCAGGAAGATCGTGGGGATGTCGCTTCGCTAGCTCGTCACCTTAAAGAAATGGCATTCGAGCTGGCCGCGCAATTTGACCGTCGTAATGGTACAACACATTATCAGGAGTTAATGACCAAATTAGCAGAACCGCAATAGAGTAATATAATTCAGATACGCTGTAGTTGCCCTTTTTTAGTGTGGAAACTAATAAATGCCATAATCGACTTTGCATAGCATGCACACCAATAAAAACTATGATTATCCTTTGTCTAGCTACAGTTTGTGATGAGCTGAAGCTAGGCGAGGACATGACCGGGCTAGAATAGATGATTGAATAAGGAATAACGGGTACACACATAGAAGCGATCAAAGTAGAAACATCATTATATTACTGGAGGATGAAACGATGAGTATGGAGACGGATCACAATTATCAAGAACTGATGCTGGAAGCCTACGGCTTGCCGAATGGACACGCCAAGCTGCAATTGCTGGAAGAAGCAGCTCGTATTGCGGATTCACTTGGTGAAGTGGAAGCAGGCTATAGCATTCGTGAGGAAATCGTAGAAACGGCGTCATTTAGTGGATTTCCGCGTACTGCACTAGTTGCTTTTTCATGGCAATTAGGTCAATTTGATAAAAATCCAGATTTGTACGATGATTGGACATTGTTATGGTCATATAAATGGATTCTCGGTAATATCGCCACTTTCCCAGAAATCGAACGTTCGCAAATTGATGCGTTGCTAGAAGATATGCGTCGCCGTTATTTGGAGTTTGGTCATAGCGATTATGCGTACCATTACTACCGTTTTGTACTGGCGATTGATTATGGTGAGCTGGAGCAGGCAGAGCAAGCACTCAATCAATTGAAAACGATGGAACGCGATGAGATGAGCGATTGCGAAGCCTGTGAGCAAAATGAATTTGTAGATTTCTGGGTGCATCGTCAAAATGATGAAGAGGTTCTAAAGGCAGCACAGCCGATCATGAAAGGGAAAATGTCGTGTGCAGAAGTTCCCCATGTTACGTTGCCTAAAGTATTGCTGCCTTTGTATCGTCAAGGGAAACAGAAGGAAGCCGATCAATACCAGAAGAAAAGCTATAAATTAATTAATGATAATACTGATTTTGTGCATGCGATTGGTGAGCACATCGGCTATCTAACGGTGACCGACCCTTACAAAGCGCTAGAGCTGTTTGAGAAGCATGTGCATTGGACCGATATGAATGAGGCACCGATTGATAAAATGCTATTCCATGCGTATGCAAGCGGTATGTTCAAACGTCTAACACAGGAAACGGTACAATTTAATGTGAAATTGCCGTCATCATATCCTTATCCACAGCATGCAAGTGATGTGAATCAATTGGCTGAACATTACGGCAAGCTGGCAACGGATGTGGCACGTCAGTTGGATCGCCGTAACGGTAATGGCTATTATAGCGAATATGTGAATTGCTTGATAGATACGGTCTGATTAGCGTTATACACCCTAAATAAAAACCATCGGAACGCTTCCTCTTCAGCAAGAAGAAGAAGGACAGTGCCCGATGGTTTTTGCTATTTACTATCTATATATTTTATAAAATAGATCATTCAATGATTGCAGTTAATCGTCTACTGCTATGCGCCAGTTACACATGCACACGCTGTACCGCTTCATTCATTGAGCTTGTCTGTTTATTTAGCTCGGCGGACATGTCTGTAATCTTATGGAACATCGACGCTTGCTGCTGTACCAGATAATAGATTTCATCTGAATAATCGGATACGTCAGAGGAGATACGCGAGATCGTTTGCACCGATGCTGTTGCTTCTTCTGTGCCGGCTGTAATCTGTTCGGCTGCCGCCGAGATTTCCTGAATCCGATCCGTCACGGTCATGAACGCTTCAACGACATGTGTAAATGCACGTTCTGCATCAGCCGTCATTGTCACGCCTTGCTGAATCTCACCTGCGGTTTGATTCATCTGTGTACCGATCCCAATCGCTTCTTGCTGAATACCAAGCAATAGAGTAGAGATCATTTGCACCGATTCGTTAGACGCTTCGGCTAGCTTACGCACTTCATCGGCTACGACGGCGAAGCCTTTTCCATGTTCGCCAGCATGAGCAGCTTCAATCGATGCGTTGAGCGCAAGTAACTTCGTCTGAGCGGCAAAGTCTTTGACCGCATGTAACGCACTGCTGATTTCCTGTGAATAGTTATTGAGTGTGCCGACCATGCTGGATACCTGTCCGGCAGCTTGCGAAATATGATTCATCTGATTGCGGACATGATTCATACGTTGTTGTCCTGCTTGCGCTGTATGCAGTGCATCTGAGGCAGCATCCGACACCGTTGAAGATGACTCTGAAATATTTGTAATGCCGCGGGCGATTTCTTCCATTGCATTGGAACTATCCATAACGCCTTGCTTTTGCGTATGGGCACCTTGACGAATCTTGTCCATTGCCTCGTGAACAGAAGTGTTCATTTGCTGCATTTCGTTGGCATCCTGTCGGAATTGCACTGCCGATTCGGTCAAAACGGAACTGGTAGTGGACACACCAGATACCATCCCGCGTACCAGCTCATTCAGATTGCCCGACATATGCAGCATCGCTTTGTACGTGCTGCCAATCTCGTCATCATTACGCACATTGCGCGTAGATAATAGGCGATGTGCTTCTGCCAGCTCCCCATCTGCCATCTTAAGCGCGCTTGATTTTAAGATGCCAAGCGGACGCAGTCCACGGATAATAAACCACATCACTACAGCAATACCAAGTAAAGTCAGGACGAATAGTAACATATATAAAATTCCGCTGGATTTCATGACATTGGTTTCAATCTGATCAATAACAGCGACTGAGGTATCGATTCCAATCACACCAAGCAGCTTACCGTTACGATCGAGAATCGGAGCATAAGAAGAGATGTAACGTCCATATTCTTCATTGTTAATAATGGACGAGCTAGCGCTATGTCCTTCCTGTAATCGTTGTATCGCGCCCGGAGGAATATCAGTGACTTCGTTGATAGCAGATGCTTTAGCAGGATCTTTCATTCCGTCCACCATCATTAACGGTGTGCCTTTGGCATCGATTTTGACAAAATACACGTACATGGCGCCAATACGCTGACGAAATTGATCCAGCTCATCACGAATTGCGAAAAAGCTCGCATTTTCCAGAGGGTTCTGGGAAAAACGGATATAGCTCGCTGCATCCAGTTGTTTTACATAATTTTCGGCAATCTGGACATTGTAACTGGAAATGGCCTCCTGTGCAGTCAGCTTCATATTCGCCAGTTGCAATAGTAAACTACCCGCCGCAATGAGCATCATCACAACGGTTACAATAGCAACAATGCGAATGACCAGATGATTTTTGAAAAAACGAACCATTCCATCCTCTTCCTCTCACTCATCAACAGTTATACTATAGTTTGCTATCGACCATTGAATCAGGCAGTTAGCACTATGTAATTGTGAAAATCGTAGCTGAATTTGTCGTTTTTTGCAATAGAATAGTATTGAATTAATTAGCTTTTATTATATTATTTGCTGTTTCGATATATTAAGGGAATATTTGGGGAATAAACAGGATATACATACTGGTTTTATGTTCGTGCAATGTAACGGATAGGCGGCGAAAGAGGAGAGTCATAAAGAGTGTTAAGTAGTGTCAAGTAGTATCAAGTAGTGTCATAGAGTATCAAGTAGTCTTTAAGAGTCGCCAATAGTTCTAAAAAGCAAAAAAGCAAAAAAGCAAAAAAGCAAAAAAGCAAAAAAGCAAAAAAGCAAAAAAGCCTATTTTAAGCAAATAGGCTTTTCAGACTTTGATCATATTCATCATGATAGCGCTTATTGAAAAGTATACGTTAAGGTGAAACGCGATCACTTATATCCACTACTCTAAAGTATATATCCTGTACGCTTCTCCGAAATAAACATCACACATCATATAGTTATAGTACCTATAATTAATTACGTATATCCGATCACGTATTACCAACCGCGTATTACTGATCACGTATTACCGATCACGATCTGACGGTGAACGCTGATCCGAACTGGATGCTGTTTCACCAGCGACACGCCAGCGGTTGGAGAATTTGCTCAAACGTGGGTGAAGCTGCTTCGGCTCTTCTGTAAGCACCAGACTTATTTTGCTAATCCATTCTTCAAAGATCGAGAACGAAGCAAACTGATTTGCCATCTCTGGCGTGAGCAATAAAAAGTACGGTGACTCATAATGATCGATTAACGTGCGCAAGGCCGCTTCCATCGGAGTGTACTTTTTACGTTTGCCATCCCAGCCTTCGATGATGACAGCACGGTGAGCACCATCTTGCTTCCAATCGTGTAAACGTTGTTCACGCTTGTAAAAGGGAGCGACCGGTTGTTTGGACATACGTTTTACTGTTTGTTCATGCAGCGGATAGAGTACTAGCCGCGAGAAGTTCATTTGCTGCATCGTTTGGAGCGCCTGCTCTAGCTCCGCATCCGAAGTATGCTGAAAGGCATCATAATAGATTAGAGTGCCACGCGTATGCGCTGGCGGCGGTGTATAGCCATAGTCTACACGCTGGGTCGGTTGTGGCATGCTGCATGCTCCTTTCGCGATGACAATATCGCTTCATCATTCACGTACATTACTTGTATTGTACTCGCCCTAATATAGCGCTGACTAGTACGGTTTTATGATGATGTCGATGGTGACGTTTTGGGACGAGCATGACTCATTATAAAGCGACTCGCTGGAAGTGCAGGCATGCGCGATAGATCGATCGTCAAATCTTGTTCCGGTACTTCATATTCAATATGACCTGCCAAAAATTCCAGACTAACACGCATCACATCAATCGTTAGCCATTCGCCAGCACAGCGATGATCATGACGATGGTCGCCACCACCCTGTGGAATCAGATCGAACGGACTGCCATCCCAGTCAGCGAAACGCTCTGGACGGAACTGTTGCGGTTCCTCCCATAGCTGCGGATCATGCGTTGTACCGTACACATCGAGCAGCACGGTCGTGCCTTCTGGAAAATGATACCCTTTCCATGTAAACTCCTTGCGTACATTTGCGCCAAGAATCGGAGTAAATGGATACAGACGGCGTACTTCCTGCACAAACCACTGGCTATACGTAGCCTCTCCATTTTCAAACGATTCCACCAGTTTCTGGCGTGTTTCTGGATAAACATGCAGCGCATGCGCACTAAACACCACATAGTACGAAATCGCTACGATAGGACGGATAATGTTGATCAGCTCGACAGCGGCTACTTTAGCATCCAGCAGCTCGCCATCCAGATCGCGATGCCAGGAGATCACATGCGCCGCTGTCTGTTCAGCAACCTGAACGCGGTTAGCGCGAATCAATTCCACCAGCTCGGTTACCCATTGTTCGGTACGCTGTCTGGCATCACGGCCTTCTTTATATCGTTCCCCTATCGCGCCGAAGGCATCGACCATACTGGCCAGATCATTCGCGATCGTTTTTACATCCTGCTCACGCAGCGGTACACCTGCCCACTGACAGGCTGCACGGCACATCACTTCCTGCGCTTCATCAACGAGTTCAAGTTGTACCGTACTTTGCCAGCGGATGGCGGCAGATTGCCATTGCTGCCGTACGATATCCTGAATCATTTGTAGTCGATCCGGAGTCATAAGCGACATGAACATTTGCTTGCGGTGCGCATGAGCTTGACCATCCAGTGTCTGCACGCCCTTTTCGCCAAATAGTGATTTTTGAATCCGTTTTGGAATCGCACCGCCACGCTGGAATCGCTCCCGATCATAAAATAGCTCTGCTGCTTCTTTACCGCCCATACAAATCGCTGGCTGTCCGAGCAAACGTGTCTGAAAAATATCCGATTGTAGCTTTTGTCTGCGATCCAATGCATACGTGTATCCTTCTGCTAGCAAATTGATGCTGCCATCGATCGTGTGGTCGCGTGGAATGTCGAGATTTTTCATCATAATCGCTCCTTTTCGCGTGCTGTAGTTGGTGTGTTATACTGCATTAGACCATACTGGATCGTATACCCATACTGAAATTCATTACCTCTAATCGACCTGAAAATAACATAATCTGTATAAAATGCTAGTGTGATAGACACAGTTAGTTGTTAGATTCCATGAATAAAGCTCATCAATCCATACTAACCAAAGGAGATTCCTATGTCATTCACATTTATTCCGTCTACTTCAGAGCAGCTTGCCTATGAACTAGCTATTATAAATTCCAATCCTCGCTACAATCTTCTGAGTAAAGGCAAAGAGAGAATAACCGAGAGTGAATTGCAGGCAGAACATACAGAAGCAGCACAGCTCGGTGCAGAGCGAAGATTGATCTGTCTGGATGGTGTACCGATCGGCATTGTAGAATGGTTGCCGCTTTATCCGCTTGATGGTTATCCGTGGCTTGGACTGTTTATGATTGATGGTCGCAAGCATCGAAGTGGATACGGAGCGCTGGCGCTGAAAGCATTGGAGGAGCATCTGCTACTTCAACTTCATATTCGAGAATTGCGTCTTGTCGTATTAGTGGACAACGAGCCTGCTCATCAATTTTGGAAAAAGCAGCAATTCCGCTACGTAAAGCCGACAGTTACGCATGAGGGACTGGATGCTATTATTTATGAAAAACAGTTATAATTTCATATCGTCCACAGCTCATTATGACAAAGCAATCATATACCTAGCTACCATTTAAATATGCGTTAACAATCGATAGAATTTTTCGATAATATTTTACAAACTTAGCGATTGACACCTGTCATGACTGCCCTTAAAATTTGGTTAAACCACAAGGTTTATTCATTATTCAGGGGAGGGACCCTCATGCTGCAAACCATTCAAAAAGTGTTCGAATGGCTATTTGTTCATCGTAACGGCGTATACCATTTCGGTGATGTGTATTGTGAAGACAGCGGCTTCATCGTCTACATCCCTAGAGAAGAAGAATAACTTCGGCGTATAGACTATATGACCTTATCCATAGGCCGCAGTACACGGATGATTCCGTGTCTGCGGCTTTTGTTTGTAATGCGGTTTGTTCGTATAGACGTAATGACATACATAGCTTGGATCGGGAAAGCACGGTATAATAGAAAAGACAAGCTTATCGCTAGATGGCATATACCAGCGTCAATTCGCAACGTACTTCATTTGAATCTATAGCTGAAAGGATGCATGACTATGGCACAATTGCAAAAAGCAACATTTGCAGGCGGTTGCTTCTGGTGCATGGTAACACCATTTGAAGAGCTGCCCGGCATTCACGGCATCGTCTCCGGTTACACCGGCGGCCATGTGAAAAACCCAACCTATGAACAGGTTAAGACTGGCAATACCGGTCACTATGAAGTGGTCGAAATTACATTTGACCCGGAGTTGTTCCCGTATGAGCGCCTGCTGGAGCTGTACTGGCCTCAAATCGATCCAACCGATGCAGATGGACAATTCCATGATCGTGGATCGCAATACCGGACAGCGATCTTTTACCATAATGAACAGCAGCAGGAACAAGCGCTGCAAACGAAAGCAGACGTAGCCGCAAGCGGACGCTTTGGTGACAAACCGATCGTAACCGAAATCCTGCCTGCCGACGTCTTTTATCCGGCTGAAGAATATCATCAGGATTACCACAAAAAAAATAAAAAGCATTATAAAGAAGACCGCGAAAAGTCCGGCCGCGATGAGTTCATCGACGAGCATTGGCAGCAATCCTGAGCTTCTTTATAATCTAAGCATATTAGTTGCAATCCGGACGGAAACGATTCTGTCCGGATTGTTTTCTGTTTAGCAGCCTATTTCTCGTCATCTCTGTCAGTAGAGTAGTGCATGCTGACATTGTTCGGCGAAAAACCGGGCTTGATTTCACGGGTATATCACCGTTAAAGTAGGTAGCAACTCCTATGTATCCTGGCACAATCAATACAGTAACCCAACCGCAGATTTTCCTCGATACATTGGAGTTATAGGGGAAATAAAGCCGAATATGCATACTAGAAGGAGGGGTGTTCCGATTGAAAAATAGTACCTACGATTCGGAATATTCATCATGAACTCGCTGGATTTCATCAAAGTCGAACTGGAAACCGAGAGAGATCGGATTTTATCCTCTTTTACTACGCCACAAACGTATAAAGGAATTATCGTCGATTACGTGGCGGATTGTAGCGGACAGTCTCCAGATAGCATAATAAACAATGCCAAAAACATCATGAGGATCATTAATGAAACGAGCCAAAGCGGGTGGCCTGATACAGACGGGTGGCTGTCGATATTGCCGACCTATTTTACGGATTCGTTTTCTTCTGATCCAGAAGATGATGACGAATGGTCATTGGAAGGATGGCTGTACTGGTTTGAGCTTGAACATAGAGCCTGGTTTTTATGGGATCTCGAAGCAATCGGAAATGAACAACTCCAAATTAGCATCTGCATTTACGAGCATCCTTTTCCATCCGAAGCGCTGGATGTATTATTTATGAAGTTAGGTACAGGGCAGCTAACCGAAATTAGTATTCGTTGAAGCAAGACAATAGGATAAAGAAAAAATAATCTAACGAAGGAAGAAGGATCAATCCTATACAGAAAAGGATGAGGCATATGGCTTTACGCAATCCAGTATTATACGGAAGTAGATTCAATCGTCCGACTGATCGGAATTACGGTCAATCCATGACACTTGCAGGAGCTGCGGGCAAAGCACTCATTTTGACCCTTTTACTTGTAGCATCGGCTTCGTACACCTGGTACTTATTCGTTCAGGGCAAAGACGTGAGCGGATTTTTGAAAGTAGGCTTGATTGGTTCGCTGTTCATTTCGCTACCAACGGTGTTCTTTCCACGGATATCGCCTTTTACCGCACCGCTGTATGTGATCGTAAACGGTTTGTTGCTCGGAGCTGTCTCCGCGATGGGCGAGTATTTTTATCCTGGCATCGTTATGAATGCAATCTTGATTACCTTATCCCTGTTTCTGATCACATTGTTCCTGTATGCGACACGAATTATTCGTGTGACACCGGGACTGGTAGCTGCGATTAGCATTGCGACACTGGCGATTGCATTGACGTATCTCGTTAATTTTGTGTTGAGCTTGTTCGGTATGAGTGTGCCCTATATCCATGATACCGGTTGGGTCGGTATTGGTATTAGCGTGTTTGTGATCATCGTTGCTACTTCAAATCTGCTGATCGATTTTAGCAATATCGAGCAATATGCGAACGAAGGTCGACCGAAGTATATGGAATGGTATGGCGCATTTGGCCTGATGGTAACGATGATATGGATGTATCTTGAAATTTTGCGCTTGCTGACCAGGCTTGCTTCTAGCCGCAACTAATACAATAGTGCCGCTCTCCGCAAAGGCTGCCTGACCGCCATTTGTGGAGGGCGGTATTTTGTATAGTGCCCTTACACGATGTGCACGATAAGGCAATGAGACAGAAAAGGATAAAATGCTGGCTGTGTGATTCAAGTTGAGTTATAGTATTTTTTATATTTAGTGGAGGAGGATACACAATGATACTTGAAGTTGCGATATTAAATGTTATTCCCGGGCAGAGTGCAGCATTTGAGGCGAGTTTCCAACAAGCGCAGCAGATTATTTCAAGCATGAAGGGGTATGTTTCACACGAGTTGCAGCGCTGCATGGAGGTGGACAATCAGTACATTTTACTTGTGCGCTGGGAAACATTAGAAGATCATACAGAAGGCTTCCGAGGTTCAGCCGAGTATCAGCAGTGGAAAAAGCTGCTTCACCATTATTATGATCCGTTTCCGGTTGTGCATCATTATGAACTTGTATAAAGGGCTACCTTCCATGTATGCCTATTGAATCGGACGTTGGATTATGCTGGTGATAAACCCTGTGCTAATTGCAACCATTTATTACATACAATACGCACCAAATTAAACTTATATCAAATTAAATCTATATCAAATCGAACCGCTAAAGGAGAGAAACCGATGAGTACCATTACCATTCAACATCGTACCGCCCAACATGCCGATTTGCGCCAGTTGATTGCACAATTGGATGAGGATTTGCTGCTGCGTTATCCACCAGAATTAATTCATGGTCTGGATTTGGATCATCCTGATGTGAATGATATTACGTTTATGGTCGCTTATGTGGATGATCAGCCGGCAGGCTGTGGAGCGATTCGCAAGCTGGACGAGCAGTATACCGAGTTGAAGCGATTTTTCGTGCGTGCTGATCAGCGTCGTCAGGGGATTGCGGGTCGTCTGCTGCAAGCATTAGAAGCTGCGGCAGTGGAACAGGGCTTTACAGGCATTCGACTGGAGACAGGAATCCAACAGCATGAAGCGATGGCATTTTATGAACGTAACGGTTATGTACCGATTGCGCTTTTTGGCGAATACATCGGAGAAGAACAAAGCCGCTGTTATGAGAAAATGCCAATTTAAATGATAGGGGATGGCATACCCTATGTGGGGAATTGAACATTACTGGTTATTTGTGCTGTCAAGTGTGCTGCTGAATATTACACCGGGTAGCGATACGATCTATATTTTAAGTCGCAGTGTATTTCAAGGAAAACAGGTGGGCTTGATGTCCGTGTATGGCATTATTGCTGGTTCGTGTGTGCATACATTGCTCGCCGGACTGGGCTTGTCACTTATTTTGATGCAGTCTGCGTTTGCTTTTAATCTGGTCAAATGGATAGGTGCCGGTTATTTGATCTGGCTCGGTATTCGTTCTTTGATGAACAGGCAGGAAGCTGGAACAGGGCTTCATCCTACGCCCGGACAATCGCTGCGCAAGGTGTTTTTTCAAGGCATGTTAACGAATGTGTTGAATCCGAAGGTTGCGCTGTTTTATCTTGCCTTTATTCCGCAGTTCGTGGATTCGACGCAAAGGATGGGGGCGTTGCCGTTTTTGCTGCTTGGCTTTACATTTAGTGCGACCGGTTTAGGCTGGTGTCTGCTGCTTGTATTCTTTTCCAGTAAAATGGCGCGTAGGCTCCAATCCAGCCGGGTCTCCCGTTACATGAATCGTATTACCGGCAGTGTGTTTGTCCTGCTCGGACTCAATCTGTTGCGTACAACGCGCACATTACCGTAAGACTTGTTTTCAAACTGTATTATGATGCTCATTAGTGCTCATTCATTTCAGCTAGCACGTAACGTCAATAGCCCTGTATCCACCAACTATGGTGCACACAGGGCTATTTGGCTTGGCTAGTGCTACGATGGAATTAGCGAGCATAAGCGGATGTAGAGGACAAGGTACGATGACGCTCTAACCATTGCAGCAGGTCAGCAGTGACCTCGTCACGGTTAATATCGTTCAACGTTTCGTGCCGAGCGCCTTGATACAGCTTCAGCTCAACATCGGAAATGTTCAGCTTACGATATTGCTGGTATAGACGCTGTACGCCTTTGCCATATAAACCGACCGGATCACGATCACCGCTAAACAGATAGATCGGCTTTTGCTTCGGAATACGGTGCATATATTCAGGGCGATGAATCTCCATCAGCAAGCGGAAGAAATGCACATAGAAGCGCACGCTCACCGGTTTCGCACAATACGGATTATTCACATATTGCGCAACCTCATCAGGATCACGCGATAACCAATCAAATCGAGTGGAACGCGGACGTGGTAAACCACGATTGTAGGGACCAAATACAAGCGCATGCAATAGCGGACTGCGATACAGTGGCCCGCGTAGTTTATGTTCTAGCTCTGCAATTCGCGCGCCGGCGGACAATAATCCACGCGGACCATTGGAACCGGATAAAATAAATCCATCATAATCATCAGGCTGACTGTACATCAGCTGCTGTACGACAAACGAACCCATACTATGTCCGAGTAAAAATAAAGGTAACCCCGGATGCTGCTGTCGGATTAATTTGGATAGCTGGGATAAATTTTGACCCATCCAGTAAAAGCCATCTTCACCGGGATCACCAATGTCATGTACAGAAGCCGCTGTCTGTCCATGCCCACGATGATCATTTGCATATACGGCATAACCTTGTTCGGTTAGCGCAGCAGCAAGCCTGGCATAACGGGCGGCAGTTTCTGACATGCCGTGCGACAACTGTACAATGCCACGTAGTCCATGTTTCATCTGGATGTCATGAGGCAGCCATTCATATACATGCACAGCAATGCCCTGTGGGTCTATCATTCGAAATGTACGTTCCTGCATGGGTGTATCGCCCTTTCTCTATAGTTGTCGTATACCGTTGTATGGGTAGGAATATCAAATGTGTATGGAAAAGTGTACTGAACGATGTATCGAACGATCGTATAGGATCATGCATGATTATTTTACTATAAAATACCATTTTGAGAGGAACCTGAAATGATAAAATCATACTTATATTAACCTAAAATCTTCTTTTTATTTACAGTTTTCCATTGTTTTTATACGTATTCATAGTTTGCGGCTCATAGTTTGTTCCAACGGTTCGTTTTGGTCATATGCTGTGCGGCATTATAAAACCTATCGTTATGTATAATTCAAATTGACGAACGTTCCATAGACTGCTAAATTAGGTGTAATCTTGTGATGGAGGCGGTAGGTTCATGAAATTTGTGTTTTTCTCTCCACATTTTCCTAGTAGTAGCAGTGAGTTCGCCATTCGGTTGCATCAGGAGGGCGCTACTGTGCTTGGCATCGGTGATGCAGAGTATACAAGTCTGGAGCCTCGTTTGCAGGCAGCACTTACCGAATATTACCGGATCGACAGCATGGAACAGCAGGATGACATCTTACGGGCAGTTGGATTTTTTACCCATAAGTATGGCAAGATCGATCGATTTGAATCGATGAATGAATACTGGCTTGAAAGCGATGCGCAGATGCGCACGGATTTTAATATTGAAGGCACCAAAGCCGATTTTGTAGATAACCTGAAGCAAAAATCAAAAATGAAAGACTTTTTCCAGAAAAGCGGCGTCGATACTGTACGCTTTCTTAAAAATCCAGATCAGGATAGTGCAGCTGTGTTTATCGAGCAAAATGGTTTTCCTGTTGTCGTCAAACCTGATCTTGGGTCAGGTGCAAGTATGACTTACAAGCTGAGCGATCAGGAGGAGCTGGACTACTTTTTACATACACGTCCACAGGATACCGAATTTATTATGGAAGAATTCGTAGACGGTATTATTTTGACCTATGACGGATTGATTGATCGGGACGGTATAATTCGTTTTCAGGCGAGCCATCGTTTTGAACAAAGTATTATGAAAGTCGTTAGCGATGACGATCATCTGCGTTATTTTTGCCTGAAAGATGTCGATCCTGAAGTAGAGCGAGCAGGGCGCAGTATTTTGCAGGCATTTGATATTAAAGAACGCTTTTTCCATATCGAGCTGTTCAAGTCGAATAAAGACGGCAGACTTATTGCACTGGAAGTGAATATGCGTCCACCAGGCGCATGGATGACCGATGCGATCAACTATGCATATGATGTAGATATTTACTCACGTTGGGCGCAAATGGTTGTGCATGGCGGTCAAGGCGAGCCACCAGCCGGGCATTACTATACCGGCTATGCCAGCCGTAAAGATCGCAAAACATATGCTCATACGCATGAGGATATCATACAGCGGTTTGGTGATGGTATTGTGCGTTATGGGGAAATTGAGGCGATTTTCAGTCGGGCTAGTGGTAACCGTGCGTATCAGTTCCGTGCAGATTCGCTGGATGGCGTGCGCGAAATTGCTGATTATATTCAGGCGGAGTATTACTAAACGAATCGGCATATTAAATGGATTCCGACTGTAATAACTTCCAATTTCATGGAAATAAGAGTATGCAGCGAATGATGATCCACATATAGACAAGCAGAAGGGCGGCAGGCGTGAATATGGTAAGTGTACAATACCGCAACGAATACAGTCCGGCACTCGGCCGCGACATGGAATACAAAATTTATGGTGATCGCGGCAAACCGATGCTCGTCTTTCCCACATCGCTAGGACGCTTTTACCAGTACGAAGATTCAGGCATGATCGACGAATTAGCCGATTGGATCAACGCCGGTAAATTGCAAGTATGGACATGTGACAGCATCGATGAAGAAACATTTTTCTCCTCACACTGGAATATCGAAGATCGCATCGGTCGACATGAGCAATATAACGCTTATATTGTACATGAGCTAATTCCGCGCATTTTGCACGAGAGTCAGCACAATAACGGCGGTCATGAGCAGAAAATTCTAATTAGCGGCTGCTCGATGGGCGCCTATTACAGCAGCAACTTTTTCTTCCGCCACCCGCACCATTTTGATACATTGCTAGCACTAAGCGGCGTCTATTCTGTACAACACTTTTTCGGCGATTATCGCGAAGGAGCCGTCTATTACAATTCACCGCTCGATTATTTGCCTAACTTGCACGATGAATTAATACTCGATCAATACCGACGCAGCCGCATCGTCATTTGCTGTGGACAGGGTGCCTGGGAAGACGAAATGCGCTACGAAACCGGACGCTTACAGCAGGTACTACAAGACAAACATATTCCTGCCCGCATCGAATTCTGGGGCCACGATGTCGATCACGAATGGCACTGGTGGCGACAGCAGATCCGCTATTATATGAGCAGTTTGCTGTAAATATAATAGGGTTAAAACTTGCGATTCATAGAATAGGCGAAATAACGGGTAAAAATAATACTCAAAATAAACAGCCTGCATCAAGCGCTAAGCGCGAATGCAGGCTGTTTTTATATGCCGTTTTGCAAGAGTCATTCATCTGCTACACCCCCTAGAGGGTGTAGCATCTGGAATATACACTAATCACATGTTGCAAGCAGCACAGAACGGAGGGAAGGAAATAAGGGGAAAGGACGACTTACAGTGTTAGCGCTCTTCTAACACGAGGTTCAATGAAAAAGTGATTTTTGCACAGCAAAATATCTTACTGCTTTTGAGCACGGGAATCTACCACTCACTTCTAATTCGTAGATTCCTGTGCGAGACCGGAGTCCGTCCCCTTATTCCTTCCCGGAGTGCTTGATGCATAAAACATCATTTAGTGTACATATCCAGATCATTCCCCCACCTACCCAAATGAATTAGGGTAAATACGAGCGAATCACCGTACAATTGCCGTCCAGCGTATATCCACCCAGATTAGCAGGAATCAAGAAGCATTGCCCACCTTTGAGTGGTGTGCTTTCTCCATCCCAGGAGAGCGTGCCTTCCCCATCTGCAACGACCAGAATTGTAAAGCTGTCCGGTGTAGTGGACAATTCCCATGTCTGCTCAACAACGCCTTTTTCTACTATAAAATAAGGAGAGCGAGCAAGCTCCAGCCATTCACCTGCTGCGAGTCCATCTGTCTTCATCGTCGTAGCGCCAGCGCCTTCATAAGCGATCACATTGAGCGAATCTTCAATATGCAATTCACGCGGCTGACCATCCAGACCCGGACGATCATAATCGTACAAACGATACGTTGTATCCGAATTTTGCTGAATTTCGGCAACGAGTACACCTGCACATAATGCGTGCACTGTGCCAGCCGGAATGTAAAAGGTATCGCCAGCTTGTACCGGCACTTCCTGTAGCTCATCCATAATACGATTGTCATGAATTGCGGCGGCCAGTGTTTCGCGTGTTACGCCTTCCTTCAGGCCGTAGATAATCTTTGCGCCTGGTTTTGCATCCAGTACGTACCACATTTCGGTTTTACCCAGTTCCCCTTGCGGAAGACCTTCATATGAATCGGTTGGATGCACCTGTACAGACAGATCGTCATTGCAATCCAGTAGCTTGATCAGCAACGGGAAGCGTCCGTTCGTTTCGGATACGCCTTTCGTCCCGAACCAATCACGACCCAATGTCTCACGCAGTTGATCCAGTCCCATGCCGTCCAGCTCGCCACCGATTACCGATGTGGTGCCATTCGGGTGGTCAGCGATCATCCAGCCTTCGCCGATCACGCCTTCTGGAATGCTCCAGCCGAATTGTTCCAGTGCACGTCCACCCCAGACACGCTCTTTGAATTCGGGTTGAAATTGTAGAGGGTATGGCTTTGTCATGGTATTCTCTCCTCACATACCTATACGTATTTGTGTACCGCACTATGTATAGCGGCCTTATCCATCAGATGCTTAAGCTCTGATTTATGCAAAATGTCTGCATTGATCTTAGCGTGTGCGTGTAGATTGGAAAAACTCCAGACGCTCGCCATCGGGTCCATCGAAAAAGAAATACCGACTTCCATTCGGCAGCGTCGTAATATCAGCATCCAGACCAGTCGGCTCTAATTTACGAATACGTGCAAATTCGTCTGCCACATCATCGACTGAAAAAGCGACATGATGCACGCGACCTTCCTGTGGAAGATGGTCGCCATAACCTTGCACTAGCTCAAGCTCTGTCTCCGAATGTCCGGGAAAAGCAAGAAAGGCGAGGCGAATCTGATCATCCACATGGCCGATTGTCTCCAGATGCTGCAAGCCGACAACCTGCTCATAAAATGCGATCGATTGTTCAATTGAAGAAACCATAATACCAACATGTTCGATCTTGCGTACTGCCATAATGGGTTGCACTCCTTTTAGGATAGTCAATGTTAGAGCTGCCGCGGATACCGATGCAGCAACTAAATTATAAGCGCAGTAAAGGCAAATTGCATCCATGCCGAATTAACTAGCTGGCTAACTCGGTCTAGTTAACTCGGTATGGAGCAGTTCAAGCATGCGTGGGAATCGTCCCTTTTTTACGTTCAATAGCGATTAAATAAGGAGCATCGCCGCGCTGAAGCTGCCGATAAACAATACATTGTGCCTGCCATACAGGTAGGGCAGCAGCCCATTCCTGTACCTGCTCTGCTTCTTCTGCCCCACCAGCATGCCCTGGATACAGCACGATCGTCAAAATACCACGTGGAGATAGCAGGTCAAGCGCCGCATTCAGTGCAGGCAGCGTAGAATGCGGTGTCGTAATAATCGAATGATCCCCTGTAGGCAAATAGCCAAGATTAAACATAATCGCTTGCAGCTTGCCATGTAGCTTCACTGGAATATGATCTTGCATCCGGTCATGGCTAGCTAGAATCGGTATGACGGTAGCGAGTGATTCGTGTCCATGTCGGCTCAATCGCTCCATCGTACTGTCAAGTGCAGCCTGTTGAATGTCAAAGCTATAAATTTGTCCTTTTCCCCCTGCGGCACGTGCGAGCATCAGCGTATCGGCACCAGTGCCGGCGGTTGCATCGATAGCGATCGCACCGGATACAGATTCCAGACGTTCCGCAGCCAGCTTGTGGGCAAAGCTTAATACGGACATAAATCCCATCTTACTTGCCCCTCCAATATTTGCCCTGCCAGCTATCACGGCGAGTCAGTTCAGCATCAATACCGGTCAATACTTCCCATTTATTCAAACTCCACATCGGTCCGATTAGCAGATGACGTGGTGCATCGCCGGTTAATCGATGAACGATCATCTCAGGCGGTAACATTTCCAGTGTATCAGCGATCAAGCCGATATATTCGTCCTGCTCCAGAAAGCGCAGCAGACCGGCTTCGTATTGTTTGACCATCGGCGTTTTACGCATCAGATGCAGCAGATGGATTTTAATGCCCTGTACGTCCATATGAGCGACAGCCCGTCCGGTTTCCAGCATCATCTCATGTGTTTCCTGTGGTAAACCGTAAATAATATGCGTACATACACGAATGCCACGCGCACGCAGTTTCGCCACCGCTTCTTCATAACACTGTGTATCATGGGCGCGATTAATCAGTGTAGACGTCGACTCGTGAATCGTTTGCAATCCCATCTCCACCCAAAAATACGTGCGCTCATTCAGTTCAGCTAGATAATCAACGACATCATCAGGCAGACAATCCGGCCGGGTCGCGATCGACAGACCGACAACGCCTGGCTGCTGCAAAATCAATTCATAACATTCACGTAGTTCTTCAACCGGTGCATACGTATTCGTGTATGCTTGGAAATAACCGATATACTGCGCTTGTGGCCACTTGCGGTGCTGCCTGTCACGGATCGTCTCAAACTGGGTTACCAGATCATCCCGTCGCCAGCCTGCAAAATCGCCTGATCCACGTGCACTGCAAAACGTACAGCCGCCCGTCGCAATTGTGCCATCACGATTCGGGCAGGTAAAGCCAGCGTCCAGCATCACTTTGAACACTTTACCGCCAAATTGCTGTTTCATCTCGGTATTCCAGGTGTGAAACCGTTTATCACTCCATAGTAGAGGTTGCCCATCAACATGTATCGTTTCCATTAAGAAACTCCTTTAAGTTGTAAATTTAAGTAAAGTTATCGCCAACTTCGCATATAGAGGATTGTAACAAAAATGGTCAACCATTGAAAATGATATCAAGAGCTGATTCAATTGTCTGTTAAATGGGTACATATATTATGCTGTGTCAAAGCGGCGGCTTCATGGTTTATTCATTTGAATGATCATTTGCATGTATACGCAAAAATCGATAGACTATGATTGCCTAAATGACGTTGGACCCCAATTCCAAATATAGAAAAAAGGATTTTCCGCATTCATTTTCGGGTGCGGAGGGTCCTTTTTTCCTTTTTAGTCTTTACATTTCATCATTTCTTCGTCAAAATAATTCCGTACAAGCGATAGAGCATATTACCGGGTGAGCCTGCAACCGGAAGCGAGATATACCGGAAGCACGAACTTATTTGAAAATCGGAGGAAGAACATGCGTTTAAGAGGAAGAAAAGGGATTCGCGAGGATCTGGAGCAGCAACAGGATCTGGTCGTGTTAAATCCTGAAATGTATAAAGGCAAATGGCGTGAGCGTTTTAACAATGATTATCCGATCCATGTGGAATTCGGAATGGGAAAAGGACGCTTCGTTAGCCAGATGAGCGTACGCAATCCAGAAGTCAACTATATCGGCTTTGATATGTATGACGAGCTTGTGCGCCGTTCGGCAGAGAAGACGCGGATAGCATGGGAAGAAGCAGGGAAGGGTACACCGACCACTATTCAGATGGCACTGGCGAATATCGAGAATATCGAAGATATTTTTGAGCCGGGCGAGATCGAACGCGTATATTTGAACTTTAGTGATCCGTGGCCGAAAAAGAAGCATGGTCGTCGTCGTTTGACACATCCACGCTTTCTGGAAAAATATTGCCGTCTGCTGAATGAGCGCGGTGGGATTCACTTTAAGACCGATTCGGAGACCCTATTCGAGTTCTCGCTCAATTCGTTTGCTGATTACGGTTTGCAAATGACGAATCTGAGCCTGAACCTGCATCGCGATGGGATCAATGAAGATCATGTGATGACCGAATATGAAGCGAAGTTTATGGGCAAAGGCATGCGTATCCACCGCTGCGAAGTCATTGTCGGCAAAGAAGCGCTTGCTGAGTATAACAAGACTCGACTGGATCAGTATTAAGCGATACGGCTCATTAGCAAGTGTTCCAAGTCAAGAATCGTTTATAAAGTAAACCTTGCCAAATAAACAAAACAAATAAACAACTCAAATAAACAAATAAAGCAAGGTCTTAACCGATTCAGGTTAAGACCTTGCTTTGTTCTACCATATCCATAATGCTACGAGCACATTCGGTCGGATTATAACGGTCAATCTGCTCCAGCTTGAGCTGACGCTGCGTTACAACAGCTTCATAATCATGAATGAGCAGATTCATCCATTGATGTACAATGCCCGGTGAGGTGATCGGTTCACCCCAGCCTTGCTCGGTAAAATATTGTGAATTATGTTCTTCCTGACCAGGCAGTGCATTATAAAATAGCATCGGTATCGCTTTAGCAAGCCCTTCCGTGCAGGTCATACCGCCAGGCTTGGTGACGAGCAAATCAGCAACTTCCATCAGCTTATCGATTTCTTTTGTGTAACGAATCAAATGGATATGCTCATGATTGAAACGCCGATCCTGGCGTGCGCGCTCATATGATTTTTCATTGCTGCCAAAGCAGAACAAAAACTGTACATTATCCGCATAGCCGGTTAACTGGCTGCTGATTGATTCATCTGCCATTCCCCAGCCGCCGCCCATCACAAGCACAGTAGGCATATCTTTCAATCCAAACCGATGGCGAATCTCCGCTTTACTCGGGTGTTCCCAGAAGTTCGGATGTACCGGAATGCCGGTTACATAAATGCGTGAGCTTTCAATCCCTCGAAGCTGTAATTTGGAACGAACGCCATCCGTCGACACGAGATAGCGATTTACTTCCGGAATGACCCATGTTCCATGCGCATCATAATCAGTAATGACCATGCATAATGGAACACTCAATCCGAGGCGCTTTAATCGGGCGATAACAGCACCTGGAATCGGATGTGTACATACAATCACATCCGGTCGCAGTTGACGAATAACGTTATGTGTATGGGTATAAAAGATACGATGAAGGGCAAGTGTAGCCAGACGATTGATCGATTTCTTGTACTGACTTTTGTACATCATCCGTATCAATTTGGGCTGCGATATAACCGTTTTTTTGTACGCGGTGATAATGAGCGGCGCTACTTTGGGATTAAGGAAACTGCCAAGCTCCAGTACGCGAGTCTGGATGTTCGGCGAGATTTTACGTAAGCTGCTCGATAGCGCATACGCAGCCTGTGTATGACCTGAACCAAAACCTTCCGACAGAAGCAGCACTCTGTATTTTGTCACGTTCATTTCACCTTTTCTGAAAGGTATTCTCTACATCGTTAATAGGAGTAAGTCATCTCGTCTAGTGTCTGTAATATACCTGTAACATATTACTGTAATGTTACAATAACCCCTTTAAGGCCATAATGCAAATGTACCGAACGCCACGCCTGAACCAATCAGCATTCCAACGAGCACATCGGACGGATAATGAAGTCCAAGATACATTCTCGATATAGCCACCAGTAAAGCAATCGGCAGCAGCCACGGAATCGTAGCTGTGTTAGCTAACATAAATGGAACAGTAACCGAGAAGATCGCTGTCGTATGCCCGGATGGAAAAGAGTGGTCAGTCAGCGGATTGCGGAAAGTAATCGTTTCTGGAATCGCCAGATACGGCCGTATACGCGGATAGAGCTTTTTCGCGATAGCGACAGGGATGTGACTGATTGCGAGCGCAATTGCAGCTTGCAGACCTGCCAGACTCCACGGCTGTGGTGCTAGTAGCCAGATCGCCAGTGTCGCAATAATCGTGAAGGTGGCTCCGCCCAGATTCGTTAAGTAGTAGAAGAAGAAGTTCAGAAATGGATTATGAAGTCTGGTGTTAAACCATCTGAAAATATATTGCTCCATAGTTTGTAAGCGAATAAGAAACTGACGCATGAGAGACCCCCGTATATATTGCCGTTTTTGGCTTAAATTAATCATATTTTTATTCTTTAACCATTTCAAGCATTATAACGTTAAGTAGCGGTTAAATTACCTGTATCGTAATGTTAAGCAATCTCAATTGAACGATTAAGATGAAAACGCTGCTGCTTATATGTAAACTTACCCCTTAACCGATAAAGTCATTCAACTTTATATGCCAGGTGCGCTAACGACCTCATACAATTGCCAGACGATAAGCGCCAGTCTGAATAGATTACCGCAACAATACGAACCGGAGCAATCGAAGCGGCAAAATAGTAAAAACATAATCGCTGTTCACCATTTCGCTTGATTCAACTGAAATTAAAAGGTTTATAGGATTTCAGACAAGCGAAGCGTTAAAATTAACCGTCAGCTATCGCTCTCCATTTTCCTTCCTAACACATATAAAATACAGACTATTCCAAAATACACAACAAACGAACCAAAAAAATGATGCAAATATGAGGCTAAAGATTTAGAAATCGAGCAAATCAGCGATAAATGGCGAGAAACAGATATTAAATCATGTTCTGCAACATTCCTGTAATATATTACGTCTATATTACAGAGTTTTCACGAAAGAATGAAAATTAGCGCTTTGACAAAAGATTGAAAAGTGTGCAAAATCTTAATGTCCGCATCAATAAGCGTTGCATTTCAGGAATTTGCAAAATTTGCGGAAGGAACATTCATCCTTCATAATGAAACACGCACACGTTGTAACACAACTGAAATATGAAAATGAAATGGCAGTCTAATTAAGCATACTGCGATCTGACACATGGACTCAAGGAAAAAGAATACTTCGTCATCATTAATTTGTTTTGAAGAGGGTTTACCACTGAAGGGGGTCACACAAACTCATGGGCAATATATTGGACACAATCTTTATCGTATTGCAGGTTATGCTCGCATTTGTTGCGGTATATCAGTTCGGTTTTTCATTATTCGGTATTTTCAAACGCAAGCGCAGACCGGATCACGCACCGCAAAAGTCATTTGCGATTCTGGTAGCGGCTCACAATGAAGAGCAGGTTATCGGCGCATTGATGGAAAACTTAAAGCGGATGGATTATCCGCGCGAGCTGTATGATGTGTTCGTCATTTGCGATAACTGCACAGACAGTACGGCTGATATCGTTCGAAGTCATGGTATGAATGCATGTGTACGTACAAATCCGAACCAACGCGGTAAAGGTTACGCGATCGAATGGATGCTGCGTGAACTGTGGAGCATGGAACGTCAATACGACGGTATCGTTATGTTCGACGCAGACAATCTGGCTGCACCGAACTTCCTGCAAGAAATGAACAATGATATGTGTGAAGGTGCACGTGTTATTCAAGGTTACATCGATACAAAGAATCCAGAAGATTCCTGGATCACTGCGGCTTACGGTGTATCGTACTGGTACATCAACCGTCTGTGGCAGTTGTCCCGTCATAACCTGAACATGGCCAACTTCCTCGGTGGTACAGGGATGTGTTTTGAAAATGAACTGCTGAAAGAAATCGGCTGGGGAGCAACAAGTCTGGTAGAAGACTTGGAGTTCACGATGCGTTGTGCTGAAAAAGGCATTTATCCAAAATTTAGCTACGATGCTAAAGTATTCGACGAGAAGCCACTGACATTTAAAGCTTCTTCCCGTCAACGTCTGCGCTGGATGCAAGGTCACTTTACAGTAGCTCGTCGTTATTTCTTCCCGCTGCTGTGGCAAAGTATCAAGCAATTCAACATCATCAAGTTTGACCTTGCGCTGTATAGCGTTAACGTATACATCGTTCTCGTTACATTCCTGATGACAGCTGGCGTATGGATCGACACAGCTATTCTGGGTGGTCCTCATATTTCATCCATCTATAATTACTTGCCGCTGTGGGTCGCTTATGTAGCAATCGCTGCTAACGTAGTAACATTTATTCTGGCGATGGCGCTGGAAAAGGTCAAATCGTGGAAAGTGTACGCTTACCTGTTACTGTTCCCAATCTACGGTCTGTCCTGGTGGCCAATTACATTCTATGCGTTCTTCACCCAGAACAACAAACAATGGAGCCACACGCAGCATACACGCGTTGTGCGTATTGAGGATGTACATGGCAGCAAGCAAAGCACACTGTAATTTAAGCTAAGCGGTCTGATGGTCTTTTCAACGGAAGCTGATCGCCGAGCTGATCATACAAATACAAGTAGAAAAGGCGTAGCGCTCTCGATGTGGAGCGTTACGCCTTTTTTATGAAAAATAACCAGAAGCGCCGTATCATCCTATACAGTATGGTGCGATAGTTAGCTATATGCCGAATAAACATCTATACCGAATAAACATCGATACGGGTACAACCGAGAATAGAATGTGATAAAGTGCGAGGCATGATAGCAATGGGGAAGATGCTAGCTGGTACAGCTGATCCATGCTAAAACCAATACGTCAAACCGAAGCAAACAAAGTGATGTTTAAACTAGATAAGTATTTGTGAAATTAATAAGACAAACCTGTTGACACATATGTATAGCCGTGATATACTAATCAAGTGTTTTTGAAACGACTAAATGAATGAATAAGTAGAAGCTTGTCTTCTCACCTGACCAATAGCAATTGGCTGGTTCATTGATCTTTACTTTGATGACAATGATATTGTCATGAATAGATGTAGATGATCAAGGGATGCGGGTGATGAGGCCTGCATCCCTTTTTATTATGCAATACCGCTGTCTATCATAATGTGGAGGTGGAAGTTATTAGTAAGGAACATATGATTAACGATGAAATCCGGGTAAAAGAAGTACGCCTGGTAGGTGCTGAAGGTGAGCAAATCGGAATTACACCAACTCGTGAAGCAATGCAAATGGCGATCGATCTGAATTTGGATCTCGTTAACGTAGCACCGCAAGCGAAACCGCCTGTATGTCGAATCATGGACTACGGTAAATTCCGTTACGAACAGCAGAAGAAAGAAAAAGAAGCGCGTAAAAATCAGAAGATTGTTGAACTGAAAGAAATCCGCTTCCATGCCAATACGGAAGAGCATGATTATCAAACTAAACTCCGTAATGTAGTAAAGTTTCTTAACAATGGCGACAAGGTGAAATGTTCGGTCCGCTTCCGCGGTCGCGAGATTGCACATGCAAATATTGGTCAAAGAGTCTTGGAACGCGTAAGAGATGAAGTTGCAGATATCTGTACTGTTGAGCGCCAGCCTAAACTGGAAGGCCGCAGCATGATTATGATCTTGGCGCCGAAAAATAACTAAGGGGGATATTCAAATGCCTAAAATGAAAACTCATAGCAGTTTGAAAGGTCGCTTCAAAATTACAGGAACAGGTAAAGTTAAACGCCATAAAGCGTTCAAAAACCACCTGCTTTCCCACAAATCCAAACGTCAAAAACGCGTACTGGGTACTAGCCCAATGATGGCTGCTGGTGACGTAAGACGCTTGAAACAAGGTCTGGCTAATCTTAAATAATTTAATTTTCCGGGAGGGTTTATAATATGGCACGAGTAAAAGGCGGATTCGTCACACGTCGTAAACATAAGAAATATCTGAAACTTGCAAAAGGTTACTTCGGTTCCAAACACCGTATTTTCAAAACTGCAAAAGAACAGGTTAACAAATCCCTGGTCTACGCATACCGTGACCGTCGTCAAACAAAACGTAACTTCCGCAGACTGTGGATTGTACGTATCAATGCAGCAGCTCGTCTGAACGGTCTGTCTTACAACAAACTGATGCACGGTCTGAAACTGGCTGGTGTGAACATCAACCGTAAAATGCTGGCTGAACTGGCAGTTAACGATGTTACTGCGTTCAACTCCCTGGCATCCGTTGCAAAAGAAAAAATCAACGCTTAAGTTGTAGCGTGATCAAGAGAGTCTCTGTATATGCAGGGACTCTTTTTTTGAGAAGAAGTGAGGGTTCATGGAATAATATGAGCTTTTTTGCTAAATGAAATGAAAATGGATGACGATACTATATAGTGTAGTCAACATTACAGGAACGTTTGGATAAATGTAGTAAGCTATTTTACGATTATTCATCGCTATTATGTATGTTGCCATTATATAAGGAAGCGATTCGTCAAAAAGTGATTGTACGGATTATGAAAGTGGTCACTATGCTGTATTACAAAGTAATATAGTAAGATAAGGATCAAAGCTGACATACAGTATGATGGTTTAGCGCGTTAAATGGTAAAAAACACACTGATTAAGTAGGTTATCTAACATATACATTACATATATTAGGAAAAAAGAACAAAATGAAGCGCTTTCTTCGTTTATCCGATAAATTAATTGACCAATTGTTATTAAAATAGTAGATTTTCCTACCACATGATTGTATAATCGGTTCAGTGACTATTGAATCTGCTCATAAGACGAACTTTACAGTGTTGATTCGGGTAAAATGTTCGGTTTTTACAGAAAGAAGCAGATGTATAGTTGATACTTTTAAGGGGGAACAACATACATGAAGAAGGTCTATTCACTTTCGCTGATCATGGTACTGGCACTGTCCGTATTTTTGGCAGCATGCGGTAACAAAAGCGAGTCCACAAACAATGCAGGTAGCGGAACATCGGGAAGTGGCGGTTCCAGCGACGTAAAAATCGGTATGGTTACTGACGTAGGCGGCGTGAATGACAAATCCTTTAACCAATCCGCATGGGAAGCACTGCAAAAAGTGCAAACTGACGGCGGCGCTAGTGTAAAGTATCTTCAAAGTAAATCCGATCAGGATTATATTCCTAACTTGAATCAATTCGTTAAGGATGGCTACGCTTTGACTTGGGGTATCGGCTTCAACCTTGCAAATGCAATTGATACAGTTGCTAAGCAAAACCCGGATGCAAAACTGGCAATCATCGACAGTGTGGTTGATCAGCCAAACGTTAAATCCGTAACATTCTCTGAAAACGAAGGTTCTTTCCTTGTTGGCGTGATCGCCGGCAAAATGACTAAAACAAACAAAATCGGTTTCGTAGGCGGCGAGAAAAGCCCGCTGATCCAACGCTTCGAAGCTGGCTTTAAAGCAGGTATCCAGGCTGTTAATCCTAATGCTCAACTGATGGTTAACTACACTGGTGCATTCGACAAGCCAGACGTTGGTAAATCCGCAGCAGCTACACTGTACAACGATGGCGTAGACATTATTTTCCACGCTGCTGGTGCAACAGGTACAGGCGTATTTAACGAAGCGACAGCTCGCGTTAACGCTGGACAACAAGTATGGGTAATCGGTGTCGACAAAGACCAATCTCTGGAATTTGGCGATAAAGTTACGCTGACTTCCATGATCAAGCGTGTAGACACTGCCGTTGAAAAAGTATCCAAAGAAGTAATCGATGGTACATTCAAAGGTGGCGTAGAAACACTGGGTCTGAAAGATGATGGCGTAGGCGTTGCTGATACTTCTAGCAAAAACGTTCCTGCTGACGTACTGAAACTGGTTGATGAGTACAAAGAAAAAATCATCAAAGGCGAAATCAAAGTACCTGATACCGTCCAATAAGATAGCTTCATCGAAGCTGCTTCAAAATAGTAGACTCCAACACAAGGCTGGTTCATGACTAGCCTTGTTGTTACGTCTACAGGTAAATGAACGGTAACGGTTGGACGGCTTTATCGTCAAAAGGGATAGCGTAATGTAGAGAGATAACGATTAGCTCTATCAAAAAAAGCTGATCGAAATACCGAAAAGTATGGCTATACTGGTGGTTGCAAGACTTCCGCATGTCATAGCTAAATACGATACCGTGTGAAGTCTTATCAAAGGGATAATCAATTTGCTTATAAGGGTGATTTAATGAATACAGCAACCCCTGTTGTAGAGCTAAAACAAATAACAAAACGTTTCCCTGGAATCGTAGCTAATGATTCGATCAGCTTTAAGCTGTTCAAGGGTGAGATTCATGCCCTGCTGGGTGAGAACGGTGCCGGCAAGTCGACGCTTATGAATGTAGTCTTTGGACTGTATCAGCCTGAAGAAGGTGTAATTGAAGTCAATGGTAAGCCTGTACTAATTGATGGGCCGAACAAAGCGATTGAGCTTGGCATCGGGATGGTTCACCAGCATTTTAAGCTGGTACAGCCATTTACTGTTACCGAGAATATTATTCTGGGCTCTGAGCCGAAAAAGGGTGCCCGAATCAACTATAAAAAAGCGACGGAAGAAATCCGTAAGCTATCTGAGCAATACGGACTGCGTGTTGATCCGAATGCCAAAATTCACGACATCTCTGTCGGAATGCAACAACGGGTCGAGATTCTCAAAACGTTGTATCGTGGCGCTGATATTCTAATCTTTGATGAGCCGACTGCGGTGTTAACACCACAGGAGATTTCCGAGCTGATGGAAATTATGCAGCGTCTGATCAAAGAGGGTAAGTCGATCATTTTGATTACGCATAAGCTCAAAGAAATTATGCAGATCGCTGACACGGTAACGATCATTCGCCGCGGTAAAGTCATTGATACGCTGAAAAAGACCGAAACCTCGCCACAGGAGCTGGCTGAGAAAATGGTCGGTCGTAACGTGAGTTTTAAGGTAGACAAAATCGCTGCTAATCCAGGCGAAGTGGTCATGGAAATGAAAGATATCGTTTCTAAGAACAAAGATGGCATGGCTGTTCTGGATCATCTCAGCCTACAGGTGAAGGCAGGCGAGATTCTCGGTATTGCTGGTGTTGATGGTAACGGACAGAGCGAGCTAATCGAAGCGCTAACCGGTCTGCGTCATGTGGATGGTGGACAGATCACTTTACATGGCAAGCCGATTACGAACCTGACACCGCGTAAAATTACTGAATCGGGTGTAGCGCATATTCCAGAAGACCGTCATAAGCATGGTCTCGTACTGGATTTCTCGGTTAGTGAAAACATGGTACTGGAGACATACTACAAGCAGCCTTACAACAAAAATGGCTTCTTGCAGTACGATGAGATCGATAAAAAGGCACAGCGTCTTGTAGAAGGTTTTGACGTGCGTACGCCAAGCATTCATACGATGGCACGCTCTTTATCTGGTGGTAACCAGCAAAAGGCGATCATTGCACGCGAGATCGACAAAAATCCGGATTTGCTCGTAGCGGCGCAGCCAACACGGGGTCTGGACGTAGGTGCGATTGAGTTTGTACAAAAGCAATTGATTGCACAGCGTGATCAAGGCAAAGCGGTTCTGCTCATTTCGTTTGAGCTGGATGAAATTTTGAACGTATCTGACCGGATTGTCGTTATTTATGAAGGTCAAATTGTAGGTGAAGTGCTGCCGGAACAAACCAATGATCAGGAATTGGGCTTAATGATGGCGGGAAGCACCGTAAAGAGAGGTGCAGCGCATGAATAAAGTATTAAAGCTGTTTACACGAGATTCGGTCACGCTGCCAGTCGTAGCGATTATTCTCGGTCTGGTGCTTGGAGCACTCGTGATGATGATCGGTGGTTACAATCCGATTGATGCCTATGGTGCATTGATCGAACGCGTATACGGCAACACGTATGATTTTGGTGAAGCGATTCGTGAAATGACACCGCTGATTATGACGGGTCTGGCGTTTGCTTTCGCCGCACGTACAGGTTTGTTTAACATCGGTGGTGAAGGCCAATACCTGATTGGTATGACGGCTGCTTCGATCGTCGGTATCCATCTGCACGGCTTGCCTGCATTCATTCACGCGCCACTGGCGATTATTGCGGGTGCTGTGTTTGGCGGTCTGTGGGCGGCGCTTGCCGGTTTCCTCAAAGCTACACGTGGTGTAAACGAAGTTATTTCCTGTATTATGCTTAACTGGATCGGTCTGTACCTGTCCAATTTGATTATTAATACATTTGCGCTTCAAGCGGGCGATACACGTTCGGTGGATATTCAGCCGTCCGCGTCCATCGCGATTAGCTGGCTGTCGGAAATGATGGGCAATGCGCGTGTGCACTGGGGTACATTGATCGCGCTAATCGCTGCTGTATTTTTCTACATTTTCATGTGGAAAACAAAACAAGGTTTTGAGCTGCGTTCCGTTGGTTTTAACCAGGACGCTTCCAAATATGCAGGTATGAACGTAAACCGCAATATTGTGAAAGCGATGTTCATCAGTGGTGCGTTCGCTGGTCTGGGCGGCGCGTTTACCGTGCTGGGTGTGTTTGGTTACCAGTCCGTCATGGCAAGCTCGCCAGGAACCGGATTTGATGGAATCGCGGTGGCGCTGATTGGGATGAACAATCCATTTGGTGTTGTGCTCGGAGCCATCCTGTTCGGTACACTGACGTATGGTTCGGCAGGGATGAGCTTTAGTGCGGACGTACCACCCGAAATCGTCCGTATCGTTATTGGTGCAATTATATTCTTTATCGCCGCACAAGGTATTGTGCGCTGGTTGCTTAAACCGTTTTATGCCAAGCGCAAGAAAGAGAAGGTGTCATAATGGACGTATTAACAATTATTGGTCAGCTTCTTAATACGACGTTAGTGTTTGCGACGGCACTCATCTTCACTTCTCTCGGCGGTATTTTTTCAGAGAAATCCGGTGTAACGAACCTCGGTCTCGAAGGTTTGATGGTGTTCGGCGCATTTGCAGCCGGCGTATTTGGTCACTATGCACAGGCAGCAGGTCTGGACGGCTTTGCCGCCGCTTCGATCGGTCTGTGTGCAGCGGTTGTGCTCGGTATTATCGTATCGCTCATTCACGCTGTCGCTTCGATCACGTTCAAAGCGGATCAAGTTATTAGTGGTATCGTCATTAACTTCCTCGCCGCAGGCAGTACGCTGTATATGGTGAAGCTGTTATTCGACGGGGCAGGTGAAACGGAACTGATCTCCGGTTACAGCCGTATGCCAATTCCAGGCTTGAGCCAAATTCCGCTGCTGGGTGACGCGCTGTTCAACGCGTATCCAACGACATACCTGGCGATTATTCTCGTATTCGTTTCATATTTCGTATTATACAAAACACCATTCGGGCTGCGTCTGCGTTCGGTCGGTGAGCATCCAAGTGCCGCTGATACCGTAGGGATCAAAGTAAATCGTATGCGTTATGTAGGCGTGATGATCAGTGGTGCACTGGCTGCTGTCGGTGGCGCAACGATCACACTGACGACAACAGGCACATTTGCACACAATACGATTTCCGGTCAAGGTTACATCGCGATCGCTGCGATGATCTTCGGTAAATGGAATCCAATCGGTGCGTTCGGTGCAGCTGTATTTTTCGGTCTGGCACAAGCGGTACGTAACTATGTACAGCTGTTTGCCTGGACACAAAGCATTCCGCCCGAAATTATCTATATGCTGCCATACCTGCTCACCATCATCGTTCTGGTAGCCGCTGTTGGACGCTCCAGCGCTCCATCCGCACTAGGCCAACCTTACGATCCGAGCAAGCGGTAGATAGTGTATTAAACATAGTCTACGCCACGCTCGGGTGCTCTGCACGATTGCGATTGCATACAAAAACAGCTCCTATGTCATATGTAAACTTCAAATGCAAACCTCAAAGTCGGTTCTCCTGCGGGAGCACCGGCTTTTTTTGTTATTGTTGGGTGATTGAGATTCTGGGCGAAGATATGCAGAAAAAAGGTGAGCAGAGTTGTATTGCAGAAAAGCCAGAAAGAAATGTTTCAAAATATGTATGAGTGCGGTGACTTTTTGTAGATTGTAGATTGTAGATTGTAGATTGTAGATTGTAGATTGTAGATTGTAGATTGTAGATTGTAGATTGTAGATTGTAGATTGTAGATTGTAGATTGTAGATTGTAGTGAAACGCACTCCACTACGAGAAGGAAATAAGGAGAAAGTAAGATGGCTAGTATCCGTACTTTTCTAACACAGGGTTCAATGAAAAGTAATGGTTGTGAAGCAAAATATTTTACAGCTTGGAAGGGGCAGAAATCTACATTCATTCCTAATTGGGCAAATTCTCGCGGCTCCGCCGAGTTCGCTTCCTTACTCCTTTTTGAAGTGGTTGCTGCTTCTAGCCCTCTCATTTATCGAATCCAACCTTGTTGATAAAGCTCTCTCACTAACCTAACTATGTGTCCAATCCAACAAAAATAAGAATACCCAAACCCAATCATTTGTGCACAAAGGACAAAATCAAATCAACACTCATAAAGTTAATATGCATCATTTTCTCATAAATATAAAGCTATACTAGCAAAGATCACGCTTACATTACATATTTGCTGTATAAATGACTTGCGAGCGATTACACGAATTGTCCAAAAGTGCATAAAAAAATAGTGTTGACTCTGTTTCAAATGAATCATATAATGTTTCTAAATCAACGGCTGGCAACAACGTAAATGGTTACAGTCGATATTGTGAATATCTATGATCGGCTATGAAGAGGACGAAGTTTTAAGGGCTATTTTGTCCAGAGAGTGAAGCGCACTGCTGAAAGCTTCATCAAAACCCCTTTTATACGAGCTCACCTCGGAGCTGTTTTCCTGAAAGGCACTGATGTATTAGTGATTATTAGGGAAAATCGTATTGTCTACGTTACAGACAATAGGTAAGACACATTTGTCTTACTTGATGAGGCATATAAGCTGTGAGGCTGTATGCGAATCTGGGTGGTACCACGGAAGATATAACCTTTCGTCCCTCGAACAGAGTTTTTCTGTTTGGGGTGGCGAAAGGTTTTTTTGATTTTATTAACCGGAGCCAGCAATCTTCATCAGAGAAATGAGCAAGTAACCTGCTGTAGAATGCGTCGGCCTGTCATACAAATTTTGTGTAAGATTGATGTGAATTTTTGGGAGGAGGAAAAGATATGAGCGCGCAAATACCAAATGTGCAATCTACTGATCAATTACGTGAGAAATGGATGAAGCCGGAAGTTATTACAGGTTCCGAGATGCTTCTCCGCAGCTTGCTGCTAGAAGGTGTTGAATGCGTCTTTGGTTATCCGGGCGGAGCGGTATTGTACATTTATGATGCGATGCACGGATTTGACGACTTTAAGCATTTGCTGACTCGTCACGAACAGGGTGCCATTCATGCAGCTGACGGTTATGCACGTGCCAGCGGCAAAGTGGGTGTCTGTATCGCCACTTCCGGTCCAGGAGCAACGAACCTTGTTACGGGGATCGCAACTGCGTATATGGATTCGGTGCCACTCGTAGTCATCACTGGTAACGTAGCGACAACGCTGATCGGTACGGATGCTTTTCAGGAAGCGGATATTACAGGGATCACGATGCCGATTACGAAACACAGCTATCTTGTACGTGATGTAGAGGATCTGCCGCGTGTCATTCATGAGGCATTCCACATCGCCAACACCGGTCGTAAAGGTCCAGTACTGATCGATATTCCGAAAGATGTATCGGCAGCCAAGTCACTGTTCAAGCCACATACGGAGCCAGTCGTGATGAGAGGCTACAATCCACGTGTCGTAGCGAACAAGCTACAGCTGGATAAGCTGCACCAGGCGATCGTTGAAGCAGAGCGTCCATTGATTTTGGCTGGTGGCGGTGTCGTTTATTCCGGCGGACATGAGGAATTGCTGAAATTCGTAACGGCTACAGGCATTCCGATCACGACCACATTGCTCGGACTGGGCGGTTTCCCAAGCGGTAACGATCTGTGGATCGGGATGCCAGGGATGCACGGAACTTACGCAGCAAACCAGGCGATTCAGCAATCTGATTTGCTGATTAGCATCGGTGCTCGCTTCGATGACCGGGTAACCGGTAAACTCGATGGATTTGCGCCTCATGCTCGAATCGCTCATATCGACATCGATCCAGCCGAAATTGGCAAAAACGTAAAAACGGACATTCCGATTGTCGGTGATGTAAAAACCGTACTGGAGCAACTGAACAGTGATGCAGCATATAGCGCTAAAGCCGATGCATGGCGTCAAAAGATCGCCGAGTGGAAACGTGACAAGCCTTTCCGTTATGACGATTCAGATGAGGTATTGAAGCCACAATGGGTAGTTGAAATGCTGAATGATACAACTCGTGGTGAAGCGATTGTAACGACAGACGTTGGTCAGCATCAGATGTGGGCAGCGCAGTATTATCGTTTTAACAAACCGCGTTCCTGGGTAACATCCGGTGGACTGGGTACGATGGGCTTCGGCTTCCCTTCCGCAATCGGTGCGCAGATGGCCAATCCAGATCGTCTCGTGATTTCGATTAATGGTGATGGCGGTATGCAGATGTGTGCACAGGAACTGGCGATCTGCGCGATCAACAATATTCCAGTGAAAATCGTCATCCTGAATAACCAGGTACTTGGTATGGTACGTCAATGGCAGGAATTGATCTATGAGAACCGTTACAGTCATATCGATCTGTCCGGTAGCCCGGATTTTGTAAAATTGGCTGAAGCGTACGGAGTCAAAGGTCTGCGTGCAACGAACAAAGAAGAAGCACAGGCAGCATGGCAAGAAGCGATGGATACACCGGGACCTGTCGTGGTAGAGTTCATCGTCAACAAGCACGAAAATGTGTATCCGATGGTTCCGCAAGGAGCTACCATTGATCAAATGTTAATGGGGGATAAAGAATGATATCGACAACGTTCAAACACACCATCGCCGTATTAGTTAACGACCAGCCAGGCGTGCTGCAACGGGTCTCCGGCCTGTTCGGCCGTCGTGGCTTCAATATCGAAAGTATTACCGTCGGTCAATCCGAAGAAGCAGGTCTGTCCCGTATGGTTATCGTAACAAGTGGTAACGAAAACACGCTGGAGCAGATCGAAAAGCAATTGTACAAAATCATCGACGTGATCAAAGTTATCGATCTGAGTTCTCGTCCGATGGTTGCTCGTGAATTGGCGCTAATTAAAGTAAAAGCCGAGCCGTCCGAGCGCCCTGAAATTATGGGTGTGATCGAAACATTCCGCGCAGCGGTTGTGGATATCGGCCCAAGCAGCCTGATGGTACAGGTTGTCGGTGATACGGACAAGATCGATGCGATGATCGAGCTGCTGAAACCATACGGCATTCGCGAGTTGTCCCGTACAGGCGCGACTGCGATGATTCGCGGCAACGTATAAGTTACGCTAAACCGAGCGATAGAAGCAAGGAAGGTCAGCCTACAAATGATAGAAGGCTGATGCAAAGCTATCCAATTAGGCGGAAAGACCGTAAGCTGTTCGTCCGCTTAGACAGGATATCATTAACGTCATCTGATCCTCCTTGAAAAGACGGGGATTTGAGAGGAAATCGAACGCTGTTCACCTATTCAATGTTGATCAACTTCAAACACAAGGTGCAATAGATACAGATGTTTGCGAAGCCAAAGCCATACTTGTTGTGTGTTTGCGAACCTCAAGCACGGGTTGTAATAAAAAGGTTTTCGCATAACCAAAAACCTGCTGCTTCATTCTTGCTCGTGCAGAATGAATACGCTGGTAATATGTACTATTGTCGATATGATGGTGCACATGCAGCGTCGCTTCCTTTGAAATACCCGCTCTTTTCAGGAGGGTTAAAACAACCATCGGCATTGCCGGTACAACGTTCCATATATTAAAGGAGGAAGAAAAAATGGCAGTAACAACTTACTACGAAAACGATGCAGAATTGAACGTATTGAAAGGTAAAACAATCGCAATTATCGGTTATGGTAGCCAGGGTCACGCTCACGCGCAAAACCTGCGTGATAGCGGTCTGTCCGTTGTCATCGGTCTGCGTGAAGGTAAATCGTTTGACAAAGCGAAAAACGATGGCTTTGAAGTGCTGTCCGTAGCAGAAGCTACAAAAAGAGCGGATATCGTTCAAATTCTGATGCCGGATGAAACACAAGCTAGCGTGTACAACAGCGAAATCGCACCCAACCTGAAAGATACGGCTGCACTGTTGTTCGCACACGGTTTCAACGTTCATTTTGGTCAAATCGTTGCTCCGAAAAGCAATGACGTACTGCTTGTTGCTCCTAAATCTCCTGGTCACATGGTACGTCGTACATATGAAGAGGGATTCGGCGTACCTGGCCTGATCGCGATTCATCAAGATGCTACCGGTAATGCCAAAGAAATCGGTCTGGCGTATGCAAAAGGTATCGGCTGTACACGTGCAGGCGTTATCGAAACGTCCTTCCGTGAAGAAACGGAAACGGATCTGTTCGGTGAGCAAGCGGTACTATGTGGTGGCGTAAGTGCACTGGTTAAAGCAGGTTTCGAAACACTGACTGAAGCTGGCTACGCTCCTGAAATGGCTTACTTCGAATGTTTGCATGAGCTGAAGCTGATCGTTGACCTGATGTATGAAGGCGGTCTGGCAACGATGCGCGATTCGATCAGTAACACTGCGGAATATGGTGACTATGTAACTGGTCCTCGTATCGTAACGGAAGAAACGAAAAAAGCGATGAAAGAAGTGCTGACGGATATCCAACAGGGTAAATTCGCACGCGACTTTATCCTGGAAAACCAATCCGGTCGTGCATTCCTGACAGCAACACGCCGCAATGAGTCCGAGCACCAGCTTGAAGTTGTGGGCGGTCAATTGCGTGAAATGATGCATTGGATTAAAAAATAATGATTTGATGGCGTAAATTGCGGTGCGGGTGGGTGAATGGGACTGGCGCTCCGGGGAAAGATTGTTCTTTCGATCGCTGTTAAAGGTTGATTTTTTGAACGACTGCTTGTCGCAGTCAAAATCAACCTTTAGCATATGCTTTCGATGCGAGCTTTCTTACAGAAAGCTTGTGGGCGAACGCTGCGCTTCTACAGAACAATTCTTTCCCCTCCGCTGGTGCACATCCAACCTGCCTACCGCAAATTACATCTAAATAATTTTTTTGAATGAGGTAGGATTAGTAGTAGGGAGTACGGATTGGGATTTGTGCTTAAGCGGTGTCTCTCTTGATATGGAAATCATTTTAAGAATTTAATGATTAAAGCTTTTATGAGTTTTGAGTGTAGTAATGACTATAATGTGAATACGCTTAAATTGTGAATACGAATGGATGGGTATAGTGCTTCATGTGGAATGTGTAAAGATGAGGAATGTTTAAAGGTTACGCGTCTACTTCAAGCACGGTTGTACTTAAAACTATAAGGAGGTGCGATTATGCGTAAAATTTATATTTTCGATACGACGTTGAGAGATGGAGAGCAATCGCCTGGGGTTAACTTGAATACGCCGGAGAAAGTTGAGATTGCTCATCAGCTTGAGCGTTTGGGTGTCGATCGTATTGAAGCTGGATTTCCGGCGGCATCGCCTGGTGATCTGGCAGCGGTTCATGCTGTGGCGAAAGCTGTAAAAAATGCCAGTGTAATTGGTTTGTCGCGTTCGCGTGAGCAGGACATCGATGCGGTACGCGAGGCGCTGAAGGGGGCGCAAGATCCGTGCCTGCATCTGTTCCTGGCGACTTCACCGATTCACCGCCAGTACAAATTGCGCATGGACAAAGATCAAGTGCGGGATACGGCGCGCTCGGCGATTCGGTATGCGCGTAAATATTTTGATAAGGTTGAATTTTCGCTGGAAGATGCGGGACGTACAGAGCTGGACTTTATCGCTGAGATGACGAAAATGGCGATTGAAGAAGGCGCGTATGTGGTCAATTTGCCGGATACGGTCGGCTATTTGACACCTTATGAATACGGCAACATTTTCAAATATGTGAAAGACAATGTACCTGGCGTGGAAAAAGTGCAATTGAGCGCGCATTGCCACGATGATCTGGGCATGGCAACTGCGAATGCACTGGCGGCCATTTTGAACGGCGCCGATCAGGTTGAAGGTACGATTAATGGAATCGGTGAGCGTGCGGGTAATACGGCACTGGAAGAAGTGGCGATGGCGTTGGAAACGCGTCAGGACTTTTATGGTGCGAAAACGTCGTTTACATTGTCTGAAATTGCACGTACAAGCCGCCTCGTGAGCAAGCTGACCGGTATGGTTGTACCGGGCAATAAAGCGATCGTTGGGGCGAATGCATTTGCCCATGAGTCCGGTATTCACCAGGATGGTATGCTGAAAGAGAAATCGACGTATGAGATTATGACACCGGAAACGATTGGACTGAAGGAAAGCAAGCTCGTGATGGGCAAGCACTCCGGTCGCCATGCGTTCCGTGAACATCTGATCGAGCTGGGCTTTGAACTGGACGAAGAAGCGGTGAATCGCGCTTTTACCAAATTTAAAGTGCTGGCAGATAAGAAGAAAGAAGTGACCGATGATGATCTGTTTGCGCTGCTGGAAGAGCGTCTTGCAGATACGCCAGAGTTTTTCCAACTGGATTCACTGTTTGTATCATTTGACAGTGAGAGCGAGCCGACTGCGCGTGTACGTCTGAGCACGATCGATGGCAGTGTGCGTGAAGAACAATCGAGCGGCAATGGCGCGGTCGATTCGATCTACAATGCGATCGATAAAGCTTCACAGGAAGAAGTGACGCTATCCGATTATTCGATCAAGGCGGTTACGCAGGGGAAAGATGCACTTGGTGAAGTTCATGTGGCGTTGACACAAGAAGGCATTACCGCTCAAGGTCGCGGCGTGAGCACGGATATTTTGGAAGCTAGCGCACGTGCTTATGTAGATTCCTTAAATCGTCTGGTGGAAAAACGCAAAACCGGACGTCGTGATAATATTCCGATGATCTGATGGATCAGCTTGATCTGGTCGAATGAGAACGATTCGCCTGATTCATAGGAGACGATACGCCAGATTGATATGTTGATGCTCATGCGGTGGATGTGTCCATGTAAGACACACGGAGTATTCAGATAACATTATATACAATAAAGCCTCTGATTTTGCAGTGGGATCACTACGGTCAAAGCTGGATTATTCCGATGATGGAATATTTCGATTTGGCACGATGTGTATGCCCGACTGTGAAGTCGAGGCTTTTTTATTTAGACTATCGCGGAGTTAAAAAAATGGGCGCGCAAATGGAAAGTGCGGTCACGCAAAATAGCGCAGACATGTTGGATGGTACGTTTGATGCGATCGCACGGCTGTTAATGAATCGGATCGCATATTAAACGGGGGCAAACAGGCTAGAGCCTGAGAGCAGTAGTGTAAAATATGCAGGATCATCATAAGTGTACTTGAAGCAAGTTGATTTGAAATCAAAACGATTTTATTTTCTGATAAACTATTTACAACTAAAAACTTATTTATTTTCAAAATTATGGTTGTAGAAACGGGTGTTATTTTTACTTTATAGATGAACCTCGCTGTTCAGATTAAATCAGCAATGAGTAGTCGTATCCCTCATAGTCGTATTTCAACAGCAAAGATTTGAATGACGAACATTTCAACAACAGAGATCCAAGCAAAAAAGAGCCAAGCAATAAAGATCCCAACAGCGAGGTCAATCTAACCACCAGGGAGGAAATTATAATGACAAGCAGTGGACGTGATTTGACGATTGAGGCAGTGAATACAACAGGTGTGGTGCAATTTGATATCGCTTCAGCGACACGGGGCGGTACGCGGCGATTGATGGTGAGTGATAACCCGGAGACGCTAAATGAAACGAATTTTCCGGTCACACATGGTGTATTGTGGCATGATGTTGTACGTAGTCATGATGGACAGGTGAAGCATCGCATTTTCGGCTGGCATTACAATGTGTTGCCCAATCCGGTGAAGATCGGGATCACGCTGGAAAATCGTGCGAATCATGGGGCAGTGCGTCTGGAAGATGTGAAGCGTGAGTATCGGATCGGTGGCGATGAAGTTAACTGGATTACCGATATCGGCGGTACTATTTCGAAGGCGGTTCTTGCAGGTACGATGGATCAGCGTACAGCTGATCAGTCACTGATCAAGCAGCAGCAATCCGGGCAGATCGAATCGTTTATCGTACCGTCTGGCAAGCTGTTCGGATTTGTGTATGATTTTACCGTGAAAAGTACAGATAGCGGTGAAATGCAATATACGGTGCGCACAGTGGCATCACGCGATACCGCGTATGATCTGACACTGCTGAAGTCAGAGCCATTGCCGCTGGCAGCACAGGCGCATCCGCGTGGAAACTGGACTTTTTCCGAAACGAATGCAATGACGCCAGTGTACACAGCAGGTACGGAGCGTGTTATTTATCCGACAGCTGCCAAGTTGAAAAAAGATGGCTCGATTCCGGCGGATCAACTGTTTACTGCTGCTGCCAGTGAACAGCCACAGCAGTCGCTGGATAACCGGGCGCAATTTGGTGTCATTTATAATGTGACTGTACCTGTGCATAATCCAGGCTCACAAAATCGCACGGTACAAATTTCCCTTAATCCGCGCGGGGGTAGTTATGGTGGTGCAGTGAAGATTGGGGAGGATGTGTACGGCGTGCCACTGCTGCGCACGAATCAGCAAAAGGCGCCTGTGTATGTAGCGAGCGTGCCGCCGGGTACGAGTACGTATAGCTTTAGTCTGATGATTGCTGGTGCTTCATCCACACCGCTTGGTTTGCTGGTGGAGACGCTATCATAGACCAGGTGATCTGCAAGTAGAGACGTATGCAGTAGAGACCTATACAATGAAGACGATTAGTTGAGTTACTCATCGAATACAGCGGAGTAAAGTTGAGTGGCTCAGTCGTAGATGGGTTCACTATTCGTAATTGGAAGATTATCCATAGCTGTGTAGTTGTCTAACAGCGTATGATCTGTGCATATATTATTTATAGGCGTATCCTTATCTGTATCTGTATCTGTATCTGTATCTGTATCTGTATCTGTATCTGTATCTGTATCTGTATCTGTATCTGTATCTGTA
>NZ_JBCGUH010000022.1:0-60543 GCF_039822605.1 Paenibacillus wenxiniae
TGAGCCAGGATCAAACTCTCCAATAAAGTGTTTGACGTGCTCATTTCTTGCTGGCGAGAACATTGCTGTTCTCTATAATTTGAAGAACTAAGTTCTTCACTCACTCGTTGTTCAGTTTTCAAAGATCAAACTCTTTCGTTGCCGCTCAGTGTCTCTCGCAGCAACTCTTATATCATATCATCCATTCAACCATCTGTCAACAACTTTTTTTGAAGTTATTTTCAAGCTCCGTTTGACGTGAGTTTGAAGCAGATTGTTTCCAAGACGTAAGCCAGTGATCAGCGAAAGTCGCAATCAACACTAGATTTATAGAATAACACATGTTCAGCAAGTGTGCAAGCTTTTTTATAAACTTTTTTTATAACCCTCAAACTTTATTTGATCAGTACGTATTCACAAGGCCTTTAGGGATTAACAGGTAGCAGCATACATAGGGCAGAATAGTCCATCATAGCATTCTGTGTAAATAAGTATTGTTATGCTGATAAGTATTATTATAGTTTGTCGTGGGTTACTAAAACGTACTCCATTTCATCCTCACTTCTCGGAACATTCAAGATAGTTGGTGCATAGTTAATGAAAGGATGAAATTCATACAGTTTGTTGCTGAATATAAACATGCGACCTATCACTTATCAAATCTATGAAATCATATAAAGCGAATAAAATGACTTGGCAACTGAGCTTGTAGCTGATATGCGGACTATATACTACTAACAGATTAGATAACAAATTAGAGTTTGGCCGTTTATTATCTATATTGTCTGTGTCGTACTTATTCCGTCAGATTCAAGTTATGCATAATATTATTTGTAAGATCGGTTATTAAGGTATTCTATGCGGAAGAGCTATGCGCTTTGTAGAATGCTAGCTGTGCGTAGACTATATGCTTGTAGGTGAGGTGACTCATAAATGCCTAGTTTCTTGCTATCTGTAGTTTTTACACCTATATATCTAATTGTATTTTTTACGTCTCTATATCTGATGCAACTATACAGTCTGCATCTATTAATATAACTATAGGTGTCATATAAATAACACTTATAGTGCTAGTTGTAAAACAAATAGCTTTTACTCAGAAAAACGTTCAAAATGAACATGACCCACTCCTATTTTAGAATGTAGTATCCCCATCAATCGAGAGATTGGCCCTGATGTATAATCGCTGTAGGCGTTTATCTAGGTTTGAGTTGCAGATCGACGGGATGTTGCTTGTGTGTAGTCTTTAGAAAACAACGATAATCAAGGATGATCTCGAACGGATACCACGAGCATAAATAACCTATATGCTCATCACCAAAATGGTAGCGCAGGAGCAACAACAATATTATGCGATACCATCCATCTGTAAACATCGACATGTTTGTATTTGAACAGGAGCAACAATGATATTATTCGATACCTATACGTAAACATACCTATAGATGAAATGAACTCTTACTACTCCATAACCAGCTAGATGATTAAAAAGCCTGTATCCAGTCTTCCAACTGGATACAGGCTTTTCTCCTACATAACTAATAGACAGCTCACCGTACTACTATATATACGTAATTAATATCTACGCACAACATGCTCTCAACTCGATCTGCATACATGCTACAGCGTATAGATCGAGTTTACTTCGTGCGTTAAACGATTATGCTATGCTAGCTTATTCGCCAGACTGATGACGCATGTGAGGGAACAGCAGCACATCGCGAATTGAAGCTGCATTCGTCAGCAGCATCACAAGACGGTCGATACCGATACCGAGTCCACCTGTTGGTGGCATACCGTATTCCAGCGCACGGATAAAGTCATCATCCATTTCATGAGCTTCATCATTCCCATGCTCACGCTCTACCAGTTGCGCTTCAAAGCGTTGACGCTGATCGATTGGATCGTTCAGCTCTGTAAATGCATTTGCATGCTCACGCGCTACGATAAACAGCTCGAAACGATCGGTGAAGCGTGGGTCTTCTTCATTTCTTTTCGCCAGTGGGGAGATTTCAACCGGGTGACCCGTAATGAATGTTGGTTGAATCAACGTCTCCTCAACAAACTCTTCGAAGAAAGCATTTAAAATATGGCCGAATGTCATATGTGGATCGACTTTTACACTATGCTCTTTGGCAAGTTGTTGTGCTTGCTCATCGGTCATGTGTACGCTAAAGTCTACGCCTTTTACTTCTTTAACGGCATCAACCATTGATACACGGCGCCATTGTGGTGTCAGGTCTACTTGATGTCCCTGATAATCGATCTGTGTCGTGCCAAGCACTTCCTGCGCAATATGAGCAACCATATTTTCCGTCAGGCTCATAATGTCTTTGTAATCTGCATATGCTTCATACAGTTCAATCATGGTAAATTCTGGATTGTGACGAGTGGAGATGCCTTCGTTACGGTACACACGACCGATCTCGTATACCTTTTCGAGACCACCAACGATTAGACGCTTCAGGTGAAGCTCGATGGCGATACGCATATACAGCTGCATATCCAGCGCATTATGGTGAGTGATGAACGGCTTCGCTGCCGCACCACCCGCGATGCTGTGCAATGTTGGTGTTTCCACTTCCAGATAGCCAAGTGAATCCAAATAACGACGCATCGATTGAATAATACGGGAACGTGTAATAAAGGTGCGTTGCACTTCCGGGTTTACGATCAGGTCCACATAACGCTGACGGTAGCGCAGCTCTACGTCTTTAATACCATGATATTTGTCCGGCAGTGGCAGCAGGGACTTGGTGAGCACTTCCAGTTCCAGCACTTTGATCGATGTTTCACCAGTTTTCGTTTTGAAAACAGTTCCTTTAACCCCTACGATATCGCCCAGATCCAAAATCGTGAACGCTTCGTATTGTGCTTCGGACACCGTATCTTTACGTACATAAATCTGAATACGTCCGCTTAAATCTTGAATATGTGCAAAGCTGGCTTTACCCATGACACGCTTGGTCATGATGCGACCAGCCAGACTTACCGTCACTTCTTTTTCTTCCAGCTCTTCTTTGGTAAGCGTATCATATGTGCTCACCACATCGTTTGCCGTCGAGGTACGAACATACTTTTTGCCAAATGGATCAATGCCCAGTCCGCGCAGCTCATCCAGCTTCGCCCGGCGCACCTTGAGCAGTTCGTTCATTTCGCTTTCGCTTATTACGTTTTCTTCCTGTTGACCAGGGTTCAATGTTTCATCAGACATCGCTGAATTTCAACTCCTTCAATAAAATACATATGCGTCATGATCTCCAAACACTGGTTCATCCTGCTCCTGCTTTGGCATCGACCACATGCAGGATACTACCGTATCGATATCAGTAGCGGCGATGAATCATTCAAAGGGTATTTTCCCCGTTCAATCTATATGGCACATAATTATAGTTTACTTGATTTGAACTGAAACTGAAATCCGCAAAACGGTAATTGTACGGAATTTCAGTATAATTTCAAGAAAAAAGCTCCCTTAACGGAAGCTTTTTCATACATCTAGCATTTTAAACTATACCTGATTAAGACACTTCGAGCAGGCTGTATGCGTTCTTATGTAGAACGAACAGAGTGCAGACGCTACAGTATGAATAGGACATGGCACCGTAAGCCAAGATACGTATACATCGATGTCCCTATCAGACGATCGCTTGATCGAAGCTTATTTCTTGATTTCGATGATTTTGTACTGGATGATGCCACCAGCAGGTACGCTTACATCGACAACGGTACCTTTTTGTTTGCCCAGAATAGCTTTACCTACAGGGCTTTCGTTGGAAATTTTATTTTGAGAAGGATCGGATTCTGCGGAACCGACGATCGTATATTCCATCGTGTCGCCAAATTCCAGATCCTCTACAATTACAGTAGCACCGATGCTAACTGCATCTGTATCGATCTCATCACTGTTAATGATGCGTGCGTTACGCAGCATTTTTTCCAGTGTAATAATGCGTCCTTCGATGAATGCCTGTTCGTTCTTGGCATCTTCATACTCGGAGTTCTCACTAATATCGCCATATCCGATGGCGACTTTGATACGTTCTGCAACCTCGCGACGTTTGACGGATTTGAGGTTTTCGAGTTCATCTTCCAGCTTCTTCAGACCGTCCTGTGTCAAAATGACTTCTTTATCGCTCATCTTAACCAAATCTCCTGTCATGTGAATAATTTTCAATCATTTCAAAAATTCGCTTTCGGGGCTTCCCGCATGAATAGTAGCCGGTCATTCGAAAGCAGCGAAAATTCATACAAGATCTCAAAAACGGTAATTGTAACGGGAAATCTCCCAGAAGCTATATCAAATCTAACCATTAGCTCAGGCAAATTTATACTGCAAAAGTATATGGGAATGATTATGAAATGTCAATAAAAAGGGACCTGCCCGACGCGGCGGCGTCAAACAGGTCTTTTTCAACGTTGCCTACTTACATTTTCATCCATGTACAGCGCTCTACCCTCCTTTGAACCAACCGGTAGGTAGGAGCGTGCGGATTATACCGATACTTGCGCTGGTGCGGCACATTGTACCTGAACAAATGGTACCGCTTCGTGGTCAGCATCGGAGGCGACATGATCTGGCAAATCTTCGAGGAATTGATGCAAAATCCGCACCATTTCATCACGCTGCGTGCCTTCCATAATGGAATTTTTAATACTAGCAGAGCCTTTTAATCCTTTGAGATACCATGATAGATGCTTACGCATTTCGCGTACCGCGACGACTTCACCTTTGAGCGCAATGAGACGATCCATATGCAAAATAGCGATACGAATCTTCTCTTCAGCTGCCGGGTCAGGCATCAATGTGCCGGTGTTTAGGTACTCTACGGTACGATACAGCATCCACGGATTGCCCAGTGCACCGCGTCCGATCATCACGCCGTCGCAACCTGTCGTTTCCAGCATGCGCTTAGCATCCTCCGGTGTGACCACATCGCCATTACCGATAACTGGAATCGATACGGATTCTTTCGCCTGCTTAATATATGACCAATCGGCAAGCCCGTTATACAGTTGCTGACGTGTGCGTCCGTGTACACTGATCGCTTTGCCGCCTGCCGCTTCTACCGCCTTCGCATTATCGACGACATAAATATGATCATGATCCCAGCCGATCCGCATTTTCACAGTAACAGGCTTGCTCACATTGGCAACAACGGCAGCGACCATTTCGTTGATCTTATTCGGATCAAGCAACCAGCGTGCGCCCGCATCAATCTTATTCACTTTAGGTGCAGGGCAGCCCATATTGATGTCGATAATATCGGCATTTGTATCCTGATCGACAACTTTCGCTGCTTCTACCAGGGAATGACGATCTCCGCCAAAAATTTGCAAGCTTAGCGGTTTCTCGCGCTCGTCGACAAACAGCATCTCATGTGTACGCTTATTGCCGCTCAAAATAGCTTTGTCACTCACCATCTCCGCACACACGAGACCGGTGCCGAACTCTTTGGCAATCAAACGAAATGCAGGATTGCACACACCCGCCATTGGAGCGAGCACAACGCGATTTTTTAATTCAATATCACCGATTGTTAACATCGGGGAGTTCACTCCTTTTACTTCTGCTTCGGTCTTGAGAGATCGAGAAGAGACAGTCGCCGAAGACAGGAGGTTCATACAATATTAAAAATACCGACTTTACAACAGGACGTGCATTTACCATTATCGTCAATACGATACGGACGATGGTTAGAGTTTCTTTCCATATATCGTTTATCGATTAAAACGGTCGTTTGCCGATAAAAAAGACAGACAGCACCGATTATTTCAATTTTGAAGGAAAAGGTAGTTCACAGGCGTGTACATACTGAATAGCCTGATCCTGTACATGTTGGAGTGAATCGGTCACCAGCTGGTATAGCGCTGGTGCTGTTTCCTGCTCAACAATTTCTTGCAGTGGCACCAGTACAAATGCACGTTCATGCATCCGTGGATGTGGCAGCTGTAAGCGCTCCGTATCCATCTGCACCTCGTCCATCCACAGTAAATCGAGATCGACGGTACGTGGACCCCAGCGGATATCGCGCACACGCCCAAGCTGATTTTCGATATCCAGCATCGTTTGTAATAGTTCCAGCGGTTGCAGCAGGGTAGCAACTTGGATCGCCATATTGTAAAAAGCAGGCTGATCGGTATAACCTACAGGTGCGGTGTCATACATACCAGAGCAGCGCTGTACTTCAATATGAGGGTGGCTGTCCAACAATTGGATCGCATCATATAATGTCTGTTCTCTATCGCCCAGATTGGCGCCTAAAGCAATATAAGCCTCTGACGAATCAGAGGAATGGAAAGAATTCATCACTTATCTACGCTCACTTTCGTGTACGTCGCAATTCCACGGTTACGCCTTGAAAGTGAATATCAAACGGTGGATGCGGCTTGGTGACTCGAACGGTCAATACATGTACACCAGTATAAGCGTCCAGCAAAACCGATGCAATACATTCCGCCAGAGCTTCAATCAATTTAAATGATTTCTTTTCCACAACTTCTTTCACTTTTTCATGAATCTCGGCATAGTTAATCGTCGTTTCCAGCTGATCTGTACGACCCGCTTCTGACAGATCCAGCTCCAGTTCCAAATCTACATAGAAGCGCTGACCTAGCTTGCGTTCTTCTTCAAACACGCCGTGGTAACCGTAATACTCCATACGGGTCAGTATCATTTTATCCATAACGCTCATTCCCTTCATGTTTACTTACGCTGTTATGATATGCCTTGCTGTAGCATCGCATCGCACATCATTGCCAATTTCTTATTCGCACGCACATCATGTACACGAATAATCTGACAGCCTTGAGCGATACCAAGCGCGGTTGTCGCCAGTGTCCCTTCTACTACATCATCAGGTGCGGCATCAAGCACGCTACGAATGAATCGTTTGCGCGAGGTGCCAAGTAATAGTGGATACCCTAGCGGATGAAGCTCATCCAGACGACGCATAAGCTCCAAATTATGCTCACCCGTCTTAGCAAAGCCAATGCCCGGATCGATAATGATCTGCTGTGGTGTAACGCCTGCCGCCAGCGCATATTGAATACGCTGCTCCAGATCATGGCGTACATCTGTAGCCAGATCGGTATATTCCATATTGTAGCGATTATGCATCAAAATATACGGACAGCCCAGTTCAGCTACAACGTCAAACATGCGCTCATCTGCCATGCCGCCCCATACATCATTGATGATATGAGCGCCAGCTTCAATCGCCTGACGCGCGACCTCCGCCTTGTACGTATCGATAGAAAGCGGTAATTCCGGCAGTTGTTGTCGTAACGCTTGGATTACCGGCAATACCCGATTGAGTTCTTCCTGCTCCGAAACAGGCTCATGACCCGGACGGGTCGATTCGCCGCCGATGTCGATAATATCCGCGCCTTCTTCTACCATCTGCTTCGCATGAGCAATAGCACGCTCAACAGAAGTATAGCTCCCCCCATCGGAAAAGGAATCCGGTGTAATATTTAAAATGCCCATTATTCGTGTTGTCTGGTCCAGTCTTAGACTGGCTGTACCCAGATCGTATTCGTGAATGGGATATATAGGTTTCCTCACGTTCGATAAGCCTCTCTTTCATAAGCGGTACAAAGTAGAGCGGTATGCTGACCGATCTGTCCATTGCCAACGATCGCTTCGCGATCATCGTCCAGTAGACGCACGACCGGTACAATTTCCTGCACCGAGTTCGTTACAAATACTTCTTCTGCGCCAATCAGCTGTTCCCACGTATACAGACCCTTTTCGACACATAAGCCTTCCTGCTCGGCTAGCTCGATCACCCATGCTCGTGTAATACCCGGCAGTATGCCTGTATCTACAGAAGGAGTGTACAGACAGCCATCATGGATGAAAAAGACATTGCTCACAATGCCTTCAGCCAGATGCCCTTCTGCGGTTAGCATCAAACCTTCAACGGATGATGCTGGCTCATCTCCATACAAAGATAGCTCACGCTTGCCGAAAATGCTATTCATATAATGAAGCGATTTGAGACGAATATCGCCTTCCGGTGTGTTGCGAACGGTATGCAATCTGCGCAGCGATTTGGTTGCTCGGGTTATAGTCGGATCGTAAACGGCGTTAGCGTTAGCAGAAATGTTTATAGAAAGGGCTGGACTCGCTATATCCTGCTGCTTCACTTGTCCCCTTTGTACAGGCGTACTATAGGGTGCGGCCGATCGAATGGAAGCAGGTGGTAATGCTTTTGCATAAATAATAACATTCGGCTCGGTATAAGGACCGGACGGCAGACCAAGTATGTCCTCACCTGCCGATACGGTATATCGCAAATACGCCTCCTGCAAATCATTCGCTTCCATCAGCTCGCGCATCTGCTGCTCAACCTGCTCTATCGTCATCGACCAGCGAATACCAAGCGCATCGCAGCTCATCTGTAAACGTCGCAGATGACGATCCAGCAAAAAAGGACGTCCATTGTACGTGCGCATCGTTTCAAATAAGCCCATTCCATACAAGAAGCCGTGATCCATGACGGATACCACGGCTTGCTCGCTTGGTGTAATGACACCATTTATACTCATGTATTTCATACGCTGGCTGCTTTATCCACTTTACGGCTTAAGAAATTGCGCAAAATGGTATGGCCATGATCGGTTACAATCGACTCGGGATGGAATTGAACGCCTTCCACTGCATATTGTTTATGACGCAAACCCATAATCTCACCTTCCGCAGTCTCCGCTGTAATCTCCAGACAATCTGGCAAGCTGTCGCGCTCGACGATTAGGGAATGATAACGTGTCGCTGTAAATGGGGATGGCAGATTTTCAAAGACGGAATTGGACTCGTGGATAATCGGTGACGTTTTGCCATGCATTAATCGTTCTGCACGAATAACGTTACCACCAAATGCCTGCCCAATTGCCTGATGTCCCAGGCATACGCCAAAGATCGGAATTTCTCCTTTGAACGTTTGAATAACATCAATCGTAATACCTGCTTCGGTTGGTGTACACGGCCCTGGTGATAGCAAAATATGATCCGGGTTTAACTCACGAATACCTTCCATGTCGATCTCGTCATTACGGCGTACAATAACCTCTTCGCCCAATTCGCCTAAATATTGCACCAGATTGTACGTAAAGGAATCATAGTTATCAATTACAAGTATCATCGCTGATCCTCCCTCTCCTGCCGAAGACGTGCCTGCTGTTCACTTAGCATGACCGCTCTGGCTAAAGCTCTCGATTTGTTAAAGCATTCACGGTATTCACGATACGGGTCCGAATCGATAACGATTCCTGCCCCGGCCTGCATATAAGCGATCTGATCTTTGACGGTTAATGTTCGGATAATAATATTTAATTCCATATTGCCGCTATAGTCAATCCAGCCCATCGAGCCGGTGTATGCACCACGTCTTGTTTGCTCCAGTTCTTCGATAATTTCCATCGTGCGAATTTTCGGTGCTCCGGTAATCGTACCGCCCGGAAACGTAGCTGCGATCACATCATACACATCTTTGTTATCAGCAAGCTCGGCTTCAACGCCAGACACAAGATGCATCACATGGGAATAACGCTCAATCGTCATCAGCTCCGGTACACGTACACTGCCGTAACGAGCAATCCGTCCCAGATCGTTACGCTGCAAATCGACCAGCATAATATGTTCAGCACGTTCTTTTTCCGTTTGCAGCAATTCCTGCTCCATCGCCAGATCTTCCTGCTCGGTTGTACCACGCCGCCTTGTACCGGCAATCGGACGCGCTGCTACCGCACCATCACGTACTGATACAAGCAGCTCTGGTGATGCGGACACCAGCTGAAAGCCAGGCAACCGCAATAATCCCATGTAAGGAGACGGGTTGGTCAAACGTAGCCATTCATAGATCGATTCTGGCGTGCCTTCAATCGCCCGTTCACTGCGCAGAGACAGATTCACCTGAAATACGTCGCCCTGTCCGATATAGTGCTGTACCGATTGCACTGCCTGCTGGAATGCTTGCTGCTGGAAGCCAGTGGTGAAGCCATAGCCTTCGGTACGCGAATCGCTCATCGCAGCTGGATGTTGCTCCAGTAGCTGACAGCGCTGGATATCGGTCTCACTTACGGTAGTTAGCCATTGTTGCCACTGTTGTGCCATCTGCTCTGCGATTGAAGCTGCTCGTTCGTAGTGTACACTTACAGCGTAATTCGCCATGCCGTCGTCTATATGTGTATCGGTGACCGCTGTTACCTCTGCCGCTGGTAGATGTACGCAGCAATACAGTTCCTTTTCCAAATGATCGACTACCCATAACCGATCAAAACGTAGCCATACGTATTCCGGTAAGTCCAGTTCATTCGGCAGGCGATTGGGTAAACGCTCCAGTGAGCGTGCAATGTCATAACTAAGAAATCCAGCGCAGCCGCCGATAAATGGTGGGGCTTCCTGTACGCGCGGAGCGCGGTAGTTCGACATCCACTGACGTAATACGTCCAGCGGCTTGCCCTGATGATACTTTATTTGACGTTTCATCTGCGGCATCTCTAACGTTGACTCTCTCTGCTGAGCTGTAGCCCCAGATAACGATGATTGATCCATTCCTAACGAATCAACATACAACTCCCGCTCCTCGGCATGTTCCAGATCGCCGCTCAATATACCTGAAGGCTGCAAACCGAGATAGGTGTATCGTCCACCTTTGCCATTTTCCAGTAATACGGAATGAGGAAACTGTTCACTCCACAGCACCTCCCAGCTTGTGGGCAGCAACTGTTCATCCAGCGGGATGTGTAGCAAATAAGGCAGATGCGTATAGCCTTCTCCGCTCCATTGTTCCCACTGCTGTAAAGATATGCATACTCTGGTCAACCGTTGTTCCTCCAACCTGATCATGTGTAGTTTTTCGTTAGTATACTAAAGCGCGGTGGAATTGAGAAGAGTATTCCTTCTTTATGTGCAGCGCGATAGCAAAAAGCCTCTGCACAAATCCGAAGATCGGTGCAGAGGCTTATCATTGGCTAGCTCCATCGCACGTGAACGGTACGCTGTCACTCTGCCTGACTATATTAAGATTCGAAGTTGTACAGTGGTGTACTCAGGTAACGTTCACCATTACTTGGAATGATAACAACGATACGTTTGCCTTTACCGAGTTCTTTCGCCACTTTCAGGGCAGCATGCACGACTGCGCCGGAAGAAATACCGGACAGCACCCCTTCTTCCTTGGCAACACGACGTGCTACTTCGAACGCTTCTTCATTTTCAACGTGAATGATTTCATCGTATACATCGCGGTTCAAAATTTCAGGAATAAAGTTCGCGCCAATCCCTTGAATTTTGTGAGGACCTGGTTGTCCACCCGCCAGAATTGGCGATGCAGCAGGTTCTACCGCATAGATTTTGATGTCTGGGAAACGTTCTTTCAACACTTCACCCGCACCGGTAATCGTACCGCCTGTACCGATCCCTGCGATAAATCCATCCAGCGAGCCGCCGATCGATTCGATCGCTTCCACGATTTCCGGGCCGGTTGTTTCACGGTGAATTTTCACATTGGCTTTATTTTTGAATTGCTCAGCCATAAAGTAGTCAGGGTTCTCCTGCACGATACTTTCGGCTTTTTTAACCGCACCGTTCATACCTTCCGAACCTGGAGTCAGCACCAGGTCAGCGCCATAAGCACGCAGCAAATTGCGACGCTCCAAGCTCATCGTTTCCGGCATGACGATTACGCATTTATAGCCCTTAGCAGCAGCGACCATAGCCAGACCGATACCGGTGTTACCGCTCGTTGCTTCAACGATTGTGCCACCTGGTTTCAACGTGCCTTGCTTTTCCGCTTCTTCTACGATACTGATCGCAATACGATCTTTCACGCTGGAGCCTGGATTTTGATATTCCAGTTTCAGATAGATTTCTGCGCTATCCTCCGGCACGATACGGTTCAAACGAACGAGTGGAGTTCCTCCGATCAATTCTGTCACATTGTTTACGACTTTTGCCATGCCTGTTGCCCTCCTTCAAATAATAGAACGTAGCGATGATAAAATGCTATATGTGTAATCTATGCTAATCCGAGTAAAACAGTAGGTATTAATATAATTAATATTATCAATACGCTGAGGCATTGTCAATGTCATAGCGACAGAATACTACGGTTTGGTCGACAAAATGTAGGCACTGTATTTTTTACGCAGCTCCTGCTCAATTTCGGTCAGTGGTTTGGCTTGCTCCAGAGCGATTTTGCGGCGTGCGGTTTCCGGGCTTAATTCCAGCTTTGAAGATTGCGGCTGACGAATATCGATGACCTGTACGACCGCATAGCTTCCACTACTAAGCTGGATCGGCCCTACAATATCGCCGGGCTGCATCGTCTGGACGGCCTTCATCACTTCAGGTGGCTGAAAAGGATCATCATCGTCGATCCAACCAAGTACGCCGCCTTTGTTTGAAGAAAAACCATCGGTCGACATCTGCTTGGCAATATCGGCAAATGCCTCGCCATTTTCGATCCGCTTTACCGCTTCACTGGCGCTATCTTCATCATCGGTTTTGATCCAGGCGAGCTGGTATTGACGCTTCTGGTCGCTCTTTTGCTCATTTTGCTGAATGTACTGATTGACCTGTTCATCGGTAACCGTAATATTCACAGTTGCGATCTTTTCCAGCTCGATCTGATATTTGGATTCATCACGCAAATCCTGACGACTAAGCCCAAATTGGTTGCTCATTTCCTTGAAAAAGGCATCGGGTGAGCTGTAGCCGCTCATGCGCTCCTGCAAGTTATCATCGATCTCCTGCTCACTTACCCCAATGTGTAGCGTCTGTGCTTCCATGCTCACGACGCGCCGATTCAACATTTGGAGTAAAATCTCCTGTCCGTATCTTTTCTTCAATTCGGCGGTCCATTGGTCGTCACTGATCGTGTCGTTGCCTACGACAGCTACAGCTGCGCTATTGCTGCCAGAATGCTGAACTGCTCGGATGATCCAAAAGGCTCCGAGCAGCATAATAATGACTATGATCAAGACCATGACGGCTGTCCGTAAAGGTGATTTATCCTTCGTCATATGTCTTGGTTTCCTTTAGTTTTTCGCTTCAGCCAGAAGCGTTTCCAGATCGGCGCGTTGGAATTGGTATTTCTCATTACAAAAGTGACACACTACTTCTGCCTGACCATCTTCTTCAATCAACTGGGTCAATTCCGATTCGCCCAGACTGACCAGCGTCTGCTCGACACGTTCGCGAGAACAGGAGCATTGGAACACGATGTCCATCTGATCCATAATTTCCACATCAGGCAGCAGACGTTTTAGCATATCTTCCAGCTCCAACCCTTGCTCCAGCAAAGTCGTGACCGGTGGCATTTCAGACAGTGCCTTTTCAATCGCATCAATTTCTTTATCCGTCAGGCCTGGCAGCAGCTGCAAAATAAAACCACCTGCTACAATGACCGAATTATCATTCTCAACCAGTACACCGACACCAACCGCAGATGGCGTCTGCTCGGATGTGGCAAAATAGTACGTAAAGTCTTCGCCAAGCTCGCCAGAAACGATCGGTACACTACCGCGATACGGTTCTTTCAAACCGAGATCTTTGATCACATAAATAAAACCTTCAGTTCCGACAGCACCGGCAACGTCCAGCTTGCCCATCGCATTACTTGGCAGATGTGTATGCGGATGATCTACATAGCCGCGCACTTCGCCTTTAGCATTTGCATCGGCAACAATCTGTCCGATCGGTCCATTTCCTTTCACTTGTATCGTCAGTTTTTCTTCGCCTTTGAGCATCGCACCCATCATCGCTGCTGTACTCAGCGTACGACCCATCGCAGCCGTTGCCGTTGGCCATGTATCATGACGGCGACGCAGCTCCTCTACTAGCTCTGTCGAGCGTACAGCAAATGCGCGCACTTTACCTTGCATGGCGATACCACGAATCAAACGATCCGTCTTATGATTATGTTGTTCCATCTATATAAACTCCTCTCGATTGTACATCGCTTGATCCTGTTATTGATCCCTAAAGGACATGTTCTATTATATTGCACTTTACCCAATAATTCGAACACGATTGCATATTCTATATGCTAACCGTCCAAGTTCAGCAACTTCTATTGTAATTAGACGATAAACTGTCGTCAAAAGTTTTGCATATCAAAGCTTTTATTGATCGGCACGCGGATTATGTTGTCGATGAGCGGTACGATTACGCTCATAAATTAGACGTAACCCTTCCAGCGTGAGCAGCGGATTCACCTCGCTGACGGTTTCCGTTTCATCAACGATCAACGCTGCCTGTCCACCGGTAGCGATCACGCGCGCATCCTCGCCAAGCTCACTGCGAATCCGTTTAACGATCCCATCTACCTGTCCGGCATATCCATAAATGATGCCTGATTGCATCGCATGAATCGTATTACGTCCAATCACACGGCGTGGCTTCTCCAATTCAATATTCGGAAGCTTGGAAGCACGCTGATATAGCGCTTCAGTCGAAATACCAATCCCGGGCACAATCGCTCCGCCCAGATAGTTGGCGTCAGCATCGATACAGTCAAACGTCGTCGCGGTACCAAAATCAACGACGATCACGGGACTGCCATAAAGCGCAATCGCTGCTACCGCATTGGCAATCCGATCTGCGCCAACTTCACGTGGATTCTCATAACGCAAATTCAGACCGGTGCGTATGCCCGGTCCGACAATGATAGGGGTATGGTGCAAATATTTCTGACACATCTCCTCAAGCGTATGCATGATCGAAGGTACGACAGATGAAATAATAATACCTTCCAGTTCCTCTGCTGACACACCGGACATATGGAACAATTGATGAATGGTCACGCCATATTCATCCGGTGTCGCCTGGCGATTGGTGCTGATACGAAAATGGTGCAGCAGGCTCTCTCCTCTATACATGCCAAATACGATATTCGTATTGCCAATATCAATCACCAGTATCAATAGCGGTCACTCCTTCTTTTTCGTTCCCAGGTCGAGGCTAATATCCAGATTTTCAAATGAATACGTCAGCCTTCCTACCGATATGATATCTATACCCGTTTCAGCAAGTCCGCGAATAGTGTCCAGCGATACATTGCCAGATGCTTCAATACGCACATGTGGACGTCCCTGACGAATACGTGCAACTGCCTCTCGCATCATCGATGGCTCCATATTGTCCAGCATAATAATGTCAGCACCACTGCTCAGCGCCTCATCAACCTGCTGTAGCGACTCCGTCTCTACTTCAATCGTCATCGTATGCGGAATAACCGCACGCGCCGCGGCTACAGCTTCGTGAATACCCCCTGCGGCTTTAATGTGATTATCTTTGATCATGACTGCATCGTACAATCCAAAACGGTGATTGGAACCACCACCCACACGTACCGCATACTTTTCCAGCATTCGGTGGCCCGGTGTTGTCTTACGTGTATCGACCAGCCGAACCGGCAGACCTTCGATCCGGCTTACATATTCAGCCGTGCGCGTCGCAATGCCGGACATACGCTGTAATAAGTTTAAAGCTAGTCGCTCACCCGTTAAAAGGGAATGGGTACTACCTTCCACTTCTGCTATAATATCACCTTTTTGCACACTCTGCCCCTCTGTTGCGACTGCGCGGAACTGAAGTGCTGGATCAACCGTCCGAAATACATGCTCGGCTACCGGCAAACCAGCCAGTATACCGGATTGCTTAGCGTGAATAACCGCGCGGCTCTGATGTCCCTGCGGCACTGTCACTGCGGTCGTCACATCGCCTGATCCTACATCTTCCTGTAGCCATAGCTTGATCCATGATGTAAGTCCTTCCTGATATCCGTTAAACATGAGCCATTGTCTCCTCCATTAGTCCATTATCTATATGCTGAATCGTATGCTTGTGCCAGTTCATATCATCACGCTGTGGATAGTCTTCTCGATAATGTCCGCCCCGACTTTCCTGTCGATGTAGAGCAGCCTGCATGATTAACAATCCGGTAATGACCATATTATTCAGTTCCAAATACTCACGTTCATATGCGACTTCTGCTGACGGATCGCTATGCAGATGCTGGTACAATTGCTGCAAATGCTGAATACCCTGCTGTAATGAATGAGCATGTCGCCGAATGCCTGCATGAGCGGTCATCCAGCGTTGAAGCTGTAACCGTAGTGCTGAAAGGGTATGCTCATCTATTATGGATGCCGTTTCGCTGTGCAATGTTTCCAATGATACCGTATCCTTTATGTCCGATAATGGGGCATGAGCTGGTGCAGCGGTGGATCGTACAGGCATAGTAGCCAGCACAGCTTTGCCTATTGTTGCAGGCTGCTCGGAGGTTGTGAATTTATTTACATTTATGCGATCAGCAAATAGAGGTTGATCAGCAGTAACAGTCGCACTCGCCCAACTCCGGTGTACAGACTGCGTCTGTATAGCGATCGGTTGTCGCTCCACAATCCGCCGCGCAATACGGTTGCCATACACAATCGCTTCGGATAACGAGTTACTTGCCAGCCGGTTCGCACCATGAATCCCGGTTGAAGATACTTCACCACAGGCAAACAGGCGTGGTACGGTACTTTCACCATGCTGATCGGTACGAATACCACCCATCATATAATGCGCGGCTGGTGCAACCGGAATCCAGTCCTGCGCCAGATGGATGCCATATTGCAGGCATGTCCGATAAATCGTTGGAAAACGCGCTTCCAGTTGCGCTTCCGGCTCATGCGTAATGTCCAAATACACAAAAGCGCTCTGCTCCCGTTCCATCTCACTCACAATCGCACGAGCAACGATATCGCGTGGTGCCAGATCGCGTAGCGGATGATAACGCTCCATAAAGGCCTCACCCTGACGATTGCGCAAAATCGCTCCTTCACCACGCACCGCCTCGGAGATGAGAAAGCACGGCGCACCCGGATGACAAAGAGCTGTGGGATGAAATTGAATAAATTCCATATCGCGTAATAATGCTCCGGCACGGTAAGCGAGCGCAATGCCATCGGCAGTCGCCACCTTTGGATTGGTCGTATGCTCGTAAAGCTGTCCACTCCCACCCGTACATAGTACCGTCGCATCCGCATAGACGGTAACGATTTGCCCATCCGGTCGCTGGACGATTGCGCCGACACAATCTCCATTTACGTTTACAAGTTCAATCGTAAAGTGATGCTCCCATACGTCGATGCGCGGCTGCTGACGTACTCGATCGGATAATGCACGCACAATCTCAAATCCGGTCGAATCTCCATTCGCATGCAAAATGCGGCGATGGCTATGTGCACCTTCCCTTGTTAGCTCCAATTGTCCATCCCGTGCATCAAATGCTGTACCGAGCCGAATCAGATCTTGCACCCGCTTCGGTCCCTCCTGTACAAGCAATTCTACCGCCTCTTCATCACATAGCCCGGCACCAGCAAGCAATGTATCCTCTAAATGAAAGGACGGTGCATCATCCGCTGCCATTACCGCAGCGATTCCACCCTGCGCATAACGTGTATTGCTCTCCATCAGCTTGTCCTTTGTGATTAAGAGCACGTTCTTAGATTCACTTACTTCAATAGCGGTAAATAATCCGGCAATTCCTGTCCCGATTATCAGCACATCGGTACGAATGACCGAATGACCGTCTGTCACGGTAGATTGTAGCTCTGGCATGGTCACGCCTGCCTTTCTCTGATCGAAATAACGACAATCCCTATCATACGAACAAGATTAAGACGAGGAAACTTGCAGCATACGCTCCAATGAAATACGTGCACGATCAGCTACCGCTGGTGGTACATAAATTTGCGGCTTCATCGTTTCCAGACAGTTGACCAGCTTTTTCAAATTGTTCACTTTCATATTCGGGCACACCAGATATTTACTGGCAAAATGGAAACTTTTATCCGGGCTGTCTTTACGAAGCTGGTAGCCTGTACCATCCTCTGTACCGACAATAAACTCCTGACAATCAGATTCTTTGCAATATTTAATAATCGCAGTCGTACTGCCGACAAAATCACCCAGTGCAACAACTTCAGGACGGCATTCTGGATGAACGACAAACTGTGCGTTCGGATATTTCGCTCTCATTTCAAACACATCTTTAACGGTTAACATATCGTGAGTATTGCAGTAGCCTTCCCAAATAATCATCTTTTTATCGGTATGCTGCTGTACATAGTGACCGAGGTTTTTATCGGGCACCCAGATGATCTCATCGGAATCAACAGATTGAATAACTTTGACAGCGTTGGCAGACGTACAGCAAATATCTGTTTCTGCCTTCACATCAGCAGAGGAATTAATATACGTGACCACTTTGGCATTCGGATGCTTTTCTTTTAGACGACGCAGTCCGTCCACATTGACCATATCAGCCATCGGGCAGCCAGCACGTTCGTCAGGAATGATGACCGTTTTGTTCGGTGCAAGAATTTTGGCACTTTCGCCCATAAAATGAACCCCACAAAATACAATCGTATCCGCATCCGTCTGCGCTGCTTTTTGGGCGAGCAAAAACGAATCACCACGGAAATCCGCAACCTCTTGAATCTCATCACGCTGATAATAATGCGCCAAAATAATAGCATTACGTTCTTTCTTCAGCTGTAGCAAACGTTCACGAAGCTCTGCATCACGCTCTGCTTTTTTTTCAAGTGCCAACGCTTCCATCATTTCATCTCCCTGTTGTTTGAGACACTTTTCACAATGTTGCCTGCCCACGTTTCTTGTCTGCTGTTAACGAATGACTAGCATACATTCATTTAGTAGCATAAGGATTGTGAAAAAAATTGCGTACTCCTGTGTGAAATGTGTCTAATTTGTGATAAACTTCCCCAATAATGTACACAATGTAACGGTCGCTTGTCAATCTGTAAATGATGGAAGATGATTAAAATTTTAGACAATGTTTTAGAGATATACATTTCAGTCAAACAAAAACCTCCGAAGGAACGAATCCTTCGGAGGTTGATCAATGTAATCATATGGGATATTGCCATTACCTGCATGACAGGTTGTTCATACATAACGATGGAAATGCTGGATCAGATCGTCGGTGTTCCGCCGCCTGGTCCACGGTTATTGCCGGAATCGTCATTTGGATTGTTCGGGATGTTGCCGCCTGCTTCCGGAGAAGTCGAAGGGGTATCATCCTTTTCCAGACGAACCTGGGAATCACCGATGCTATCGAATGTTGGCTCACCTGCTTCGTTAGGTGTACCGTCGTTGCCACCGTCTGTACCTTCGCCAGCGCCTTCCAGAGAACCTGTTTCGATCAGTTGTTTGATCTGTTCGAAATCCAGTGTCTCTACTTCAAGCAGCGTCTGAGCAATCAGGTGCATTTCGCGGGAATGCTTTTGCAGCAATTCGCGGCAACGCTCATACGAATCCGTAATGAAACGGTGCATTTCCTGATCGATTTCATGCGCAATCGCATCACTATAGTTTTGCTCATGACCAAAGTCACGGCCGAGGAAGACTTGACCTTGCGAATTACCGAACTGCATCGGTCCAAGCTTTTCACTCATACCGTATTCAACGATCATACTGCGTACAATACTGGTCGCTTGCTGGAAGTCACTATATGCACCAGTACCAATTTCACCGATGTACAGTTCTTCCGCTACACGTCCGCCGAGCAAACCGGTTACTTTATCCAGCAGCTCTTGCTTCGTTACGAGTGTACGATCTTCCTTCGGCATCATGATCACGTATCCGCCTGCACGACCACGCGGTACGATCGTTACTTTGTGTACCATATCCGCATGTTCCAGGAAGTAACCAACAACGGTATGACCTGCTTCGTGGTAAGCTACGATGCGTTTCTCACGGTCACTGATAACGCGGCTGCGTTTCTCTGTACCGACGATAACGCGGTCAATCGCTTCGTCCACTTCTCGCATGGAAATGTCACGACGGTTACGACGTGCTGCCAGCAGGGCAGCTTCGTTCAGCAGGTTCTCCAGATCCGCTCCGGTGAAGCCTGTTGTACGCTTCGCGATAATATCGAGTTTGACGTCCTTTGTCAGCGGCTTGTTGCGAGCATGTACTTTGAGTACCGCTTCGCGGCCTTTAACGTCTGGACGATCCACTGTAATTTGACGGTCAAAACGGCCTGGACGCAGAAGCGCCGGGTCGAGAATGTCCGGACGGTTCGTTGCAGCTACGATGATAATCCCTTCGTTAGCGCCAAAACCATCCATTTCAACGAGCAATTGGTTGAGCGTTTGCTCACGTTCGTCATGACCGCCACCCAAGCCGGCGCCACGCTGACGACCTACCGCATCAATCTCGTCAATGAAAATAATACATGGTGCATTTTTCTTCGCATTTTCAAACAGGTCACGCACACGGGATGCACCGACACCGACGAACATTTCGACGAAGTCCGAACCGGAAATGCTAAAGAACGGTACGCCAGCTTCCCCTGCTACTGCACGAGCAAGAAGCGTTTTACCCGTACCTGGAGGACCTACGAGCAGAACGCCCTTAGGAATACGCGCGCCGACGGTGTTGAATTTACGCGGATCTTTGAGGAAATCGACAACTTCCACAAGCTCCTGCTTCTCTTCATCCGCACCGGCTACGTCCTCAAATGTAATTTTTTTCTTCTCTTCGTTGTACAGACGGGCACGGCTTTTGCCAAAGTTCATCACTTTGCCGCCGCCACCTTGTGCCTGATTGAACAGGAAGAAAAAGAGGATAAACATAATAACGAGCGGGATCATCGAAGTGATAAAGGACAGCCAGATGCTATCGCCCTCCATCGGCTTCACAGTCACCTGCGTTCCCGAATTCGCCATCGCAGCATCCACTTCATCTAATGCTGCATCGGTGGCAGGGATGTAACTTGTAAACTGCTTGGATTTGGCATCAGCAGGCTGCGTTTTATACTCACCAGTCACCAGGTAAGCATAATTGTCGAATTGAAGCGTCACTGAAGACACATTACCGGCAGCCAGCGCTGCTTTGAGCTGGTCATATCTTGGATTATCAGTAGTTTCGCTTCCGTCACTGACGTAACGGACGATGCCCACCACGACTAAGAAAAGTATTAAATAGAAACCAGAATTCCGGATGAACCGATTCATCCCCTACCTCCTCTCAAGACACTTAAATTATTTTACCATAGCCCGTCTGGCGTTCTCAATAGATGCCAGCGCATAATAACAGATATTGTCAGCTAAGACAGCAAAATCGCTATCATCGCCAGCCTTCTGTCCATGAGATTCAGAATACCAGGTATTCTCAGGCAAGGTAATTAGCTCGAATAAATTTCCGGTTTTAAAATCCCGATGTAGGGGAGATTCCGGTAATGCTCGGCATAATCCAGACCGTAGCCTACGATGAAAGCATCCGGAATGTTGAATCCGGTATAATCCGCTTCAAGGTTAACTGTACGACCCGATGGCTTGTCGAACAAAGTGACAACACGAACACTTTTCGCGTTGCGGCCGTGCAAAATTTCGATAAGGTAGCTGAGTGTAAGCCCACTATCGATAATATCTTCAACGATCAGAACATCCCGATCTTCAACGGAAACATCCAGATCTTTGACGATTTTGACCACGCCGGACGATTTGGTGGAAGCACCATAGCTGGATACTGCCATAAAATCGATCTCAAGCGGTACTTCGATCCGTTTTACGAGATCAGCCATAAATACGAATGCGCCTTTCAAAACGCAGATAACGAGCGGGTTGCGGCCTTTGTAATCTTCACTGAGCGTAGCCCCCAGCTCCAAAATCTTCTGTTGAATCTCTTCTTCGCTGATGAGCACTTCTTTAATATCGTTGTGCAACTTGGATGAACCTCCTACATTATACTTATCAAGCTAAATCGATGGAAATCAAACATTAATCTGCGGACTTTACAATTTTCATATAAAGACAGCGATCACTCTGGGGTCGAACTAGCGCTTCCCGTGCACGCCTCAGTCCCGGAATCCATAATACACGTCCACTGGCATCGACCAGCAACGGCATACGATCGCGCTGAGATAATGGAATCTTGGCATCGATAAAAAGATTTTTTACTTTTTTCGTTCCGCCTCCGATCAGGGTGATACTATCGCCCGGATGGCGGGAACGCAAAGAAAGCGGAAAATCCAATTCATCCGCATCGAAAAACGCTTCGTCCGAAGAAAGCCATAGCGCATCGCGGGAACGATCCTTCCACTCCAGTGTGTGCACTTCCATTTGCATAGAAGCGACAGGGATGGATATGACAGCATTGGTATACTGTACAGGAATACAAAAAGGTTCTACTTTCTGCTCGGAAGCCTCCATCAAACGAATCTCATCATATTCCCTGAGACAGATGATCCGGCTTCCAACGTCCAGACTCCAGCTTGCGAGATCGCTTCGTTCAATCTGACAACGAATGATTTCAATTTTGTTGAAATCAAAGGTCTCGTTCGCCGATGACAGATAATTTAATATTAGTTTAATCAACCTCCGTTGTAAAGCGACATGCACTGTACAAAAGGATGCTGCCGAAAATGAAAATGATCCTGCTTTCTCTTTAACCAGTTTGGCATAGAGCGCCTCGGTCTGTTGCTGGATATAATCATTTTCTGTACCTGCGATTTCAGCCAGTCTTGTAAGTGTAGGAATCAGTTGCCCGTTGAACTGCTCCAAAAAAGGCAGAGCATCCAGCCGAATGCGGTTACGTGTGTACTTACGCTGCATATTACTGCTGTCCAGCCGATACGCCAAACCGCGCTGCTGACACACATATACAAGGTCTGCCTTGTATATACGTAAAAATGGACGAATAAGTTCCAGATTTTTTTCGGCGCGCAATATTTTCATTCCGCCGATTCCTTCCAGCCCTGTTCCACGCAAAATACGCATGAGCACCGTCTCTGCCTGATCATCCATATGATGAGCTAGAGCAAGCGTTGTCGCTCCATATCGCTGCGCCGTATGCTGTAAAAAATCATAGCGTAATTCGCGTGCAGCCTCCTGTGGTCCCTGTCCGGTACGTTCCATATGAGCAGGCGTATCAACAGTGCCCAGCTCAAAAGGAATGCCAAGCCCGGCAGCAACCGAGCGTACAAACTCCGCTTCCTCTGCCGACTCGTCCGGGCGGAATCCGTGATTTAGATGCGCACAGATGAGCGTCCAGTTATATTCGCCAGACAGTGCATGCAGTACATGTAGCAATGCGATCGAATCCGGTCCGCCGGACACAGCTACGATGATGGTGCTGCGATCCGCTCCAAAACCAAACTCGCGGCGCAGCTCCCGTACATGCTCCAGCAGATCGTGCCATGTCTGTGATCTCATCCCTTGCTCTCTCCTATCATCTGTTGTTGCCCTATGCCCATCAGCTGTAACGACCAGCAGCATGACTTGCCCGCACATTTCTATAGTTACCGTATCAATTGTTACCTGTTAACCACCTAGCCTTGATCATCTAACCGCGAAAATAAATAGCCAGCAAAATGATACCCAATCCGAACAGCGACCATAGAAATGCCCGACGCAATTGCACGGTCATCATATCGTTCCTATGACGACTGGCAGGCAAGCCAGAGCGACTGATCGCCCTCCAGCCATAGTAGGCTTCGCGTGTGCTGCGAAACTCGCCACGTATCGCCTTTTTGAGCCAGTCACTGTATAAACGCAGTCCAGGTGTGCTGTCGATAAGCTGTACAAGATCAGCTTCGCCGCGCACCTGTGGCAACCGGGTTGCAATAATCCGCTGTAGTCCCGGTTCATTGAATAGCTTGAGACAGATCAATGCAAAAGCAAACAGATCATAGGCGTAATCACCGACCCGATCACCCGCATTCCAATATTTGCGATCATACCATTCAGTAAACTGGTGTATACTCTGCCCCTGCGGACGAGCACCTCCATAATCGATCAGATCAATCCCACCATCATCACTGACGATCACATGCTCTGCCTTCAAATCGCCGAACACCCAGCCTGATTCATGCAGCTCTGCCAGCAGCTCCAGCACACCTGTACCTGCCATGCCGATCCGGTCTGCGCCGCGTGCACGCAGGAAGGCACTAAGTGGCTGACCTTTTACATACTTCATCACATAAAAGGGAATCACGTCATGATCCTGTTCATACTCATCCACATCGTACAAATAACGGTTGGAATCGTTACGACCGGTTATTTTCCAATGCTTATGTAAAGAAAAAAGGAGCTTGATCTCCGGCTGCAAATTATGGTTTACGGTCGCCATCTTGAGTGCATATTGCTGCCCCTGCATCGTACTCACCAGATATACAACTCCATTGGTGCCTTTGCCGAGTGTACGCTGAATCACGTACTGCTGCCCTCTTGATCTTCCCGTTACCGTTGTGCCTGCCGGCAGTTCGGAATATTCCATTGTCGACAACCGAGTCTCTCCTTCCTTCCATATCTGCTTTTTCCAGTGTATCATATTCGGTTACATTAGTTGTGATTCATGCTCATTTTGACACGGATGCAAAAAACCGCAGACGCTACTGCGTCCGCGGTCGTTATTTATATACTGTATGCCAGGTAAGGATTAGCTTCGCTTGGCACCACGGCCTCCACGCTTGGATTCCGTATTTTTTTTCAATGATGAAATGCGTTCTTCGCTATCCTTGAGGAAACGAGTCAATTTATCATCGAATGAAGCTTTAGGTGTAGAAGGCTTGTTAAAAGAACGACCTCCACGATCACGGTTAAAACCACCGCCGCCAGGACGATCTCCTCCATCTCTACCACCGCCACGTGATTCCGGACGAGGTGGTCTGGATGATGGTGGTCTTGAAGATGGTGCTGCTTCTGCCGGCTTGTCTACTGCTTGTTTAATTGAAAGTCCAATCTTTCCATCCTTGTCGACATTGATTACTTTGACTGTAACGACATCGCCCAGCTTGAGGTGGTCGTTAACATCCTTGACGTAATTGTCGGCAATTTCCGAGATGTGAACAAGACCAGTGACACCTCCAGACAGATCTACAAATGCTCCAAAGTGCGTAATGCCTGTCACTTTGCCTTCTAACTTGGTGCCCACTTCAATTGCCATAGAGTAAAATGATCCTCCCTTAAAATGTACAGTAAAATCCTACTTGGATTGCTACCTGCGGTGATTAAATTATACCGGAAGCCCCTACCAAGGTCAACCAATAAACCCCCGTCTTACGGCTCATTTCGCGTCAATATTTACTTATTTGTTGGTGGTTCGGTCGCCCAGATCGGCTTTTCACCCGGTAAATACATGCCATATTGCTTGCGTGCAATCTGACCGATGTACTCTGGATCTTCCAAACGCTTCACCTCAAGTTGTGATTGATTAAGCGCTGCCTGTGTCTCCGCTTGCTTCTGTTGTTGCTCGGCAAGCTGCTCGTGCTTCGTAGATAGTTGCAGCGATTGGTTGATAAACGAATAAATAGCCCATGCTAGGAACAGAGCCATGAACGCCATCCAGAGCCGAAGACGCTTGCGCGCGCCAGGATTCGGTGACGGTGACGGTGATGACTGCCTTCTTTGCGGCTGCGGGCGACTGTTATGTACGGGTATCGGTTTGGGTATCATTGGAAGTTCCTCCTTGAACAGTGTTTCGGATCGCATAATTTACCCGTTCCATCGGGCAAATGTAATGTACCGCAGCATGCCGGACGATCGATATAAGTAAAGTGTGATTAACATAACTACTGATACATATTTTTAACATTACCACAAAAGAAGAAAAATGTAACACCTTACAATGAAAGAAAATGACAAAAAGCTACTTTAATGTCGAGACCGACGTCAAAGTAGCTTTTTGATATGTGATAAAGCAAATCCGCTACAAGAAATGTAGTTCCCGGAGTAAGCTTTCCCTGAAATGATGATCTTACCGCTAAATCGTTCAGAACAAATCGTTATTCCGCGGAATCGCTTCTTCCTTGATCAGGGTATACATCGTTGCTGCTTCGTCTTTACGCGTAGTATCTGCCACACGTTCAATCCGAACGGTAACTAGCTTTTGCCCGAACTGGACGGTAATCTCGTCGCCGACCTTAACCGTGGCGCTCGGCTTGGCTTCACGCCCGTTTAACAGGACTCTTCCCTGTTCAGACACATCTTTGGCCACGGTGCGGCGCTTGATCAGTCTGGACACCTTCAGGAATTTGTCCAGACGCATTAGTTAACCGCTTCTTTAAGCTTGTTACCAGCTTTGAAAGCAGGTACGTTGGATTCAGGGATGTTGATTTCTGCGCCAGTTTGCGGGTTGCGACCTGTACGTGCAGCACGCTTACGAGTTTCGAAAGTTCCGAAACCGATCAGTTGAACTTTGTCACCTTTGGACAGTGCGCCGGAGATTTCATCCAGAAAACCGTTCAGTACAACTTCTACGTCTCTTTTAGTCAAACCGCTATTGTTCGAAATGTTGTTAATCAGATCTGTTTTGTTCATTATTAAAAGCCTCCCAAATTTTCAGAAAAATTCAACTGGGTCACATGTGCTGTCCCATGAACAGCATGTTAACACACAGCCGCTCTCTAAGTATAGTACATTCTTGGCTCAAGCCCAAATTCCTGCAAAATATTCACTTGTTTTGCGCTTTAGCCTCGTCCCAGAGCCGATCCATTTCCTTTAGATCAGCATCCTTCAACGTTAAACCACGACTACGCAATGACTGCTCGATATAGCCGAATCGGCGCTTAAACTTAAGATTGACGAGCGCAAGCGCCTGTTCTGGATCAGCTTGCATAAAGCGCGCTACATTCACTGTACAGAACAGCAAATCGCCCAGTTCGAGCAGCTGTTCTTCAGCCGTTTGTCCATCGCGAATCGCTTCTTTCAGCTCGGCTAGCTCCTCATCAAGCTTGCCAAGTGCACCTTCGACGTCTTCCCAGTCAAAGCCGACTTTTGCCGCTTTCTTTTGCAGTTTGTAGGCGGTTAACAATGCCGGCAGATCGCGCGGAATACCGTCAAGCACGGACGCTTCATCGGGATTTTGACCTTTAAGGCGCTTTTCCTCTGCCTTCATCGCATCCCAATTTTGCAGCGCTGCCTGTGCATCATTAGCCTGGCGATCGCCAAACACATGCGGATGACGGAAAAGGAGCTTACGGTTCAATCCCTCAATCACATCGTACACATTGAACGTACCGGTCTCCTCTTCAATCTGAGCATGCAGCATAATTTGCAACAGCACATCGCCCAGCTCTTCCTGCATATGATCAGGATCATCCTCATCAATCGTCTCCAGCACTTCATACGTTTCTTCAATAAAGTTCTGACGGAGCGATTGATGCGTCTGCTCACGATCCCACGGACATCCGCCCGGACTGCGCAAAATCTCTACAATCTCATGCAAACGGTCAAATGTACGATTACGCACCGCTTCATCCTCTGTACGCGGCACATAGATCAGCGATAGATTGCCGTAATCCTGCACATGATCCAGCTCATGCAGCGGCACCTGACGAATCTGCTCCTGCCCCTGTACACCAAGTGCATGAGCGACAGTCACTTCATAGTCGTCCGGATACAGCTCCATCAAGCTAAGTTTCACATCCGAAGCGGTAAACGTATCATATACCTGTCCGATCACCGTATGCAAACCTGGCTGTAGCAGACGTGCATTCAATCCGGAAGCATCCAATAGCTGAAACCCTTCGATCGGATCGAAGCCCAGGCGCGTAAAGGCCGCATCCAAAAAGCTCTCGCCACCTAGCACCTGTACATCGATACCCTTCGCCTTGCCCTTTTCCCGCAAAATTTGTACCGTCCGCTCTGCCACCATCGGGTGACCGGGAACCGCATAAACGATCTCATCGCCTGCACGGCTTGCTGCTTGCAGCAGACGCTCTGCGATCTCAGCATATACTTCTGGAAAAGAATCCTGTGATTCGTACACATCATCAAACGTAACAAATTCAGCCGTAACCGCAGACAATGCCGGATGATCCTTTGTACGCACATATAGCCGCTGGGCGGTCTGCAATTTATTGAAAATGCCCACCGTCAGCTGATCGGTATCGCCAGAGCCAAGTCCAACAATCGTAATAACAGCACTCATCGCTTCGCCTCCTATCTAGGATCTATTTATAATTTTCATTCGCTTCAATAAGGGTACCAGATGGCTGCCGATTTTGGGAAGGGCTGCTGCCTGTTGTTCGGTCATAAGCTTTGTACGGAATAAACCGATCAGGAATAGCGCACCGCCGATCACCACACCGCCTCCAGCAATGACTAGCGACTCCAATCGTTCGTGCATGCCGAGCCTTGTCAGCAGAAGCTGCATCGATACGAGCCATACTATGACGCCTGCACACATGACAGCCGTAACGAGCACGGGTTTACCGATCATTTCACGCCATGATACGCCGAAACGTGTAATTCGAGCGAGCAGCAGTATATTCAGCAACGCTGCGACACTATACGCTATAATGCCGGCAATAGCTGCACCATTAATGCCATAATGCGGTACAAGCACAATATTGAGTATCGCCTTCACCACCGTAGATAATAGCAAATGCACCGCCGGAGCGCGTACTGAGCCAAGCCCTTGCAGCAGCGCTGCTGTCACAATCGATAACGTAGCCCCTACACCGGTAAATGCCAGCCAGCGGATCGTCTCACTGCCGATCGAATCTTCATACAACATCACGTCAATCGGTACCGCAAGTACAGCAATACCCGCCGATGATGCCAAGCCAAGCAGCCAGAACCAATTTACCGTCTGCTTCGTCTGATTGCGAATGAGTTCATGCTGCTCACGTACACGCGCATCTGTTAGCGCTGGAATGAACAGCACCGACATCGAGGTCGCCAGCATCGCCATCAGCTGGACAAGCGGAATGCCGCGATTATAAATACCGAACCATACCATCGCTTCTGCTTCTGTCCAGCCATTTGCTTTGAGCAAACGCGGTACGGTGAACGTATCGACCAGACTGATCAGCGGTGCTGACAGCGAGCCTAAACAAATCGGCAGTGCATAGAGCAATAACGCCTTGAGCAGCGGCCACATCGGCTGCTGTCCTTCTTCCAGCGTAACAGCGCCAAGATTATGCGTTCGTCGTCGATGCAGCCACCAGTAGATCAGCATAACGAGCAAACCTGCTGCACCGCCCGCTGCCGAGCCAAATGTCGCTCCCGCCGCAATCCAATCGTCTGATGCACTCCAACGATGCAGCCAGAGCAGTAGTATGACCATTGCAGCTACACGCACCGTCTGCTCAGCGACCTGTGACACTGCGGTTGGCATCATATCATGCATGCCTTGAAAATAACCGCGCAAGCCTGCCATAATGGGCACGAGCGGCAGAGCGAGCGCAGCACTGCGAATGGCAGGCTCGGTATGCATATTATCGATCCATGCCGCCAGTAACGGCGCAGCGGCATACATGATCGCTCCACATACCAGTCCGAGCACGATGAGCATCCACGAGGACACACGTAGCACACGACGTGCGCCACCTGTTCGCCCAGCTGCCATCTCCTCTGCCACAAAGCGCGATACGGCAGCTGGGAAGCCTGCTGTCGCGATCAGTAACACCAGTGTATAAAACGGGTACACCGCATTATAAATGCCGAATACACCGTCACCGCCAATATTTTGCAGCGGAATTTTCTGAACCGTTCCAATCAGCTTGGACAATACCGCTGCCAGTACAAGAATAAAGGCGCCGCGTAACAGTCGCGATGACGGTGATGCTGTGTCTTTCATTCATTCGGCCCTCCTTATGGCGGCAGATCAGTGTCGCCGTGTTGCTTACCTTATTTCTACGATATCGCTATTAATAAATCACACAAAAATAGCGCGGATATCCGCGCTATTTTCGGTCGTTACCTGGCATACCATCCATCGCAGATCGAAATCTGCTTATTTGCTAGTGGAGCTGCCTTCTGTTGCTGTACCTTCTGTTGCATTGCTACCACCGGTAGCATCCGTGCCTGTACCTGTGGAAGCGCCTGTTCCTGCGCCTGCTCCACCGGTAGCACCGTCTGCGGCGCCTTCAACTTTAGGCAGGTTTTTGCTCTTGATCATTTTTGGAATATCGTTAGCCATATAGTTGCTGAAGTTTTGCGAAGCGAGCTTGGACTTGATGTTGTCCTTGTCTTCGGCTGTCAGATCAGCAAACGATTTTTCCGTGCGAGATTCTACTTTGATGATGTGGTAGCCATAATCCGATTTTACCGGATCACCGATCACACCGATTTTTTGTTTCAGTGTTGCTTCTTTAAACGATTCTACCCAGTTGCTAACAGGCTGGTTCTCATACAGACCGCCTTTGTCTTTGGAACCTGGATCGTCAGAATATTTTTTTGCGATAGTAGCAAAATCAGCACCTGCATCCAGCTTCGCTTTCAGTTCTTTCGCCAGTTTCAGCGCTTCCGCATCGGTACGTTTTGTTTTGCCATCTGCGCTTTGCAGACCGATCAGTACGTGACGTACATTCGCTGTTGTGTACTCATCTTTGTGAGCGTCAAAATATTTTTGCACATCTGCATCGGTAACTTTTTCCTTCATCACTTCGGAAGCAGTCAACGCGCGTGTCATATAATCTTTTACATCCTGCTCCGTCAGGTTGGATGTTTTCAGCATTTCTTGCAGCTGTTCAGGGTCAACGCTGGAAGTGAGCTGTTTGATCTGCTCATCCGCTTGCTTCGCACCTGCATCCTTAGCTGTTTGGCTCGCCTGGCTTGCCAGTGATTTATAAGCGACTTCCTGCTGAAGCAGAAGGTCTCTATATTGATCCTGATCAAATGCTTGTGCATATTGTGGGGTCAAAAATTTCATCATGCTGACTTCTTTGTTGAACTCATTTTCAGTGATGGTGCCACCATCGTATTGAGCAACAACCGGGCTGTTGTCCTTTTGCTGTTCTGCGGTGTCTGTTGCCTTCCCGTTGGTGCAAGCTGCTAACAGACTGATGCTAAGTACAGCTCCTGCTGTCAAAACCGCTGTTTTGCGAGCAGCTTTTTTAATTGGCCACATTCTGTAGTTCCCCCTTTAATTTGTATGATTCCATCACGGCTTCAAGGAAACTGCACAGCAGCTCAAGCAGCTCGTGGTCGGTCAGACCTTTACCTTTGACCTGAATGACCATTGTGGAACCCTGATTAAATTGTACACGCCTTTCGAAGCGATTGCCAACATCGGATAATATCGGCATATCGAACGCCTTGTCTTGCCCTTCATGGAACTTCAGTTTCACATCGTCCCCCTGACGTGAAATCTGCTCGATTCCATAGCGCTTGCCATACAACTTCAGACGCGCGACTTGCATCAATTGAATAACCGCCTCCGGCAGTTCACCGAAGCGATCTAGCAATTCATCTTCCAGCTCGGCAATATCGTCGAAGGAAGATACGGCAGCAACCTTTTTGTAAATTTCTATTTTTTGGATACTATCATAAATGTAATCCGATGGCAAATATGCATCGATTGACAGATCAATCGTCGTATTCCACTCATTCGCCTTCAGATCCTGCTCGCCCAGCATCGTCACTTTACGCTTCTGAATTTCCTCGGCTAACATCTGTGAGTACAGATCAAAACCGACCGATGCGATAAAGCCGGATTGCTCGGCACCCAGCAGATTACCTGCGCCACGAATCGACAGGTCACGCATCGCGATTTTGAAGCCGGAACCAAGCTCGGTAAATTCCTTGATCGATTGCAGACGCTTCTCTGCCACCTCGGTTAACACCTTATCTCGCTGATACGTAAAGTAGGCGTAAGCGATCCGATTGGAACGTCCAACCCGTCCTCTAAGCTGATACAGCTGTGACAGACCCATTTTATCCGCATCATGCACGATGAGCGTATTCACGTTTGGAATATCGACGCCGGTCTCAATAATGCTGGTGCTGACGAGCACATCGAATTCTCCATCCAGGAAATCCAAAATCGTCTTCTCCAGCTCCTGCTCCGACATCTGTCCGTGACCAACAGCAACACGTGCTTCTGGCACCAGTTCGGAAATATGAGCCGCCATTTCATGAATGCCCTGTACTTTATTGTACAGATAGTACACCTGACCGCCACGATTCAGCTCACGCTCGACCGCTTCGCGTACAAGCGTTGGGCTATGCTCGACCACATACGTCTGTACCGGGAAACGATTTTCCGGCGGTGTCTCGATCACGGACAGATCACGCACACCGAGCATCGACATATGCAATGTACGTGGGATTGGCGTTGCTGTCAGCGTGAGCACGTCCACATTCGTTTTCAAACGTTTCAGCTTTTCCTTATGCGATACACCGAAGCGCTGTTCTTCATCGACGATCAGCAAACCGAGATCTTTAAAGATCAAATCCTGCGACAGCAGGCGATGCGTACCGATCACAACATCGATCGTTCCCTGCTTCAAGCCTTTGATCGTATCATTCTGCTCCTTGCGTGTGCGGAAACGGCTCAGTACACCGATATTAAATGGATATTCAGCAAAACGTTCACGGAATGTCTCGTAATGCTGCTGAGCCAAAATCGTCGTTGGCACCAGCACAGCTACCTGCTTGCCTTCAATCGCAGCTTTAAATGCTGCACGGATAGCTACCTCGGTTTTACCATAGCCCACGTCACCACAGAGCAGACGATCCATCGGACGATTTTTCTCCATATCGCCTTTGATCTCGTCGATCGCACGTAATTGGTCACGAGTTTCATCATATGGGAATGTATTTTCAAAATCATGCTGTTCATTCGTATCTTTATCAAATGCATAACCGGACGCCGACTGGCGTTCAGCATACAGCTTGATCAGATCATCAGCGATATCCTGTACGGACGAACGGACTTTACTTTTAACCCGTGTCCATTCATTACCACCTAGCTTGTATACTTTCGGTTCTTTCTCCTCAGAACCGACATATTTCTGAATCAGATCAATTTGCTCGATCGGTACGGACAGTTTATCGCCACCTGCATACATAATATGCATATAGTCCTTATGAATACCACCGACCTCAAGCGTACCGATTCCCATATATTTACCAATACCGTGGTTCTGGTGCACGACATAGTCGCCCACCTTTAGCTCGGTATAGCTACGAATACGCTCAGCATTGTCGACATTTTTACCGACTTTGCGCACTTTACGCTGCTTTTTCGAGAACATTTCGCCCTCGGTAATGACAGCCAGATGAATCGATGGCAACTCAAACCCAGATTGCAGATTGCCGTCCATCATAATCGGCGTCTCGATATCATAGTCATCTAGCACACGGCGAACACGTTCCATCCGTTCCTCGCCACTTGCTACCATAATGACCTGTGTGCCGGACTTTTTCCAGCGTTCCATTTCCGATTTGAGTACATTCATCTGTCCGTGGAAATCCTGCATCGTGCGGCTTACCACGTTGACGATATTACCTGGCTGTACATGGGGCACCTGACGCAGGAATACCGACATCCAGAGCGTCTGACGACCGCTACGGTACATCACATCATCCGTATGCGCCGCCAGCTCCAGATTAGGCAAGCTTTTGCCATTTTGCAGCAAATGCATATCCCATTCGCTCTCATCTCGCTCCAGCTGCTTCGCCGTCTCCAGCAGACGCGCTGGCTCTTCCATTACAATGACGGTATCTTCTGGCAAATAATTATATAGCGTTGCCTTTTCCGGGTATAACAGCGAAATGTACTTGTACATCTCTGGGAAATACACATGCTGACGCAATAGCTCCATCTCGCGCCCGATCTCTTCACGCAGTCTTACCTTCGCCTGACGATCGCTCATTTTCTCAATTTGCATTTCCAAACGCGCTGCGATCTGATCAGCTGCCTGACGCATGCGATCATAATCCGCGATAATCTCGCGACACGGTAAGATCGTTACCGATTTCACTTTATCGATAGAACGCTGATCGTCGGGATCAAACGTGCGGATCGAATCGATCTCCTCATCAAATAGCTCAATCCGATAAGCCAGACTGGTCGTTACCGGATAAAAGTCGATAATTCCGCCACGCACGCTCATCTCGCCGCGTGATTCCACACGTTCCACACGCTCATAACCAAGCTTGATCATCTGCTGGAGGAAAGCTTCCAGCTCCAGCGTTCCGCCATCTTGCAGTATAATCTTCGCCTCTGCAATCGTCTCACGTGCAGGCAAATAACGTCGTACCCCCGAAAAAGGCACAACAATAACGCCGCGGAAGCCAGCAGCACACTGGGTTAATACATCCAGACGCTGAGCGAGCGTTTCTGGACTGGAAATGGCACTTTCCGCTGCGACCAGCTCATTGGCAGGATAAAGTAGCACTTGATCAGGCGTAAGCGCTTCCTGCAAATCTTCCGCGATCTTATGAGCATGGAACATATTATGTGTAACAACTAGCACAGGTCGCTGTGTCTCATGGAACAGACTCGCAATAAGCAAATGCCGGGCAGAGCCAGACAATCCGGATACTAACTGCTCCTTCATGCCAGACAAAATTCCATCTTTTACCGAGCCAAAGTCCTGATCTTTGGCTAACGTCTCCATCAAAGTGTGTAACAAAGCGGCACCTCACTTATCCTCAGGTCAATATCAAATCTATACTGTATTTCGCCGATTGGCGAAAGCTTGAGTGAACGAACATGACTAGGCAATCATGCCTAAACGACACAACGGTAAAACGACAAACCGGTTTGATCTTCGGTTTGCCTACAAACAACCGCCTTCTTCACCTGTGAAAATAAGGCGTGGAAGGCGGTACTTATGGAGTTATCGTGCAAAATTTACAATTCTTATTATATCATTACCCATTAAACTTAGCCATTGTCTGCTCAAACGTATGTTTTAAACTAAATTCGATCGCATCACAGGTCGCTTCGATCATTTGATCTAGCAATTCCTTTTCCTTTTTCGGAAATGGCGACAATACATAATCGACGATCGCATGCCCTGGATCGGGTCTGGATACGCCCATACGAATACGGTCAAACTCCTGTGTGCCGGTATGCTGAATGATCGACTTGATCCCATTATGACCGCCAGCGCTGCCTTTATAGCGCAGACGAATCTTGCCGGTTTCCGTATCCATATCATCATAGACGACAATCATATCTTCCAATGCTACTTTATAATAATCCATATAGGCACGTACCGCTTCACCGGACAGATTCATATACGTCATCGGCTTGATCAGTACCACCTTCACTCCGCCGATATGACCTTCGCCAATCAGCGATTTGCTTTTGCTCTGGCTAATGGAAATGCCGTGGCGATCCGCTAACCGATCCAGCGCCATAAAACCTACATTGTGGCGTGTCTTGGCATATTCAGAGCCGGGATTCCCCAGCCCAACAATCCATTTCATCGTCGTAAGTTCCTCTTTTCCGTAAAATATCAGTTTGCTTTATTTATAACCTATTTACGTGCCTACTTGCCACCTTGTACCTATTTAGTGCTAGAAAAGGAGGCAGTATAACATCCAAATCGAATGTGCTGTGCAGGAACGTTTATTTTTTGTTAAAATTGGTTTACATTGTTCAACAGGTACACCCGCGCGATGGATGCCTCATCCCGGCCTGCATTCCAGCACAAGGAGGACATCAGCATGTATACCTTCGGGCAGCAATTGCTGAAAAATCGCCATTTCTATGATCATTTCCGGCAAGAAATGCCTGTCCAGGTTTACCGCCATGGCATTCCTGTCGATATCGGGCTGATCACCGCTTATGATCACCAGTTTATCGAGATGAACCGTGTGCTGTATCATCGTCAGCGCCATACGTTCATCTCCAGACCCGGCTACTAATCATGCCGGATCATTCTAAGCACATACGCCGATAAGGGTTACTTGCCTCTCACAGAGGAAGTAACCCTTCTTGCATAGCCGGGTAATTATTCGATTTCAAACAGTTTGCTGATGGATAGCTCTTCGTGGACACGAATGATCGCTTCACCCATCAACGGCGCGACCGACAGCACTTTGAGCTTGCTGGTCGGATTTGGATGTGTGATTGGAATCGTATCGGTCACAATCACTTCTTTGAGCGGTGAATTTTCCAGACGATCCATCGCTGGGCCAGACAGTACAGGATGCGTACAGCAAGCATACACTTCTTTGACGCCGCCTTCGATCAGTGCATTCGCACCGAGTACGATCGTACCGGCTGTATCGATAATATCGTCCACCAGAATGGCTGTTTTGCCTTCAATGTTACCGATAATGTTCATCACTTCGCTCACGTTCGGCTCTGGACGACGTTTGTCGATAATCGCCAGTGGCGCACTTAGCAGATCCGCCAGTTTACGCGCACGCACTACACCACCGTGGTCAGGCGATACGACAACCGGATTCTCGATTTGCTTGGAGCGGAAATATTGTGCCAGAATCGGCACGCCGAGCAGATGATCCACCGGAATGTCAAAGAATCCCTGGATCTGCATCGCGTGTAAGTCCATGGCAATAACGCGATGAGCACCTGCTTTTTCGATCAGGTTGGCAACCAGCTTCGCTGTGATTGGATCACGTGAACGGGCTTTACGGTCCTGACGTGCATAACCATAGTATGGAATAACAACGTTAATACTTTTCGCAGAAGCACGCTTCAACGCGTCTACCATCACGAGCAGCTCCATCAAGTTATCGTTGACCGGAGCACAGGTGGACTGAATAATGTACACATGACAGCCGCGTACGCTCTCGGACAGCTTTACCTGAATCTCGCCATCGCTAAAACTGGTTGTGTGCGATTCGCCCATAGGAATACCGATGTAGTCGGCAATTTGTCCCGCCAGCTTAGGGTTAGAATTACAAGTGAAAATCTTTAATTTGGAATCACAATAAGTCATAATGGTTAAAACCCTCCGTGGTGGTTCATTGGAATGCTCATCAACTCGGCTTATGTCTCTATATTCGCTCTTGATTTGCGTTTGGCCATTAGTTCGATACGGCTATTCAACAAGCATTGTGCACTATATATTATATAATAATTTGTCGGCGAATAGGGCATTTTGTTCGCGATTCAGCAATTATTTGTTTTGATCTTTCAGTGCTTTCGCTTTTGCACGGATTTTATCCGCATAACCCGCTTTATTTTCCTGACGTGCGCGTGCAATCGCCAGATCATTTTCCTTCACATCGCCTGTGATCGTCGAACCGGCAACGACATAAGCGCCTTTACCGATACGCACGGGTGCAATCAGGTTGGAGTTGCTACCGATAAACACATCATCTTCGATGATCGTTTTGAATTTATTGTAGCCATCGTAGTTGGCTGTGATCGCACCGCAACCGATATTCACGCCTGCGCCGACCTCGGCATCGCCTACATAGCTCAAATGTGGAACTTTGGAGCCGTGACCGATTTTAGCATTTTTCAGCTCCACAAAGTCACCGACTTTCACTTCATCTGCCAGCTCTGTACCTGGACGCAGATAAGCAAACGGACCTACATTAACGGAATTGCCCACTTTGGCATCCGCAGCAATCGATTGACGAATCGTTGTACCATTGCCCACGACCGAGTTATCGATCTCGGTGTTTGGCCCGATGATGCAGTCTTCACCGATAACGGTATGACCGTTCAGCATCGTACCTGGATACAGCACCGTATCCGAACCGATCTCTACGTCTGCACCGATATACGTAGATGCTTTATCGATAATCGTTACCCCGTTCAACATATGCTTTGTCGCCAGACGCTCACGCATAAAGCCTTCTGCCTCAGACAATGCTACGCGATCGTTCACACCAATCGATTCCGTCAGATCCAGCGTCTCATACGCAGCGATGCGCTCGCCTTCTGCACGCAAAATGCGGATACAATCGGTCAGATAGTATTCACCCTGTGCGTTGTTGTTATCCACTTTGGACAGCGCTGCAAACAGCTGCTTGTTGTCGAAGCAATACGTACCGGTATTGATTTCTTTGGTCAACAGCTCTTCCGGTGTACCATCCTTTTGCTCGACGATCTTCGTTACGCCACCATCTTCGCCGCGAATAATACGACCATAGCCGGTCGGATCTTCCATCGAAGCGGTCAAAATACTTACCGCTGCACCTTCACTCTCATGATGGGCAATCAGTTTCTCCAGTGTCTCCGGTGTAACGAGCGGTGTATCGCCACAGATTACGATGGTAATGCCTTCTTCGTTACCGATCATCGGCTCAGCCTGACGGACCGCATGTCCTGTTCCGAGCTGCTCGCTTTGCAGTGCATATTCCGCACGATCGCCAAGATAACCTTTCACCGCTTCCGCGCCATGACCAACAATAACGACACTGCGCTCACAGCCGATCCGCTGGATCGAATCCAGTACATGACCCACCATAGGCTTACCGCATACAGGATGCAGCACTTTGTACAGCTTTGACTTCATGCGCTTTCCTTTGCCTGCCGCTAGTACCACCGCTAATCTTTTCAAATGATAGTCCCTCCATCGATGTAATCTATTATGATTGCTACAACACTGTGCACATCTATGCCAGCTAGTGTGTGCATATTGCTCGCTGCATTCCATTTTTAACCTTGTATATGTGTACGTTCCATTCATGTTTTACAAAAAAACTCCATACTGAATATATCGTATTCCGCGCAAAAAGAAAAGAGAGCCACAGCTCTCGCTCCCGTGGCTCTCTTTTCTTTTAAACCCCAATAAGTATAAAGGTGTTGCTTATGCGCCTTCTTCGATAACTTCTTCTTCCAATCCAGCACGCTCATATTCAGCTAGTACAGCCGACTGAATTTTCTCGCGTGTGCTGGAAGAAATAGGATGCGCGATATCGCGAAACTCGCCATCCGGTGTCCGCTTACTCGGCATCGCGACAAACATCCCATTGTTACCATCAATCACTCGAATGTCGTGAACGACGAATTCACTATCGATTGTGATGGAGGCAATGGCTTTCATCCGACCTTCGGAATTTACGCGGCGGAGTCTTACATCCGTTATTTCCATGTGTGTTCACCACCTTTTTGCATAAAGACTTGGTTGTGTATTTCCACACATGGAAGTAAAACACCTTCTTTTTTCTGAAAATTAATTGTTTATTTTTTTATCGGATGGCTGTTTTTTGCCGATTTCTACCGAATCCAAACGAATTTACTGATATCAATTCTCAATTAGAAGATATAATTTATAAGTCAAATGATTCAAATACTCACATTTTCAAAGTAATTCCCCGGTTGAACCGTAATTTTCTTACTTTTAGCATCCACTTCGGTTAATTTAGCGAGCGATACATAATCTGCCCACAAACGATCTTCCACATCCACATTTCCGGATTCCAGCAATACGCCAACGCCAGCTACCGTCGCATTGAACTCATCCAGCAGATCGACCATCCCCTGAATCGTGCCGCCTGCTTTCATAAAATCATCGATAATGAGTACGCGCGACTTTTCTTTCAACGCGCGTCTGGACAATGTCATCGTATGCAGACTTTTATGTGAACCGGACACATAGTTAATGCTTACCGCTGATCCTTCAGTCATCTGATGATCACGCCGCACGAGTACGACCGGCAAATTCAACTGTGTACCTGTAGCATGCGCAAGTGGAATTCCTTTTGTCTCAACCGTCATGATCACATCGATCGGTGTGTCGGCAAAGACGGACGCAAAAATTTTACCGACTTCATTCAGGATAGCCGGCTGACCGAGCAGATCAGACATATAAATATAATTACCTGGCAGCAAACGATCCGGCTGTTCCATTTGCACGCACAGCTCGCTCATAAACGACAGTGCTTTCTCTCTCGACAGACGCGGAATGTACTTCACCCCACCGGCTGCGCCAGCCAGTGTCAGAAGCTCACCAATACCTTCTTCTTCAAAAACCTCTTTAATAATGGTCAGATCTTCACTGATCGATGATTTGGCCGCTCCGTACCGGTCAGCGAAGGTCGTTAATGGAATCAGCGTGTGCGGTCTTGAAGTCAAATACTGTGTCAGCTCCACCAGACGCGCGCTCCGTTTTAATTTTTTCACTTTAACTCCTCACCATCTACGAAAATTTACATTTATCTCCTAAAAAAATCCCAAATCCGAATAATTAAAGTGAATATAACATCTTTGTACGTGTTTGTAAAAGAAAATCGCAATCTTTTTCCAAATGTCTCCTCCATCATTGAAGGCTTTTGGAAAAAGATTGCGACCTGGACTTCTCAGGTTAACATACGCACTGCATACACTTCATGGCAAAATCCACGTAGCCCGTTGTAAATACGTGCTACCTTCGATTCTTTGGAAACAAGGCCGAATACCGTTGGCCCGCTACCCGACATCAACACACCGTCTGCACCCAGCTGCTGCATCGTCTGCTTGAGTTGCTGTACCTCTGGATAATGACTGAGCGTCACATCCTCCAGCACATTGCCCAGACCGCTACAGATCGCTTCAAACGATTGCTGTTCAATCGCCTGCTGCATTGCTGCTGCTGACGGATGCTGCTTGATCTGATCCGCTCTCAGACGTCCATAGACGCCAGCTGTGGATACATTGATCGGCGGCTTTGCCAGAATGACCCAGCAATCCGGCGGGCTTGGCAGTGGCGTCAGCCGTTCGCCACGCCCTGTCGCCAGCGCTGTACCGCCTGTAATACAAAATGGAACATCTGAGCCAATCGAAGCACCCAGTTCCATCATATCCTCATGAGGAATATCCAGCTTCCACAGTCGATTTAATCCACGCAGGGCAGCCGCTGCATCGCTGCTACCTCCTGCTAGGCCGGCGGCAACCGGAATCTGCTTGTCGATATGAATGTGCACGCCCTGGCGAATGCCGTAACGCTCCTTGATCTTACTCGCAGCCTGATAGGCTAAATTTTTATCATCCAGAGGGATGTAACCAGCCTGACTGGATATTTTGATCGTATGACCGGGCAACTCCGTAATCGTTAACCGATCGGCGAGATCGACCATCGTCATGATCATCTCTACCTCGTGGTACCCGTCCGGGCGTTTGTGCAGCACATCCAGCATCAGATTTATTTTGGCTGGCGCTTTTTCATATAGCTTCATGAGGTTCCTCCACCTTCAACATTCCGTCCGTTCTTATGGTTACTGTATCCGCTTATGGTGATGAACAGTTGTCCATCTATCCTACGCAAATTACAGGTAGCTATGTATAGCCACGAATACTCCAATTATAGAAAAAATGAATTGCAAAGTCTATTCACAAAGCAAAACAGTCTCTACCCCCGCAGGAGATAAAGACTGCCTTATCATAAAACAGTTATTCAATTCCCTGCATACTCGATGCTTGTATGGGAATCATCCTCGCAAACTGTGATTTCAACCGAGTCGGTTAATACGTCTGCGTAGCTGTAAGACACTCGTTCAAAAGTTTGATGCTCATCATCAAGCTTAACAGTAAAAACAGAAGGGTAGGTTTCTTCCAAAATTCCGGTACGTTCAATGGTCTTTTTCCGACCACCGTGTGCGCGCAATGTAATTTTGTGCCCTACATGAGCATCAAGATTGCGTTTGATTTCGGTAAGCGCATTGTTAGCCATGCTCACAACCACCTCTTTTCCTACTCCCTATTGTAACAAAAAGGAAAAGAAATGTCAATCAAATATTAAATTATGCTACACAAAATTTATTTTGTCAATGATTTTTTTGTGGAATGCTAAAAAGCTAACTTTATCGAATGCCTGCTGCCAAAAATACGTCACTCAAACGTCCGTATTCTTCGATGCTGAGCGTTTCTCCGCGACGGGATGGCTCGATGCCTGCCTGCGCTAGAAGCTGCTCCAGCTGCTGGCGATCGCTACCGCTGAAATAGCGTGTTTTCAAGTTGTTGGCAATCGTTTTACGGCGTTGTACAAAGCACGCCTGCATCAGCTCGAAGAAATGCTGCTCGTCCTGTACTTGTACCGGTGGCTCTTCACGTAGCTTCAGGCGAATGACCGCCGATTCAACATTAGGCTGTGGAATAAACACCGTTTTCGGCACGATACATACAAGCTCAGGTATACAGTAATATTGCACAGCAATGCTCAAGCTGCCATAATCTTTGCCGCCCGGCGCAGCTGCCATACGCTGTGCCACTTCCTTCTGAATCATCACGACGATATTATCCAGCGGCAGCTTCTCTTCCAGCAGCTTCATCAGAATCGGTGTGGTGACATAATACGGCAAATTGGCAACGACACTCACCTTCTCCACTTCCGCAAAATCCTCGCGGAACAGCTCCTGCAAGTCCACCTTAAGCACATCACCATGACGCACATGCACATTGTCGTATGCGCCCAGCGAGTCCCGCAAAATGGGCAGCAGGCGTTGATCAATCTCCACCGCGGTCACATTGTGCGCCTGACGTGCCAGACGCTCTGTTAATGCACCGATTCCCGGTCCGATTTCTAATGCACCCCGTTGTTCATTCAAATCGGCTGCATCGACAATTTTATTCAAAATATTACTATCGATCAAAAAGTTCTGTCCCAGACTCTTTTTAAACGAAAAGCCATGTTTATTAATAATCTCCTTCGTCCGTCCCGGCGTAGCGATATCGTGTCTGTCATTCATTGGATTGCTGTTCCTCCGCTTCAAGTTGTGAAAGTGCTGCCGCGAATTCTTCACGGGTGATCCCAAATATACGCAGCCGTTTATAAAACTGCTTGCCGTTGCCATAACCGATCCCGAGCAGATTGCCCATTTTCATCCGGCGTGCCGCAGCCTGTTTATGAATAACGAGTCCGGTCGTGATCAGATCATCCCAGTCGATCAGTGTTTCTGCTTCTGGCATTTCGGTATGCACACGCGCCAGAGCAGCTCGAATCGATTCAGGCGAGGCATTTTCCACACCGATATCGCCTTTTAGCGTCGCTTCGCTTTCCGGTATAAAGGCATGCTTACAGCCCGGAACCTTTTGCGAGACGATTTTACGTATCCGCTCTCCGGCATGATCCGGATCGGTCAAAATAATAACGCCTCTGCGCTCCTGTGCCAAACGTACACGACGAATAACGTGCGGCCCGATCGCCGAGCCACCGGTTTCGATCGTATCGGCTTCCACTGCACGCTTGATCGCTACCGTATCATCCCGTCCCTCTACAACAATGACTTCTTTAATCAATGGATGGTACGCTTCCCTTCTGGATCGGGGGCATACAGATCCCTTTTCCCCTCGATCGTATTCATATTGTCCTTAGTATAACAAAACAACAAACAAAAAGAAGGGGAATCATCCCCTTCTCCGGTTGGTTCATATACGCTCGTGGTTAATAATGCTTATATCCTATAACAGTCCTGCCAGCACAGGCAACCGATTTGTACCGTGATCTTACGGCTTTACCGGACCGATCACATAGACCGTATAACCGGTCTTGCGTCCGAATGCTCTTGCCTGGCTCAGGCTATCAATATATACGTCAATCTTATTGCCGTTAATGGCGCTGCCGGTATCTTCCGCACGGCGGTAGCCGATGCCTTCGATGTATACCCACCATCCCATTGGGATGACGCTAGGATCTACAGCAATCGTGCGTCCTTCTGTCACTCGCGTGCCAGATGCAGTACGTGTACCCAGCCCTGGTTCCTGAGAGGAGTAGGCGGTCAGCATCACATTATTTAATACTTTGGCATAAGAGAAGTTTTTGTCGGAATCGGAACTGGACGAGTCCGAGCTAACCGATTCGCTCACTACTACAGCTTTCGGTTCCTCTTTTTTCGTACCAATCGCTACGATTTTGTCTTTCACTTCAGCGGTGGTCTTTTTCTTGACCATTTGCTTGGAGACGAATTCGCCGTCTTCAAACACTTTTTCGATATACTGGACTACTTTACCATTTTGACCTTCTTGAATAACTTTGGTTTTGCCTTTTAGCAAATCGCCGTCGTTCTTTTTGATCGTTTGGTAAGGGAGTTCCACGACCTGTTTGCTTGTAATCGAAGTGGTTCTCGTTACCCGAATGTCCATATCCGGCTTCACGGCTGCTTCGACAGGGGGGTCCAGTTTATCTCTGGAACCGAGTTTGATGTTAAGCTGATCCAGTGCACTACCAACCGTTTTGGCTGTTGTGTACACCTGTTTGATTTCTCCGTCAGCGCGAAGATTTACAGCAACCGCATGGTTAATGTATACCTTGTCGCCATCCTGGATTGCTCCGTTCATAGACATTGATACTTTATCCTGGGGTGCTACTTGAATATTTTGTTCAGCCAGCAAATCGGATAGCTGTAGCTTATGGGTCTCGACCATTTGAGCTTTGCCATCAATAACGACATAAATATTTTTGCTTGCCTGCATGTACATGAGCCAGAGTGCCATGGCAATAACCACAACAACTGCCAGCGAAGTGAGCAGTACAGAGCGTAGATTTTTTTGCTTCCAACGCAGCGCGTAAGACATGCTGGATGAGCGTGAACCATGGGTTTCTTTGAAAGGAGCAATTCCCACTTCTTCCGTCCTCCTTACATAGTCTCGCCGTCTTGCTATAAAGAAACTGTATAATAGACGCGACTATATCAGAATTTCCACAGGCGTTAAAATGATCACGATGAAATACCAGCGCATTGCGGTACTTCGTTCTAGTTGAAAGATGCCTGCGCCATGGTCAGTCCTAGCGGCATACCGATCCCCGATAGTGAAAACCGGGTCTTCTCTTTTTCACTTACTTCCTTTTGCACAAAACAAAAAAGCCTAGGGAAAAGTGCAAGAGCAACTCTTCCGTGGCTTCCCGACATTGTACGTCCAATGGAAACTTAGAAAATGAGAGGTTGCCTCTGCATCGCTTACGAGGTTAGCTGTCGGGTTCGGATAAGCACTACTGCGTGTAGCTGGTACCCTGTGAGACGTCCTTCGCTCATGGCGCAAGTAGCCTCAATTCACCCCAAAGACCCTGTATTAGGAATCACACAATCTGTCTTCCGGTATTGCTGGTTTAAAGTGAATGAAGACAGCTGTTGGTTCCCCCGTTCTCCTATGTAGGAAACTCAGCGAGACCGAATCATGGAATCTCGTGTATGAACACGAAGATTAAATCACTGATGAAATGATATCCCGAACACAACCTCACTGTAAAGCGAGAGGCAACTCCGTTTTTCTTAAAAAGTAGTTAAAAACTTGTAACATTTCTGCATTTTTTCGTTAAAATTCATTCATATATCGGAATAGCTCGGTTTTTTAGTGGTTTTGCTCTCGATTTCACCGAATGCCAAATAATGCCAACGCATTTTTTGTAGTAATTTCACTAATTTCTTCCAGACTTACCCCTTTAAGCTCGGCGGCTGTCTCTGCGACCAAACGCACATATCCAGACTCATTTCTTTTCCCACGATTAGGATGTGGAGTCAAATAAGGGGAGTCTGTTTCCAACAATAAACGATCCATTGGAACTTGCTTTAGCACCTCTTTTGGCTGCTTCGCATTTTTGAAGGTGATCGGTCCGCCAAACGAAATATGGAAGCCCATATCGAGGCACATTTGCGCCGTTTCCCAGCTGCCAGAAAACGCATGCATAATGCCGCCCACTTCGCTTGCCTTTTCCTCCCGCAAAATCCGAACAATATCTTCATGCGCTTCCCGATTATGAATGACAATCGGCATCTTTAGCTCGCGTGCCAATCCGATTTGTTCCCGCAATACGCGATGTTGAATATCTTTTGGCGATTTATCCCAGTGATAATCCAATCCAATTTCACCGATCGCGACTACTTTTTCATGACTGCATAAAGATGCAATCCATTCCAGATCACCTGGCTGCATCGTGATCGCTTCCACTGGATGCCAGCCGACTGCCGCATAAATAAAATCATATTCCTCTACTAATTGCATCGTCGTCGGAATCGTCTCACGGTCAAATCCGATATTCACCATTCGAGTGACCCCATTATTGTAGGCACGCTCGATCACTTCTTTGCGATCCTCATCAAAATCTTTGGAATCCAAATGTGTATGTGTATCAAATAACATAAGGTACATTCTCCTTTACACGCTTTTTTGCATAATACTTATTTAACTTTTTTATTGGCTTCATACATTTTTTATATTTCAAACTCCATTTGAGCAGGTCCCAGCTTGTCTTCGAAAATGTCCGCTACATGCGGTGACAGCTTGTGTTTTACCCTTTCCAGCTTCTCTTGTGGAAAATACAGATGATACCGGCCACGATGGATACCGCTGATCGATCGCACGATATCGGATACCTCCGATATTTCCTGTACTTTGTTTTGACGATCCAGCAGCAAAATCTGTTTTTCTTTTTTCGGATCACCCGGACGGAAAACATCATACGGCAAATCGGTCGGGAAATCGATTTCCAGATCATACTGTGGATGCAATCCTGCCGCTTCAAATTCATGACGAATCTGATCGATCATATCCAGGTCAATTAATTCGGTTTCTACATATTTATATAACCGCCGCTCCATAAAGCGTGTACACACATCAGCGAGAATTTCGTCCTTTTCAAGCGTCCACTGCATAAATGTCGTTTGCACCAGCGCTTCGTCCAGCAGCAAATATTCTTTTACATTTAATTCATTTCGGAACAAGGCAGGCAAAGGATGTGGTAAAAATGTGAAATTGTAGCCGCTATTGAACAGTTCTTTTGCCCGCTGAAAAATATGACGCAATACGATATCCGAGCTGCGTGTCACCGGATGGAAATACACCTGCCAGTACATCTGATAGCGTGACATCAAATAGTCTTCAATCGCGTGCATACCGGATTCTTTGACGACGACACGTCCATTATGCGGGCGTAGCACACGAATGATGCGATCCATATCGATCGTCCCGTAATTCACACCTGTAAAATATGCATCACGTAGCAAATAATCCATCCGATCCGCATCAAGTGGACTGGACACCAGATTAACGACGACCGCCTTCTCATAATCTTTACGAATGACCGCAGCGACCTTTTCCGAGAAGCCAGATTCCACTTCCTCCAGCACACGATGAATTTCAGTATCTTCTAATAAGATGCGACACGTCCATTCCTCATGGTTCATTTCAAATGCTTCTTCTATAGAATGGGAAAACGGTCCATGCCCCAGATCATGCAGCAAAGCCGCACAGAGCGCCACCATACGTTCCTCACTTGGCCAATCCTCGTATCCACTGCGCTCAAATTGAGAAATGATACGCCGTGTAATTTCATATACACCGAGCGAATGCGAAAAGCGGCTATGCTCCGCACCGTGAAACGTCAGATACGATGTACCCAGCTGACGAATGCGGCGCAGTCGCTGAAATTCCGGGGTGTTGATCAATGTCCAGATTAATCGATCCTGGACGTGAATATAATTATGAACAGGGTCCTTGAATACTTTTTCCTCATCCAAAGGCTGTAGCGGTTTCATACATAACGCTCCTTTGCAAAACTTGATTCCCGTATTTTGAATCGTATAAAATAGAATTATGTCAATTATGTCGAACAGTGTCGTTATATGATCAGCAATGATTTCCAAATCGACAAATCCTGTATTCACTTATCATATCGTAAAAATATGTCCAAAAACCCCTTAGCAACGAAATTTTTTTAAAATTTCATGCTGAAATAGGCAATTTCATGCAATTTTTATGTTGACTGATTTGGGAAACGTTGGTATTATGAATATCATAAAAGATAGAACTTTGTCGAAAGATGACATTTAAAACATGAATGCTTGTTCAATAATTGCATCCTGGCATTAACCAGTTAGAGAAGTATAGTAGCTGATCGTATAGCTCACTTCATTTCTGTAGATCGGGAACAGCCGTTACGAACTCTATTTAACAAGCGAACTTAACGACTATTATAAAAACACATTTGAGAGGATTGATTATCATGATGAAATCAACTGGTATTGTAAGAAAAGTAGACGAGCTGGGCCGCGTTGTCATTCCGATCGAACTGCGCCGTACACTGGGTATTGGTGAAAAAGACGCTCTGGAAATTTATGTTGACGGCGAGCGCATCATGCTGAAAAAATACGAGCCAGCTTGCATCTTCTGCGGTAATGCTGAGAACGTAACGTACTTCAAAGGCAAAATCGTTTGTAACGATTGCATCTCCGAAATTCCAGTTCCTGTGACAAAATAATTAAAATAAGCTATAATGGAACGAACACCATAAATTTTATTAATTCTAACCTTTTTATATCTCCTTGAACCTTTATCCGACATTGTTCGGGTAAAGGTATTTTTTTGCTTTCTGTTATTGTTTTCTCTATCTGACATTATACCGATTTTCACATACTAATCCAATGTAGCACTAAAAAAGGAACCCGAGCGATCGCTCCAGTTCCTTTTTTTCAACTCTAATCCATGCCCATAATGGGCAATCCTGATCGAGTTTCTTCTATATAATATATAGGTCGCTTGGCGATGATTCGATCCGTTCTCTCGTATCTTATAAATCAGAATATATACAAAAAACGCAGATGCCAAAGCGGTTAACCCTGCTCAAATCATTTCGATACGTTCATTACCAAAAATTTGGCGGAAATGATGGATCATATGCTCAATATAATCATTAGCAAGCCAGGCTAATGTTACCTTTTCTCCAGAAGCTAATATACCTTCTTTTGTATAATGGTTTTCTGGAATCTGTGCCAAAATATTAGAAATCTGCATATTCAGATGGAACCAGAGCTGAATAATGCGATTGGCATCATAACTATTTTGATAATCGTTAATTTCTACCCAGCGAACTTGATGATATCCCTCAAGTTGAATCGGATGCTCAGACAAAGCGATTTTGACAAAACGCATATAATTATTCATTGCTGAATCACATAGATGACCGACAATTTCTTTTTTAGACCATTTCGTAACATGAACCTTAGCGCTAAATTCATCTTCAGGAATACGATTCAATTCGTTCTGAACACGCAATACCAGCTGCTGAAGTCTCTCGCTATCATTCATGGAAAAGCCCCATCCATTGGTGTAAAGTCAGTGGGTCACACAGCCACCTGCCAGCGCTCTACTCGTCCAGCAATACCTGATAAATATCACGCTTCGACAGTTGACGATCTTTCGCCGCACGCTTCATGGCATCTTTACGTGATAGCTGCTCGGTCTGCTCATAATGCGCAACATGCTCGGCAATCGACAACGTTTGCCACCATTCATTCGCTTCGGCAATCGCTTCTTCCTGTGGTTGTCCTTCCAGCACGATACAGTACTCGCCCAGTGGTGGATGCTCTTCCAGCCATGCCAGCGCTTCTTCGACTGAAGATCGCAGCCATTCCTCATGCCGTTTGGTCAATTCACGTGCCAGCACGATTCGGCGGTTACCGACATGCTCCAGAATCGCTTGCAACGTTTTGATAATTCGATGCGGAGATTCATACAATAACAGCGTGCCTTCCGCTGCACGTGCCCCTTGTAATATGTCTGCTTGTCCACGATGATCACGTGGTAGAAAGCCGATAAAGGTAAACCGATTGGTCGACAGTCCTGATGCGATCAGCGCGGACAACGCCGCATTCGCTCCTGGAATCGGCACAATCGCAATCCCCTGCTCTACAGCCAGCTGTACCAGCTCCTGACCGGGATCCGAAATGGCAGGCAAGCCCGCGTCGCTAATTAGCGCCAGATTTTGCCCTTCCGCAATCAAACGAATCAGCTCTGGTCCGCTATTATGCTTGTTATGCTCATGATAACTGACTAATTTACGCGGCGTAATCTCAAAATGATTCAAAAGCTTGCGGCTTTGCCGTGTATCCTCGGCAGCGATAATATCACATTCCTGCAAAGTGCGTACCGCGCGGTACGTCATATCCTCCAGATTACCAATCGGGGTGGCGACCAGATACAATGTACCTGGTGTTGGTTCATGCGATGGCTCTGATGCAGCGGCAAAGCTTTTTTGTACCTGTATGCTCATAACGACTCCTTTTGCCCGTAATAAATATCCATAATTTCCGGCACATATTCATTCTGGTCATTGTAAACGATCAATGGCGGCAGTACACGCGCTTCCGGCTTGCCACCGCGCATGCCCTCAACGAGTATCATATTAGCTTCCATGTGCCGACGTGGATGAACAAATCGAATCCGTTTCGGCTCTACGCCATACTGACGCATCATAAGCATAATATCGACCAGACGATGCGGACGATGGACCATTCCCAGCTTACCGCCATTTTTAAGTAGACCGGCAGCGGTGCGCACCACGTCCTCCAGCGTACAACCGATCTCATGACGTGCCATCGCCTGATGCCTATTCAGCTTCACTTCATTCCCGTTCATTGGCATATACGGTGGATTCACCGTTACAGCATCATACGTACCATGCTCACCCTGTAACGGTAATTCCTTCAGATCCTGATTGCGGATCGTAATCTGTGACTGTAGTTCGTTGATCCTTACGCTGCGTTCTGCCATATTCGCCAGTCGCTCCTGAATCTCCACTCCTTCAATAGACGCCGCGGTACGCGTGCTAAGCAAGATCGGAATGACGCCATTGCCGGTGCACAGATCCATCACCTTGCCGCGTGGTGGAACCGCTATAAAGCGTGCCAGTAATACCGCATCCATGGAGAAGCTAAACACCTCAGGGCTTTGAATAATATGCAGCCTGTGGGTCAACAGATCGTCCATCCGCTCGCCAGGCTGTAGCCATTCCAAATACTGCTCATGCTTGTTGTTTTGTTCCACTTTCCCGGTTTCCCCTCTACATCGATAAAGCCGCAGACCAGGTGCATCTGCGGCTTTGTTTCGTATTATTCGGATTTGTTCAAAAATGACAGACAGAACAGACAGTCGCCTTCCGTACGCAGATGGCCATAGTATACATTGCAGATATGAAATCCTTCATGATACAGCCGGGCGAGATTGTCATAACCTTCTCCAACCACTTCCGGATACGGATGATTATGCAGATCCGAATCAGCCAGTATTTCAACCGCCTGAGCATTAGTCAGCTCCGGCTCGCCAGGTACTTCTTTTTTCAGTACACGACGCAGCTGTTCATTTTCAATCGTCAGGCGCTGGTTTTCTTCCAATAGTTCCTTCACTGCCAGCTTGAGCCTTCCCATATCCCCGTGCATATGGTTCATCTGTGTCTCCAGTTCATGAATATACTCAAAAAGATTTTTCTTTTCCAAGTTTCCACCTCAAACGCAGCCTTAGACGGTTTACTTCACCACGACCTCATCGAACGGCAGCTCCTTGACCTTGCTAATTTCGAAGATCTGAACATGTACCGTACGAGAACCCGCATTAATGCCTACAACCTTGCCTTCACCGAGCGAGGTCACGACAAATTTACCGACAGCCGGGAGTTCTTCCTTTATACTTTCATAATTGTCATGCTCAAACTTGAGACAGCACATCAGACGTCCGCACAGACCCGAGATTTTGGTCGGATTCAGTGACAGACTCTGGTCTTTGGCCATTTTGATCGATACCGGTTCAAAATCGCCCAACCACGATGAGCAGCACAGAATGCGTCCACATGGGCCAATACCGCCCAGCATTTTCGCTTCATCACGCACACCGATCTGACGCAGCTCGATCCGAGTACGGAAAATGCTTGCCAGATCCTTTACCAGCTCACGGAAATCGACGCGTCCTTCTGCTGTAAAATAGAAAATGATCTTATTGCGATCAAATGTATACTCGACATCGACCAGTTTCATCTTGAGCTGATGATCTTTGATCTTTTTGAGACATGTCGCAAATGCATTTTTGGCTGCTGTCCGGTTTTCCTCTACGATCCGTGCATCATCTTGCCCGGCGATGCGGATTACCTTTTTGAGTGGCAGCACCACATCGTCTTCCTTCACCTGCTTGCGTCCAATGACGACCTTGCCATATTCTATACCTCTTGCCGTCTCTACAATAACATGCTCTTCGCTATCGATTGCAAAATCGAGCGGATCAAAATAATATATTTTACCCGCTTTTTTGAAGCGGACACCTACTACGTTATACAAAAGAAAAGCCTCCTCATTTGCCAATACCGCTCCTACGGATGCAAAAACGATACAAACAATAACTTCTACGGTGTATACGCAAATTTTGAGTGAGCCGCTATCAATCAGCTCCTGTCCTCATTCGTCTAAATCCCATATTTGAGCTACATACGGCCATTCATTCGAACAGGCAGAAAAGCTTGCGTACACACCGGATTTGCACGGACATGGCGTATTTCGAAAAAGTCATTGCTCTTTCATTCGATGTTCTTCCGCTTGATGTATACTGTCCGTCCTATATAGAAGTTGCTTCTATACCTTAGCCGCTTACCCCGATGAGAAATTGCTCCATACATAACTGCCCGTTCACGTTCGAGCGGAGCATTTTCTTGCATTCGGCAGCAAGCGCCATACAGGAAATCCAATGTTGCATGCTGCGGGTGTGAGCCACCTTGGAGAGAGACTCTAACTGATCTATAAAAACGATACTTTCGTTCTGGCCAATCTGAATATAAATCAGATCTTTGAACCATAAATGAAAAAGGTCAAATACCTGATCCACATGATCACCCAGTCCGCCTTTAAATATCTTCTGTTGTGCGGTAATCAGGCTCATACTGCCCCTGGAGGCAGACTCCTTCCCTAATTGTAACACTACGTTTCTAATTTCTGCAAACCAATTCTCGGCGAGCAGCTTCCGGCATTCTTCCGGGTCAGAAACGAGATGAACCGCACAGCGAACAAGCGGTAACGGGTAATTTTCATCCGCCAGTAGCTGAATCATTTGCTTCGGATCGACAGCGGTAAACAGCACCGGCTGCGTCCGCGAACGAATCGTTGGCAAAATCGACTGTACATTATCTGTCAGCAGCATCGCAACCGCAGGAGCTGGCGGTTCTTCCAAAAATTTCAGCAGACTGTTAGCGGCTTGCACCGTCATTTTGTCGGCATCTTGAATAATGTAGATTTTGCGGTTCCCCGCTTCCGAACGATATGAAAAAATCCGCTGTAGCTCGCGGATCTGATCGATTTTGATCGAGCTGCCATCCGGCTCTACCAGCAAAAAATCCGGATGATTGCCATGCTCCATCTTCCGGCACTCAATGCAATGACCGCACGCATCCTCGCCCTTTTCCAGACAGACGAGTGCTTTGGCAAAGTGAAGTGCCATCTTCAATTGCCCACTACCTGCCGGTCCATGAAACAGATAGGCATGGGATATTTTTTGCTGACGAAGCCCATTTTGTAACACTTTTTTGGCAGTTTCCTGCCCTATAATTTCTTGAAAAGACATACTGCCTCCTTCATTCTGAAGCACTTAATACAGCAAATTGACCAGCATACCGCGAATCTCGCCCATGCGTTGCAGCAGTTCAATGCGGCCTTCCTCACTGCTGAGCAGCTCTTCAGCCATACCAAGCAGCGCGGAATCGACTTCATCCAGCAGCTTGTATTTGCGACTGCGTCCACGACGGTCAAAGCTTTGCGTATCTTTTAGCTTCACTCCGCGGCGTACCGTATCCTCCAAAAAGCGCTTCACCAGCATCTGGTAAGCTTTCAGCTCACGCAGTGTCATCGATTTCGCAAGACGATCGCCTTGAAGCTGAATCGCTTTGAATTGACGCTGAATTTCGTCATGCGTCGCCTGACTACCGTGGTTTTGCAGCACATCCGAGAAGTTCTTTTGCTGCACGACTTTGGCTGGCGTCTCCGACATGACCGAATTACTTTTTAACGGAGGATAACCGGGATTGATTTTCATTATGATCTTCCTCTCCATATACCGAATCTATATACTGATACTCGCCATCATCGACTTGCTCTACAGGGCATGCTAATCATGGGAGTCAACCGAGCAGCACAATAGGAACCGAACGCTGCAAACGAAACGTTCCCTAATCTATTATTGATCTGTTCTATCATCAATCTGTAAAAGCCTCTATAATCAGTATCGTTCAAAATGAAGGTTTTGCGAATAGGAAAATAAAAAAATCCGCTCTATTCTTCAAATTTTATCTATTTTACTGCTCTATAATAAAGATGGACCGGTCCCATAATGGTACCCGATCCTTCGGTTCATTCTATTATACTATTAAATCAGCGATTTGATTCATCAAATTACAAACTCGTCTCACTTTTTCGCCGGGGCTTATGCTGTGCCACTCGTACATATTGATATTAGCAATCGTTTGAGTCGCACAGCATCTGTCTCACCGACCAGCGAATAGCCTGACAGCTATCGTGAAGCTTGACTTAGAAATGCTCGAAGCGTTCAACAGGCATTACGAATACCGTAGCTCCACCCACCTGTACTTCGACTGGCAATGGCAAATACGAATCGGTCGTTCCACTCATTGGTGTTACTGGTGTAACGAGCTGCTCACGAATTTTGCAGCTGTTGCGAATGACTTCCAGAACCGCTTCGATCTGGCTATCATCCACACCAATCATGAATGTGGTATTACCGGCACGTAGAAATCCGCCTGTACTTGCCAGCTTGGTCGCACGGAAATTGGCTTTTACCAGTTCTCCGGACAGACGATTGCTGTCTTTATCCTGCACGATCGCTATAATTAGTTTCATCGTTATAGCCTCCTTTAGCAAAATTCAACCAATGCCTCTATTTCTTATTTGACATAACCCGTGAAATATCCTCTAATTGCGTTGGTGTTAATGGAACAATATTGAAATGGGGATACGTAAACTTAGGTGTGAGCATCCTACAAGCTGGGAAGGAATACGGAGATGAAGTCACTACAATCAGTAACATATTTTGCTTCGCAAAATTACTTTCTATGAAAACTCTTGTTAGCAGATCACTCGTAACATGAATCGTCTTCTTCCCTTGTTGCTCACATTATATAATTGAAGTACATACGCCCAACTTCCAACATACTATGCTATAAAAGCTGGTCTTTTCTTGACCAATGATCTTACTCTATATTACCCTAATTCAGCCTGCTAACTCACTCTGTTGTTGAGGATTGGGATAACCAGCCATCGATCAAATGATCCAGCTGCTCGCGAAGATCTGCAAATACCGCTTCTGGAGACTGTTCCCCATTGATAATCGTAAAACGTTCCGGGTATTCAGCAATCAACGCCTGGTAACCATCATAAACACGGTGATGGAAATCGATCGCTTCCAGATCCAGACGATTGATCTCGCGATCGGTCGTTTTCGCCATAATGCGCTGCAAACCGACCTCTGGCTTCACTTCGATATACAGATTCATATCTGCCCAGTATTCTTTGCCTTCTATCTCAATCGCCATCCGATTAATATCGAGCACTGCTTTACCCAATTGGCGCCCATGCCCCTGATACGCCAGCGATGACATTACATACCGATCACAGATGACCAACTGACCTGCCTCCAGCGCTGGCAGTACCTTTTGCATCAGATGCTCACGTCGTGCACTTGCATACAGCAGACATTCCGTCAGTCCGCTCATCTGATTATCCACATTGAGAATGACACTGCGAATCTGCTCCGATACCGGAATGCCGCCTGGTTCTCGTGTCGATAAAAAGGGGATTTGACGTTCGTTTAAATATTGAACAATTTGCTGTAGTTGACTTGTTTTGCCGCTCCCATCCATCCCTTCAATCGCGATAAATAATCCTTTTGCTGTCATACCTTCATTCCTGCTTTCTATACATAATCAACCCTATATCATTGTATAGTGTTCCCTAATCTTCGTACCCATGTTCATAGGCTAGACGCATACCATCACAATCACATACGTTATCACATACTTTGATTATGACACATCAGGTGCAGTTGCGCGATGGATATCACCGCGATAGACACGGATCGATTCCAGCGAAGCATCGGCAGCGCCTTGTATTTTCATACGATGCTGACGCACTTGTAATAGGCGTGTATGCACGTCAGCACTGATGATTTCTCCCGCATACAGCACCGGAATGCCCGGCGGATAAGGGATAACCATCTCCGCGCATACCCGTCCTGCCGCCTGCTCTAGTGGAATCGATTCGATCTGTTGCTGTGCGACCGGTTTTAATTGAAAAGGTACAGGCTCCGATACGAGTGAGCCTGCCTGGCTGTATTCCAGGTTGTCTACTCTAGTAAAATCGGAACTACCCGAAGCAACAGCATCCGATTGCGATTCTGACCAGCTCACCGAAGGTTGTGCTATTTTTGACCGGGATAAGTGATTCGATTGTACATACTTATAGGCGTCGACTGCTGTATCCGCAGCAATAGCCCGCAATGCATCCAGCAAACGGGTTGCATCCTCCATCTGCGAGCCGAGACTGAACACCAGCACGACATAGCGTTCGTCACTCATCTCCGGTATACAACCATATCGTTCAAGCTGCTGCTGCAATTGCTGCCCGGATAAATATCCGGTACGATCATACAGCACAACTTTAAACGGATCTTGGTCTATCTTTTGATCTATCTTTTGATCTATCTTTTGATCTATCTTTTGATCTACTTTTTGAGCTACTTTTTGAGCTACTTTTTGAGCTATAGTTTTACCGATCTTTCTATCGATCTGTTCATGCAATGGATCATGTCGGGATTCGTCCAATATGATCTCATCTTTAAAATCTTTTTTATATGTGTCCAAACCATCCGTAAGCGCAGACACAAATGATTCCGTACATTCCTCATTTACAATCGCAAAACGTTTCCTAGCAGCATTTTCACTCATCGCACCTATCGCACCTATCGCACCTATCGCACCTATCGGATCAATCGCACGCATAGCATTATAATCAGAATTTCCATTCATCTGTTCATTCAAGTCAACTTCCCCATGTAATGAAGGAAAATGACTCCCAATCGACGCCATATGCTCCACTACATAATCACGAGCAGCCAATCCCTGCTCGAATAGATCACTGCCCACAGCATCCAGCCAGTAACGGCTCAGATCAAGTGAAGCCATAATCGGATAAGATGGACTGGAGCTTTGAATCATCGCGAGACGCTGTCGGACAAGTTCGCGGTCCAGCAGTTTTCCCTGTACATGTAACATCGCCCCCATCGTCATCGCAGACAGCATTTTATGGGTAGACTGTACAACGCCGTCTGCTCCAGCCGATAGGGCACTCTGTGGAAAGCGAGGATGATGTCCATAATGTGCTCCATGTGCTTCATCCACCAGTAAAGGAATCCCCTGCTCATGACAATATTCAGCAATAGCGGATAGATCACGACCCATGCCATAATAATTAGGCGACGTTAATAGCACAGCACGTGCCTGCGGATAGCGTTCTACTGCCTGCTGAACGGTCATTGTTGATGGAACGACAGCAAGTCCGCTCTTCTCATCCATCTCCGGTGTCAAAAACACCGCCTGTGCTCCTGCCAGCATTAAGCCATGAATAACCGATTTATGTACATTACGCTGTACAATAATCAGATCGCCGGGCTGCTGACAGACAGATAATAGTAAAGCAAGATTACCGGATGTACTACCTCCAACAAGCCAGTACGTTTCTTCTGCTCCAAAACAGCGTGCGGCAAGCTTCTGCCCCTCCTGAATTACACCCTCAGGATGGTGCAGATCATCCGTACCTTCAATTTCCGTCACATCCAAACGTAACAATTCTCGTATATAATCCATAGACAGAGTGTTCATTGCATGCTGGATCGGCAATTCATAGGCTGCTCCATTTTTATGTCCGGGCACATGATAGCTTCGATCACCAGATTGAGCGTATTGAATAAGCCGCTCGTATAAAGGCGCACGCACGCCACATTGGATAGAATCAGAGTCATACCGGTGCTCAGAAGACGGTAGTTGCTGATTAAATTTATTATTATTCATAATACTCCTGTTATTATTCACATAAATTTATTGTAGATTACATCGTATCCTTATTATAATTATAACAGAGCCGCAATTGAACGATGGCGTACTATACAATTCATATTGATCTATGCAACTATAGTTAATGTGTAAGTGTTTATTTTAATGTATCCGTCATTAATCTCACATCCCTAAAATAACCACTCTATCGCTAAATGTCTGCATATATCTGCCTGAACGTATGAATGCAATCACAGTCCGAACAGAAATGGTTCTAAAGTTCCTCTTCTATACCATGTCAAAAACCGATATACATAAGGGATACTGTTCTCTTACGCACACAGTTATATGCAAACGATTTTATACATACCTCTAAGCTCCATTCATGGCTCACTGCAATACTGCACATATGCCATATGTATTTCATCATTCATCGGAAAGGTGGCCCCTCCTCTATGGCAGTAGAGCCGCAACAAAATGCAACTTTCTACCAATACAAGCTGATCAAAAAATGGAATATTACTCGACTCTGGTTTTGGACGTATCTCCTTCTGCCTCTCATCGCACTTGTAGCGGAAGTTTACTTCTTTTCATGGGAAAGTATCGGCTTCTGGCTATTATCATTCCCACTGGTACTCTGGATTCAATTCGTCATCTCACGCTCCGTCTTAATTATGACCGTCAACCATCTACGCAAAAAATGGCGTTTCCAATTTCAGTATCCCTGGATCGGCTACTTGCCTGATCAACATATGAGCTATTCCACATTCCGACGTGTGCTGTTGCATACAACATGGATCGGATTATGTTTTACGGCTGTATTATTCATGTGGCTACCTGTTTCCTTTTCCGTTTCGCTCGTCGTCTGGCATGTCTGGTTATGCTTGCCTCGCCTGCTCATCTTGCTTCGCCTGTTCCGACAGCGCAAAGACGGTATGGTTAAACTAAGCAAGGAAGATGTATCCTACTACATTAGTTGATCCGTGATTAGCGAAGGCGACCGAATGACTTGACTGAGGCGAAATATAGTAATCAGAGTAAGTGCACGTAAACATAACTATAACTATAAACGCAAACCTGAACTATAAATTTAAAAGGTAATTCTAAAAGGTAAATCGAAAATACAAACCCAAAGTGCAAACCTAAAATGCAAATCCAAAACAGGACATTCTATTCTCCCTCAAGCTAAAGTTACACGAATCTTTCTTTTTTCAGATGTGAGTTGAACAATAGCTATAGCAAAACTCAGCCCATTTTGATAAAAACAAAAAGCGTCTTTAAGATGGTAAACATATTACTATCGTTAGTGAATATACTAAATGAATAGTCAACCTCTAAAAATCGATAGTAAGTAAGATCAAACCACATCCAGTAACTACAGAACTATATCATTATAAAATATAGTATTATCAAAATTAAAAAGCTGACCTCTACATTCAAGGTCAGCTTTTTGTATTTATTTGTATTTCTTTGTATTTCTTTGTATTTCTTTGTATTGTTTCGTACTGCTTCGTACTGCTTCGTACTGCTTCGTATTACTTCGTAGTGCTTTCTTTTCCATTCATCAGTAACACTTTGTCATACACCTATTCAAAACAACTATCGTATAAATCCACCTTCGGAGTTCATAATCTGACCTGTAATCCACTCAGCTTCTTCACTCGCTAAAAAGGCTACCAAACGTGCCGCATCATTCGGTGTTCCGATCCGTCCCATTGGAAATTGAGGCAAAAGATATTCCCGCACCTCATCATTCATCCATGTCGAATCCGTCGGCCCAGGATTTACCGCATTCACTGTAATCCTCAAAGGCGCTAGCTCACGAGACAATGAGCGTGTAAAGGCAGAAATAGCCCCTTTTGTCGCTACATAAGCTAATTCACCAGGCATAGGCGCCAAATCCTGTCCAGATGTGAGATTAATAATTCTGCCGTAAGGCAGATCGGCTTTCGCAAACGCACGTGCAAATTCAGCACATAGCAGAAAAGTCGATCTCATATTTACAGCATAATGGTCATCCAATGCCTTCACATCAAGTGATATATAGTCGTTGTTCGTACTATACGCAGCATTGTTAATCAAAATAGTAGGCTGTCCCAATTGCTTCATAACCTCAGCATAAAGTTCTATTGCAGCAGTCGAAGCCGACAAATCAATCTCCATATACGCACAACGTACACCCAGATCAATTATCTCTTGCCGCAACACTTCCGGCCATTCCACATCTGCATTCCAACAGGTAAAAAAGATATCAACCCCCGCCGAAGCCAATTTTCTGCAAAATGCCGTACCCATATCCCTTGTACTGCTCGCTCCTGTAATTAAAGCAATTTTACGTGGTGTATCCTTGTCTGGTGTATTCTGGTGTAGTGTATTCTGCTGTAGTGTATCCTTACTATGTATGCTGCTCATTATATAACCTCCTTGTATGATTGAAATTGTAAACGTATACAAATCTTCAATCTCATTCTATACGCAGACTTCAACTCACCTTATGATCACTATACCATTCATTCATGCTGTTATGATGATCAATATATTATTCATGTATGCCAAGCTCAATATGCTATTCTTACTCACATAGTAGTCCCACTAACTATACGTATAGGTTATATAAAACACAATAGTACAAGAATACATCCATTATCTATGAAAAATATGCCTGCTTAGATAATAAAATGTCCTCTCTTCGAGAAAGAATCAACCAAATGAAAGAAGAAAAGGCAGATCACTATAAGGAGAGTCAAAATACATAAGATAAATAGGAACGTTTAGGAATCCCTTTATCTCTCTAAATAACCAACTAAACATCCATATATCAAACGTATAAATCAGATCTTATATAACCCTACCCCGTATTCTTCTTCAACAAACCGTCTCCCTCTAAAGACGTCTCTAATGATATTAAGACAACTAGACTAAAAACAGCCCTACCCAGACAACCGTGCCAACAAATTATACCAAAAATCCATAACAAAAAAGACACGATCTATACAGATCGTGTCTCTCTTTCATTGGCTTGGCGACGTCCTACTCTCCCAGGACCCTGCGGTCCAAGTACCATTGGCGCTGGAGGGCTTAACGGTCGTGTTCG
>NZ_JBCGUH010000023.1:0-53947 GCF_039822605.1 Paenibacillus wenxiniae
TTCCTGGTGAAAAGTTGCCCCGTCAAGCTAACATAGACGGGGCGTTATAGTGAGTGAGCATACCATCTAACATCAAAAGAAAATCTTTAATTCACAATATCATTCACAGCTCAGAATGAACGATTGCTTTTGAAGCACCGTGCATTAGATTTGCTGTGCTAAGTCTGCGACGGAACGCGCCATATGGTTTACTTCATCCATCGATGCGTTCAATTGCTCGGTTAATGCTGCCTGCGATTGCGTGAGCGCCGTCATATTGCTAATCTGAAATAGAATCGTCTCGATCTGATTTTTCATCTCACTCAAGCTTTTTTCGATATTCTCAGTAGCGCCGGCGCTATTAATCGCCAGCTTGCGCACTTCGTCTGCCACAACAGAGAAGCCGCGCCCCAGTTCGCCCGCTCGTGCTGCTTCAATCGATGCATTCAAGCCGAGCATATTCGTCTGATTGGCAATTTCACGGATAAAGTTAGAAATATTCTGCGTTTCGTCTGCACTGACTTTGGCGCGATTCGCCGCTTCTGTGGAATGCTCTTGCGCGCCGGCAAGCTCTTGTGCCTGTCCGGTTACAGATTGGATCGCTGTCGCCATTTCTGCAATCGATTGGGACAATTGCTCCATTCGACTTGTCATCGCACTCACAACGGTATCTTTATTTTTCTCAAACGTAATATCGCGAATCGTACCTGCTACACGTAGCGGCAATCCCTGTGCATCGCGATTCGTTGTACCGCCAGCATGATACCAGCGATATTCGCCACTTTTGAGCTGTAGACGATAATCAACGGAAAATGGAGTTCGTCCGGTATGATCGTTCAAATGCGCGGCAAAAGCGTCCAATGCCATTTGTTTATCTTCTGGATGCAGACGATCGCTCCAACTGCTTAGAATGTTAGGAAAATCGCGTTCATCTTGAAAACCGAGTGTGTGGCGGAACTGTGCAGACCACCAAAATTCATTATTCGGGTTGATCGGATCACCTGCTTCGACGATCATATCCCACGGTGCTTCGACGAGTGCTTTGTTGATCAGATCATAACGCGTAGCCAGTGCAGTCAGCTCATGTTCACGCTTGCGCTGGTCATGCACGTCCAGCAAAGCGCCAGCAATACGAAGTGGAATGCCTTTGTGATCACGTATCGTAGTGCCGGTTGCACGGAACCAGCGGTACTCACCCGTTCTTAGCTGTAGACGGTATTGGATGTCATACGGCGTTTTACCGCTATGATCGAGCAAATGGTTCCCCAGTGCCTGCATCACCCAATCCTTATCATCCGGATGCAAGCGGGAAGCCCAGCTATCCAGCACGTTCGGGAAATCCTGTTCATTACGATAGCCTAGCATCGCGCGGAACTCGTCTGTCCATGTAAAGGCATTGTTCGGATTGATCGGATCACCTGCTTCTACTTCCATATCCCACAGACCGATATGAATGGCCTTGATGACGAGATTCATACGCAAAGCGAGATAGTCTTTTTCTTCACGAATTTGATCTATAGCCTGGTTCACATAGTTTACGATACTTTTTAAAGTTGGGTCTTCACTCTGTACTTGCAGTTTTCCAGCAGATTGCTGTGGACGTTCTGCCAGCTGTGTTGCAGCTTGAAGTAATGTTTGAAGTTCCGTGAAGTTGCGTTTCGCTGCAAAAATGGACATGATCTAATGTTCTCCTTTGGGCGGTCAAGCTAGCCAAATTACACTTTATAGCTTCCGCTTGGTAAAATAATAGTAGCCGACCTGACCGAGCCAATCGTTCCGCCATGCCAGCTCTCTATGGTTTATCAAATAAGATAGTGATTTAGTCGTTACTATAGTCTATATTCGTATTTTTTCTTACAATTATTATGAGTCTTTATACCTATTATTCGACGAATTGAAACATTTTATGATAAACTTTTGCTTATATTTTACACAATTTTACATAAAAGGAATTAAAAACAGTAAACCATTAGCCAAAATGCTTATATTTGTTAAACTGTGCTGATAACAGCACATATACATAGATTCATGAAGGAGGGAATGTTGTGCAGCCATTTACTGAGCGTGTCGTAACTATCATTCGTTCTATTCCATCCGGCAAGGTGATGACTTATGGACAGATTGCTGCTTGTGCAGGCAGCCCACGTGCAGCAAGGCAGGTAGTGCGTATTTTGCATTCAATGAGCGCGTCACAGCAACTACCGTGGCATCGCGTTGTGAATAAGCAGGGTGAGATTGCGCTGGGCGATGCGGATAGTGCTGAAGAACAACGATGGCGGCTGGAAGAGGAAGGAATTGAGTTTACACTGGATCAGCGGATTCCACTGGAACGGTATCACTTTGAACCTGATCCGCCAGCAGAGGGTTAATAGATACGGATACGTTCAGATCTGTTCAAGTGATGGATATAATGTACATCCAATGACACAGCAAAAAGCCTGCTCGATTGATCGAGCAGGCTTTCGTTTCGCTATCAACTTGCCATCATCGGCAGCCGTCCTCGTCGGAAGGAACGAAAGCCGATATGTAGGACAGGTATGCTGAACGCCAAACCTGTACTGTATAGAAATCTTGTAGCGCGCTGGTGAAAGATGAAGCAAGCTCACACTCACTTCAGCCTTTTTTATCGTACAGGTGTGTAGGAATCAAGCAGGATGCCAGGAGCAAGCGCTTTGATAGAATGCGATGCACTTGCGGGGATAACAAGTGCTTTACCTGCGCTGAGTTCATGTACCTGACCAGCGATCGTAATTTCGAAGCGTCCCTTCATGCAGTAGCTCATCTGCTCATATGGATGCGAATGCTCACTGCTTTTGGAGCCTGCTTCAAAATGCACTTCCATCATCATGATTGCCTGACCTGGCTCGAATACTTTCCGTCGTACACCCGGTTCTATCATTTCCCAAATTCCAATGTTACTCAAGCTTGCATTCATCATCCTTGCCAGCTCCTTTTCGTAATATATGATCAACTTAAATGTTAGGTTCAGGTTATAATAAGTGACTTATTCATCGGGAATATGTACTTATTTAGTAATCCTGCTGCTAACTTGTTGGTTTTTAACAGGAAGTAATGACTGATATCCATATTAGCATGTTTGAAAACAAAGATATAGTGTATTCAATCACAAAAAATAAAAAGATCATATAGTCACTTTAGACTAGAAACCACATAAAAAGTCGATTTTTAGCGTTCTAATTCCGATAAATAGTCACATTTTCAACTTTCTCAACAGTTTATATCACACATTGTCACATACCTGACACAATATCGTCACATTATTTCTTATGAATTTAAGTTTGGCTTGGATAAACAGAGCCATGATAACGTGTATGCTAATACATATATCGATGGAGGTATCATTTATGCGTAAATATACAAAAAAATGCATTTCCGAATCGTCTACTAGCAACGTCGGAAATGCATGTTAAGCTTCGGATCACATTCCATGAAAAGGAATAAAAATCCATATTATCCTACATGTATCATCACATTCAAGAGATCGAATGTCAGTACAACACCTTATTTATACATTTTAGTAACTTAAAGATACATTATAAAGAAATTTTGTTACTCATAAAGCAAACTTTGCGTTATAAGTCTATCGCATTTCAAAAATACATCCTATAATCATTATAGATTAAGCTCTAGTTGACGATATATATAGTATCTATGATTCAATATTCCCTACAGGCTTCTTCCTTATTAAGAAAAAGCATACGATCTCCTAATGCATCGTCCTCATCCATATATATCATCATGCCAGCTAGTTGACGATTTGTGTGTATAACACCAATGCTGAGTGTGATAATTCCCGAACAGATGGAAGTGACCCTATTGAGGCTATTACCGATTACTTCGCTCCAACCCGGAATGCGATTAGCCAAAAAAATTTTTAACGACGAAGGTGTCGTTCTGTTGCGAGAAGGCGCAGAGCTGTCCGCTGGAATCATCCGAAAACTATATAATCACGGGCTGGACTATGTCTATATTCAGGATAAGGATACAGACGATGTGATGGTGAACGATATTGTTTCAGCCGAGATCAAGCGCAAGGCGCTGAAGGAAATTCGTACGCATTTCTCCAGTATTGCTGATCCGCGTGTCCAAAAATCTTCTTATCCGATTATCGGCAAATCCTTTTCCGGCATCGTCGATTCCATTCTGATGGAACTAAGCGATAATCCGGAAGTGATGGTCATGCTGATGAGTATGCATACGAAGGATCATTATTTGTACCATCACTCCCTGAATGTATGCATCTATACGCTACTGCTCGGCAAAGTTCACGGCTACTCGGTAGATGAACTGCGTGTGTTAGGGATTGGCTCCCTGCTGCATGATGTGGGCAAAGCTCATATTCCGAACGAGATTTTATTCAAACCCGGTCGTCTGACCGATGAAGAATATGACACAATCAAGCTGCATACGGAATATGGATTTAAAATTTTAAAAGATGAGCCGGGCATTCCGTTATTAGCTGCCCACTGCGCTTACCAGCATCATGAGCGTTTGAATGGTAGTGGTTATCCGCGTGGTCTGACCGAACCGGATATTCATGATTATGCGAAATGGATTGGGATCGCTGACTCGTATGATGCACTCACTACTAGCCGTGTATACCGTGCTGCCATGCTTCCGCATCAGGCGCTGGATGTGCTGTACTCCGGCTCGGGCACATTGTACGATCGCTCCATGCTGGAAGTATTCAAAAGCCGGATTGCCATCTACCCTATCGGTGTAACGGTCACGCTCAGTAATGGCTACAAAGGTGTCGTCGTGCATATTCATACCTCGATTCCACAGCGACCGATCGTACGCGTTCTGTTCAATGAAGCAGGAGAACGTCTGCCAGCACCATTTGATCTTGATCTGCTCGGCCATCATTCCGTGATGATTACAGCGGTAGAAGGCATGAACGCCCATATGCCTTCACCTACCGCCTGAATAGATGCATTTACAGCAGCAACAGTTCACGTATATCCTGCTCAGTCAGTGACGACAACTTCGCCTGACCGGGCTGGATAATCTCGCTGACTAGCTCACGCTTGTTATGCTGAAGCTCTAACACCTTCTCCTCTACCGTCCCGCGTGTAATTAAGCGAATGACCTGTACATTACGTTGCTGTCCCATCCGATAGGCACGATCTGCTGCCTGTTCTTCCACCGCCGGATTCCACCATAGATCATACAAAATGACCGTATCCGCACCCGTCAGATTCAATCCGGTTCCTCCCGCTTTCAGTGAAATCAAAAATACATCCTGTTCGCCTGCGTTAAATCGATGGCATAGCTCCAGACGCTCTGCTGATGCGGTGCTTCCATCCAGATAAAAGAATGGCGTATGGCGCTCTTGCAGCTTTTTGCCGATTCGCTTGAGCATGCCGGTAAACTGGGAAAAGATAAGCATTCTGCGTCCGGAATCCCGATAATCCTGTACGAGTTCCAGCAGTTGATCCAGCTTACCTGAACCACCGGTATAATCTTCAACAAATAAGCCCGGATCACAGCATAACTGGCGCAAACGAGTCAGTCCGGCGAAGATACGAATTTGCTGATCGGATGAATCCGGATCATACAAATGCTTGAGCGCGTCCTGTTGCAGCTGAGCAAGATAAGCGGCATACAGCACTTTTTGCTCTGGCAATAGTTCGGATACGAGCGTAATTTCCTGCTTATCCGGCAACTCATGCAATACGTCTGTCTTCATGCGGCGCAAAATAAATGGACGCACACGGCGTGCGATCGTTTCCGGTAGCAGGTCGTTAAATTCTCGCCGTGTGCCCAGCAATCCAGGCATCACGATGCTCATAATCGACCATAGCTCTTGCAATGAATTTTCAATCGGCGTACCGGTCAGAGCAAAGCGATGCTTCGCTTGCAGTTCCTTCACCGCTCTGGCTGCATGGGTGAGCGCGTTTTTGACATTTTGTGCTTCATCCAAAATGAGCGTATGGTACGCATGGCTTGTTGCCAGTTCTCGATCCTGTCGCAATAACGGATAAGAGGTAATCACCACATCGATCGGTTGCACAGAACGCGCATTCACCGAAGAGGAATCGGTTGGTTCGGTCATTGCAGCAGACATGCCCTCCATGTCCGGCTCCTGTGCTAGCACCTGCTGCCAGCGGACGGCACGCTCTGCCTTGCTACCATCGACTAGCAGTACACGTAGCTCGGGTGCGAAGCGTTTTAGCTCATACTGCCAGTTGTACACTAGCGAGGCTGGTGTCACTACCAGCACCGGGCGTCCACTACGCCGAATCTCATCCTGCATCGAGGCGATAAAAGCGATACTTTGTAACGTTTTGCCCAGTCCCATATCGTCGGCAAGAATACCGCCAAATCCATAGCGAGCCAGCGTGCGCATCCATTGATACCCTTCATGCTGATAATCACGCAGTACCGATTCCAGCGCGGCTGGCACCGGCTCATGCTGCCGTCCGGGCTGCTCCATACTTTCTAATAAGCGGCGCAAGGAGCGATCAAAGCGAATCGCTTCATTTTCATCCTGCATATCCAGCCGTTCCAGACCATACAATACGGGCAAACGGAACAATACCCCTTCTTCTGCTTCCATAACACCTGTGCCTGGCGCCGCCATACCTGTACGACGAATAAAGTCAGCAATTTGTTGAAATGCGCGATCTTCCAGCGGCAAAAAAGCACCGCCGGGCAGTCGGTGATATCTGCGCTGTTCCTGGAGCGATTCCAGCACATGCACAATTTCCGATTCAGGAATGCCATCCAGTGCAAAGCGAATTTCCAGCCAGTCATGACGCTGATCCGTCTGCACGGTTAGCTTCGGTGGAGATAGCGGATTTTGCAGCATCGCCTTCACAATCGAAGTCGCATACACATGCAGCAGCTTCTCCAGTCGTGGCACAATATGGTACAAAAATGTATACTCCGCCTCTTCATCGGTCAAAAAGTAACCACCTTCGGTCACCGTAAAATCAGCCTCATCCATCAGCTGCAAAATTTGCGCTTCTCGCTCCCCGTCGCGCAATACAATTCGGTCTTCAGCCTGTCCTTCCGGCTCCGGTTCGAGTGGATTAATCGTCAGGCTACCATATTGAAACTCCAACCCGGCAAGCAAACGATCCCGTACCCGATCCAAATACAGACGTGCTTGCAGCGGTGTCTGCATAATGCGATCTGATACTCCGCGTGTCAGATGTACCGCTCCGAGCTTCATTAGCTCAGGCACAACCTGGCGGACAAAAGGCTCTAATTGTGGGGCTGATAAATGAAGCTGATGCTCCATTTCACCTGTCCCTGTTCGATCCAGTAGCCGCTGCAAACCACCCAGACGACGGCATAATTCATCATCCAGCTCCACCAGCTCTGCACCGTTCAATACAGCTTCATACGACTCCAGTATGATCAGCGGCTGCAATCCCTGCACACGCAGTACATAACGCTTTTCATCCGGGTGGATTTTACCAGCTTGCTTAGACGTGGAGTCTGACTGATCCAGCTGGAATTGAAGCGGTAACGGTCCCTGTGACCAGACGATGGAAAGCTCTTTACCATCCGGCTGTGCTACATACACTGAGCGACATGAACGAAGCGCAGCCAACAAGGCAGGCCAATGGGATACAGGTACAGATAGCAACCGTTCTCCGCGTCGTCCTGCCTGTGTGCGTGCTGCTGCATCGGCAGGCTGCTCATCTTCAGCAATTTGAATCAACTGGCGCAGTACAAGATCGTCCCCTGCCGCAAAGCTATGCAGCTCCGGGTCATACACAAATCGTGATGTTACAGCATAGCTTTCGCCGATGCGAATACTGTCCAGCAAACGCCGAATATGGCGCACGATAAACGTCCGTGTCGGTCCGATGCGCAGCTCAATGCCGATCCGGTATTGCCCATTACCGGAAGCGAGCGGATGACAGATCACATCCAGTGCCAGCGGATCACGCGTTTCCAGATAACGACGGCGTACTGCCGCACGGCGTGGGGACTGGGTAAATAGATGCAGCAGTTCGTCTGTCAGTCGTTCATCTTTGGCATAGAGGTCTTGTTTGGACAGGAGCGAAGCGTTCGTAGCGCTAGCAACGTTAGTGGTGCGGGTAGCTTTAATGTGACTAGTCGCTTTAGTAGCGCTCACATTAGCAGAAGATGCAGCATCTTCCGTTGCTTCGAATGCTGACTGTAACTGAGCAGACGACGAGCGCTCTGATGCTCTTTCGTTCCGTTTCATGCTGCTACCTTGCGTAAATGCTGCTGTTGGAGCAATAAGTAGTGGCGGCTCGCCGCGTTGTTCACATTCATGAATATAAATCAGTGTGGCGGCGATGTGCTGACAATGATAGCGATACGAAGCGAGCGATGGACAGGAGCAGGTCGCGTCAATCTGTTCATCTTCACTCACTCTAATCTGCACATGCTCCACTTCATGACGTCTGCTCTGTACGACAGCTTCATATTCACCCGACTCATCATCATAACGTGTAAATCCAACCTTACCCGTCCGATACATCGTCATGCCTTTATGGTAAGATGTCGACCCACATAAGCGCTGAATCGACTGCGTTCTTATACGATCACTCATTGCCCGCTCCCCATACACCTGCATACCGAGTAGAGGGAGATCGGATAGATGGAAATGTTCATTGGATTGTTATACATAAATACACTCCTTTGGAAAACGAAATGGATGACCCGTATCGTATGTTTTATTATGCCATAGTGTCGGCAGTAGCCAAAACAAAAACCCTTTGCATCGATAACAAAGGGTCGGTCTTGGATTCGTATTCGGTTGCAGTGTGCAGTGCTCTATTTAAAGTCTCTAATTTGTTGCGAGCTTAGATTCGCTATGGGAAGGAATCATGTCAGTGTGACACTGGAATGGATGATGACTATCGTTCATACAAGACACTCAATCAGAACACTCGATCTGTATATCGCGTGTCGATGGTTTGCACATGTTGCATCTGCCTGCTCACGCAAACTGAGCCTGATCTTGTCGCAACTGCTTCATCTGTACGCCAGCACGACGTTTGTACACAATCGTTGCTGCGATCGTCAATCCGATCACCGCATAGAACAGTGGCGACGAAATCGCCAGCATTTGCGAGGTGCTCAACACCGTAATCAGCAGCAGTTTCAAACCTGCTTCCACGACGAGCGCTACACCCCAGAGCAGGGTCAGACGGCGCATCACCTGACGGAAATAAGGATACGCCCAGTTATGCTCTGGATTCACACCTTTACTAAAGCGGCTAACCATATGAAAGATAAGCGGGCGCTTCATTAATAACGAAGCGAGAAAAGCTAAGCCAATCACAACTGTCACCAGCGATTCACGCATCAGAAGCAGCTTCTCACTGCCACCCATCAGCACCATGACCAAACTAAGCACAAAACCTACTAGCATCAGCCCATTAAACACATCCATCGTGCGGTGTCGTACCAGATGAATCAGATTGTCGACAAGCGGAATCATCGTCACGACAGACAGTGCTAGCAAACTTCCGATATGTGGTGACAGTAATACATACCCGAGCCACGGGACAAGTCCGTTCATAACTAGCTTTAGCACAATAGCACGGCTTTTGAATAATGTAGACATGGTGGTCAGCTCCTGTTCAATGTTTGTACATTTATCTTAAAATATTCGCCCATCCCGTGAATCTACCGCTAGGTTGATTCCATCTCAACCTGTAGGTGGATCTGTATATTACTTATGAATATCCCATTTTTGAGTTATTTTATATGTAATTTACAAAATAATGGTATTTATATAATGATACGAATATATGATCAATACATCATATGATACATACAGGAGGAATTGTTACTTATGAAATCGTCTTCTTTTACAAAAGCAGTGATCGCTGCAAGTGCTGTCGCTATCATCAGTCTGCCACTCTGGACAGGCTCGCTCGAAGCTCCCCAAGCGTGGGCTGCTGGCACGAAAGCGACACCTGCACCATCCGCAAAAGCTCAAACAACAACACCTCCCAAAAATGCTGTCGCTCCTAAAAATGTCGTGTTGTTCATCGGCGATGGCATGGGCGAAGCGAGCCGTAATGCGATTCGCTATGCGACGGTCGGTAAAAATGGAACACTGGAAATGGACAATATGCCGGTCACCGGACTGGTGCGTACTAGCTCTAGCGATCATCTCGTTACCGATTCCGCTGCCGCTGCTACCGCCATCGCTACCGGCGTGAAATCATATAACGGCGCAATCGGCGTCGATCCGAACAAAAAGCCTGTCACGACCATTATGGAGCTTGCCAAAAAAGCAGGCATGTCCACCGGTGTCGTGACGACCAGTCAGGTGACCGATGCAACGGGCGCTGCATTTGGCGCACATGTTGAGAACCGTTCCGCACAGAGCGATATCGCCAAGCAATATATCGAAAATAGCAAAATCGACGTACTGCTCGGTGGTGGCGAAGACTTCTGGTATCCGAAAGGGACAGCTGGTTCGCATCCTGACGCACCGGCAGAAGACCCAACCGAGGCGAGTAAAGGCACACAGGGCAATCTGGTGGAACGTGCCAAGCAGCTTGGCTACAACTACGTAACGAATGGCACCGAGCTGAAAGCGGCTCAAAACGGCAAGTTGCTCGGACTGTTCGCCAACGAAGAAATGTTTCAGGCACATAATGAGGTAGGTAATCAGTACAACCCGATCGTGTCGTTGCCGGATATGACCACCAAAGCACTGGATGTGCTATCCCAGAACAAAAAAGGCTTCTTCCTACTCGTGGAAGAGGAAGGCACAGACGAAATGGCGCATGATAACAATGCAGAGCTGACCATCAAGGCAGGGCAACAACTGGACAAAGCGGTAAAAGTAGCGAAAGACTACGCAAAAAAACATCCGGATACGCTCGTACTCGTGACCGCTGACCACGAAACAGGCGGTATGGTGATCGAAGGCTTGGACGATGAGGACGAATCCGGAGATGGCCTGTCCAAAGAAGACGGTCCATTCACCGTAGCAGGTTCCTCTGAGCAGTTTGTTGTGGACTGGACAACGGAAGGACATAGCGCAGTCGATGTAGCGCTGACCGCGATGGGTCCAGGCTCCGAGCAATTTGTCGGCAACTACCAGAACACCGCAATTCACGATAAGCTTGTGAAGCTGTTGAAATTAAAATAAACGATTGCTTGCGATCTGCTGTACTGTACGTACATTGGACAATAACGCCAGGACACCCATCCAAAAAGACACGAATTTGCTGTGTGCAGCAAATCCGTGTCTTTTTATGTAAAGCTATCCCTTGTACGGATACGCTAACCTGTAGCGCACCAGTTTGTCCACCATTTCGATTACGGCTACTTTGATAGACAATACTGCATCATAGGCGCTTCCGCTTGCCCGCCCACCATATCAATCAGCGCCTGATATAGATTAGGCGGATATTCAGCGATCCGGTGACATAGGTATAAATACCATTCCTGCCCATACGTTAAATACACACGCACTGGATAACCTTGCTCTCGCAGCCGTACACACAGCTCGGGACGAATGCCATATAGTAGCTCCAGCTCTACCGATGCAGCACCCTGCCATGAGCTGAGCCGCAAACGATCGATCAGTGTCTCATCATGGGTAGCAAGCGAAATGCGGCAACCACGCTGTACAGCAAGCTCGAATAATGTTACATACCGATCGTCCAACTCCGCAGAACGCGATAATGCCAGCGTATCCGGCTCTTCATATGCGCCTTTAACGAATCGCACGCGTGTATCCTTCGTCAGCAACACAGCCGCATCAGCCCATGTACGGTGCAAATGCGCCTGTAGTGTAATGCCAATCAGCGGATACACCGCTACCGCCTGTCGATAAAGTTGTAGAATCGCTTCGGTCTTCGCCGATTCCTCCATGCTGATAAATAACTCAATCCCGTATGTGTGCGCTAATTCGCCCAATTGCAGCAGATGGGCAAGTGCCAATTCCCGATCAACAAGCAGTCCGATATGCGACAGATCAAACGATACCCGTCCACCGATCCCTTGCTCACCTAGCTCCGTCAGCACTCCGGCAAGCTCTGCTGTCGCTTGCTGACAGGCAGCAGCCGATACGGTATTTTCACCGATATATTCCAGCGATACGGCGTAGCCTTCGTCATGAAGCTGATGGGCGACTGCTAACGCCTGCGGGCGCTGCTCCCCGGTCACATAACGTGCTGCTGCACGTTGTAGTAAGGTGTAGAGCTGCGGCTCCTGCTCGATATGCATTTTGATATCCGGACGACGTGCAATTGCCTTTAGCGCTGCCGCCGCGCCAGCGGTTAACCGCTGCTCATGTGCTGTTCTATTATTCATGATGAATCCCTCCCTAACGTTCACATTAACGGAGAAAGGGGATAAAATATTGTACAAAATTGCTATTTGGCTAGTAGAACGTGTCTACCTGCGAGGGTGAGCTGCGTATGGAAAGGATTTCCAAAAAAAATTCAAACCCTCAACAATTATACTTTGTATATACACTCATGTTTTTTAATGTTATACTAACGCCATAAAGTAAAGGGAGAGATTAATATGGGAGCTATTACCGCAAAAAAATGGGGGAATAGTCTAGGAGTTCGCTTACCAGCTCTTATGGCTAATCAGCTTCAAATTAAAGATGGTAGTGAATTAAACATCGAAATAAAAGGAAATCAACTCATTATCACTCCAATTTTCCCAGAAGCTGATGATCAGCAAGCGCTCCGAGAATTATTTTTACGACTACGTTCTAGTTCTAAACCTGGAACAGGCGCTCCAGAAGCCTTCGCAAAAGCAATGGGAGATGAAGAGATTTGATGGTGAATGTTGAACGTGGGCATATCATTTATTTGGATTTTGATCCTGCTGCTGGTCATGAACAGCAAAAAAGGCGTCCTGCATTGATTATTTCGGACGGATACATCGATCCCGTAAATAATCATTTTGCAATGGTTGTACCCATCACTAATCGGGAGCGAGACAACCCATTTCACGTGAAAGTACCAAATGATATATTTCTAAACAATGGTAAGCTCTTAACAGGTGTCGCTCTTACCGAACAAGCAAAATCATTGGATCTTAATGGACGTAATGCCCAAGTAGTAGGAGCTATTGATTTAGAATCCATTTTTTTCAAAACAGTCATTTCCTATGTGCGTTCAATACTTGCTTGAATTATTAAAGATTGAATCTACACCTATTCTATTTAAATCAAAGACGATATGAAGCAAATTGAAAATAAAGGCATTCAATCTTTTGATAATCCTGCTCATTATTTGTTTATGCTACGAGGTAGTAAATAGTAAGTACGTATTGGTTTTAAATCTATATCACCGACGTCCGATAACGATGTGGCGTAACGCCCACAACGCGCTGAAACATACGTGTAAAATGACTCTGATCATAAAAACCAGCTTCCGCTGCGACCTCCACAATTGGCCGCTGGCGATGCAGCTCGTTTTTCGCATAATTGATACGTAGCAGATTCTGATACGCATGTGGGGGCAGATGTTGCCATTGCTTGAACAGACGAATGAGATGAAAGCGGCTGATCGACGTCACCTGCTCCAACTCCTCCAACAGCACCGGACGAAGGAAATTCGCGTGTAAATATTCCTGCACGATACCGACATATTTACGATCCGTCTGCATCGTCGACTTATGATGCTCCAGATCACCCTGCTGCGCACCTGTCAATAATTGTACCAATGCGATCAGTGCCGTTTCCGTTTCCAGCGGTTCTCGCCCCTCCATAAGTGCCCCCATCGTCTGCTGCATCTGTAGGGTGCAGGCTGCATTTTTACGTTCGGATAGCAAATACGGAATATGAATCTGCTGTAGCTCTTGCTGCTCCATTCCTTGTAGCCAGCGCGGATCGATAAACAGCATATCATAGCTCCACTCCAGCCCTTGCTGCGGATGGCAGGCATGCAGCATTTCCGGTGGAAAGCTAATCATCCGCCCCTGCTCCACTTCCCACAGTTTGCCGTCACACCACGCATTCGTGCGTCCACTATGAATCCATCCGACTGAATATTCCTCATGAAAATGCCGATGATAGGTCAGTTCATCCGCACGGCAGCGCTTGCCTTCCACAAAAGGCAATGCCGGATTACGATAAAAAGATATATCCGCCATCGTACCGCCTCCTTTCTCCCGTTAACTTTAGCTTTTTTCCAGTATAAAGAACAAGGATCAAGTCAGGCAATGATTGCCTGCTCGATCCTTGTTCGTCATCGTACCATCTATCCTCATCGATCCATCGTACTGTACATATCTTATTGTTGTAGCGCGTCCAAAATATGACCGTTCACCGTAGAGTTCGCCAGCAATCCGATATGCATTACACCGTAAATACGGATATTGTTGGCACCATCCAGATTGGACAGGTAGTTGCTAACGATCTGATCATTGAGCGTGTAGATCGATGTTACATTTACGCCATCTGGTGCACGGTTGGTCGTCAGACGATTTGCACCACCAAGTGTGATCAACTTGTCGACTTTGCTTGCGCCGCCATAGTTCAGAATATAGTACAGGCTGTTCGCACCGCCCATGCTATGTGCGACGATGTTTACTTTGGTGCTGCCTGTACGTGCCAGCACATCATCTACCAGATTGCGGATAGCGGCAGCGTTCAGCGTTTGCACACCATTTTTCGTTGGCAGATCGATCGCATACATTTCATTGGAAGACCAGCCCTGACGAGCGAGGAACCCTTCAATAAACGTAAAATTACTTGCCGAGCCACCCAGACCATGTACGAAAATGATCGGTGTGTGCGTCGTTGCCGCCTGAGCCGGTTTCACCGCTCCCGTGGCGCCAACTAGCGCGAACAATAGTACCATACATGCAGCAAGACGCAGGGAAAAGATTCGTTTCATCATTATGTATTCTCCTCTTCATGTGATTATATTGGTTGGGATCGTATGTACATAAGCGACATTCCAATTACTGGGACGACATGGTGCTACCTTTTCTCGATTCTCATTTCACCTCACTTATCATTTAGGAATTACTTACTTATTTACTATATAATAATCTTACTTTAAATGTCAAATAATTACATGTATCATCACAAAAATCCTCGTTACACACTTGCTGGTGCAACGAGGATTCAATATAGATGAAGCTTAGATTATGACATGTTTGACATAATGAATATTACGGTTGTAGGGGTGCAATCGTAAATTCAAATGTGATGTCAGTGTCGGATGGGATCTGGTACTCGTCATGTACCGGAGCACCCCAGCTATCGTCACCGCCAACACCCATTTGTTTGCCAGCTACGGTCACAACCGTGTAATGTACCGGTGGCAACTCATACAGATGAGCTGCGCTCTCTAGCTCCAATGCTGTGTACGGCAAAATACTGCACTCTACCGGAGCAATCGCTGGCGACGTGATACGCAGTCCGCGCTTCCCATCATCCGTAATATCGACACGACGGACGCCGATGCGGTTACCGAATTCCTGTGGCACCACATAGCCAGATACATTATCTGCTACGTCATTGCTGAACAGACCCAGTCTTGCGCCAAAGGCACGATCAATATAGTTTTCTTCCGGTCCCATCGCATACCAGTCCAGATGATGGTATTCTGCCGGAATTTTGAATGACAACGCCACTGTTGGTACGTTTGGCAAACCAGCGACACCGCTATAGCTCGATTTGACATGCAGACGACCATCACCATGCACGGTGTAGACGGTTGTCATTTTCACATCGGCATGGATGCTGAAGGCATACTCGAACGTTACCGTCACATGATCTGCTGCCTTGTCCAGTTCCATCTTCGTGCAGCGGCGCGCCAGACTTGCAGCGAGCCAGCTCGCCGCAGTGAAGTTCTGTCCTGCACCACGGTCATTGTCTGTCGTTGCGCGCCAGAACTGTGGTGCTGGTGGTGCGGAAATGTACTCACGACCACTGTAGCGCAGCGATGTCAGGCTACCCACCGCACGGGAGAACATGATGCTGAAATGCTCGCCATGTACACCGACGTTCACATCGCCTTCAGCAATGCGGAGTTCACCTGTAGCTGTTACAGTTGGAATCGTTGCTTCACCTTCCACGATAAACACATGCTCGCCAAACGATACTTCATAACCTGCTTCTGCCCACAGCGTTGCTTGTTTCAGTACAAGTGCTGCATGGATCGCATACTCACCAGCTTCGCTTGCTGCCTGTGGCGGTGCCACTTCGATATGACGCTCTGTAGCTGCGGGTACATCAACGGCCAGCGTTTGTTCATGCACAAGCACGCCGTCACGGTAGATACGGTATTGCAGATCATATGCTGCTGTACCGACGAATAGATTTTCATTGCGGATCGTGATGCCATTTTGATCCGGTGTCAGCTTGATATTTTGATACAGGAATTTGACCTCCTGCATTTTAGGAGATACTTTACGGTCAGCATATACGATACCGTCTGTACAGAAACCATAGTCGGTAGCACGATCATCATAGTCGCCGCCATAAGCGAGATATTCGTCACCGTAGCGATTTTTCTTCATGACTGCCTGGTCGATATAATCCCAGATAAAGCCGCCCTGATACAGTTCGTATTTATTTTCCAATTCCGTATATTTATGCATACCGCCAACCGAGTTGCCCATCGCATGCATATATTCACAGCTAATGTACGGCTTTTGCGGATCGTTATTCAGATATTCTTCGATATCCTGCGGCTTCGCATACATTCGGCTTTCCATATCGCTGGAATCGTTAAATTCGCGGCGATAAAATACACCTTCATAATGAACAAGACGCGTTGGATCGGTTTCACGGAAATAGTTAGCTACATTCAGGATCACCTGACCAGCATACGATTCGTTACCACAAGACCAGATTAAGATCGACGGATGGTTTTTGTCGCGCTCTACCATCGAGATCGCACGATCCATCACGATATCCTGCCACTCTGGCAGATCGCCCGGGATGTTCCAGGATGGCTCAACAGCGCCCAGTTTCTGCCATGAACCGTGTGTTTCCAGGTTCATCTCATCGATCAGGTAAATGCCATACTCGTCGCACAGCTCATACCAGCGCGTCTGGTTCGGATAGTGAGACGTCCGCACCGCATTCATATTGTTTTGCTTGATTGTACGAATATCCCACAGCATATCTTCTTCCGTTACCGTGCGTCCGGTGCGACAGTTGAATTCATGACGGTTTACACCTTTGAACACGATACGTTTCCCGTTAATGCACATGATTTTATTGATCATTTCAAAACGGCGGAAGCCTACAGGCTGTGGAATTACTTCTGTCAGTTCACCAGCCGCGTTATAGACGGAAATGTACAGTGTGTACAAATACGGGTCTTCTGCGCTCCATGTCGATACATTCGCTACCGTTGCCTCAAAGCTTGCCGTTGCACCGCCTTTACCAGCGGCAAACGATACTTCGCCAGACGCAACCGTCTCGCCATCTGCTGCTTTCAATTCCAGTACAGCGCGTCCATCTGCTGGCTGTCCTTGCTCCAGCGTCAGCTTCACATTCAGCTGTCCTGTCGTATAGCTATCGTCCAATCCCGCATTCACATGCAGATCGCGTACATGCACTTCCGGCACGGTGTACAGATACACATCGCGGAAAATACCGGAGAAGCGCCAGAAATCCTGGTCTTCCAGCCATGCGCCTGTACTGCGCTGATACACCTCAACCGCAAGGCGGTTTTCTCCCTCCTGTATGTAAGGAGTCAGCTCAAAGTCAGATGGTGTAAAGCTATCTTCACTGTAGCCAACGAACTTGCCGTTCAGCCACACATAAAATGCGGATTCGACGCCCTGGAAGGAAATATAGACCGGACCACCAGCCAGTTTCTCAGGCATAGTAAATGTTTTTACATAACTACCTACTGGATTGTTATCTTCGGAAATGAATGGTGGGCGCAGGTTTTCGACACCATCCCACGGATACATCGTATTCACGTACTGCATCTGTCCGTAGCCCTGTGTCTGGATATGACCCGGTACGAGAATCTCGCCCCAGCCTGTACAAGCAAAACCATGCTCATAAAAGTTTTGCGGACGGCTTGCCGGATTCACTGCATAATTGAACTTCCACGTACCATTCAAACTATGACGCCAGTCCAACGCGCCACGCTGCGCTGCCTGTGCTGCTGTCGCATAATATTTGTGATCGGAATAAGCTTTCAGTCGATTCACCGCAAATACATGTGTATCTGTCAGCCACTCCAGCGAAGGTGTCGTTACGCGTTGCTCTACCATTTCTGCTTGCGTTTTGCTCATATCCATTCACTCCATTTCACTTTGAATACGATAGTTGCTTGCGTTCAATCTGCTTCTGTAAAGCTCATTTCCGTCTTCGCTTATCTAGTTGAAGGACGAAGCAAAGCCATCCACTTTCCATCCACCAATCATTCCGCACAGCCTCTATCGTAAAGTCTCTTATTATTATATTCCGATACAGCCTGTCTTTTTAACATAATAAAATAGCAAATAACCAACTTCTATATTCTTATATATTTCATTTCCCCTCAACCGGCTTACGCCCATTCGTAGGTTGCGGCTAGCCACTTCACTGCGGGAAGGTAATAAGGGAAAGGACGACTTCTAGTGTTAGTGGTTTCCTAACACGGGGTGCAATGAAGAGTGATTTTTGCGAAAGCAAAATATCTTACTGCTTCCGTGTTAGTGGTTTCCTAACACGAGGTGCATTGAAGCGTAATTTTTGCGAAAGCAAAACATCTTTCCTCTTCTCGTATTAGTGGTTGCCTAATACGGGATTCAGTGAAGAGTGATTTTTGCGCAGCAAAATATCTTACAGCTTCCGAGCACGGGAATCTACATGCTCTCCTACTCTGTAGATTCCTATACGAGACCGGAGTCCGTCCCCTTATTCCTTCCCGGAGTGGTGTCTGCCCTCCCTACAGTTGCAAATGAAAAAGTGCTACGAAAGACGCGCCGGAGCTGGCCATCTTCCGCAGCACTTCTTACTTGTATCGATGTACAGCTATTATTTGACCGAACCGACCATACCTGCAACAAAGTGCTTCTGCATCAGGAAGAACACAAGCGCTGTTGGCAGTGTAGAGATAACGATCGCTAGCATGATCACCCCATAGTCAGGCGAGTAGCTCGAACCCAGATTGGAGATGAGCAGTGGAATCGTCTGATTTTCTGGTGTTTGTAAAATAACGAGCGGCCACAGGTAGTTGTTCCAGCTTGCCATGAACGTGATGATCGCAGCTGCTGCATACGTTGTTTTCATCGTTGGCATGTAAATACGGAAGAACAAGCCCAGCTCGCTCAGTCCGTCCATCCGGCCTGCTTCCAGCAAATCCTTTGGAAACATTTTCGTGCTTTGACGGAAGAAGAAGATCAGGAACGCTGTAGTCATCGTTGGAATGACGACCGCTGCCGGTGTATCGATACCGATAAAGGAAACAAAGTTAGTGATTTTACCAAACATACGGTACAGCGGAACCATCAGCGCGGCAAATGGAATCATCATCGACAGCAGCAAGATGTTGAACACGATATCTTTTGCTTTACTGCGATAAATTTCAAAGCCATAGCCTGCTAGTGAAGCGATCAGCAGGGCAAGCAGCGTAGTAGAAACGGCGATTTTAGCCGAGTTCGCCATCGCTGTCCAGATGTCGACCGAGCTGGTCAGCTTCGCCAGATTGTCCATCAGATGAGCGCCGGGTAACAGGCGTCCCTGTGTAACATCTACCGATAGGTTCGTCGCACTCACGATCATCCAGAAGAACGGAAAGATCGAGACGAATGCAGCGACAACAAGGAACAAATATGTGAATGTTGATTTTGTCTTAGCCATTACGCTCACCTGCCACTTTGAACTGGATGAAGGAAAGAATGATTACCATAATTACGATCGAATACGATACGGTTGCTGCATAACCAAAGTCTGGCGAATATTTAAATGACAAATTGTAAATGTATTGCGAGATTGTCGTTGTTGCATTACCCGGTCCGCCCTTCGTAATGTTCACAACTTCATCGAACAATTGCAGTGTACCGATCGTTGAAGTGATCGAAGTGAACAAAATGATCGGTTTGAGCAGTGGTACCGTAATGCTGAAAAATTGACGAATGGCTGAAGCGCCGTCGATACGTGCCGCTTCATAGATCGAGCTATCGATATTTTGCAAACCGGACAGATAGAAGATCATGTTATACCCTGTCCAGCGCCATGTGATGGCGATAATAATCGTGATTTTTGCCCAGAATGGATCGGTAATCCACTGAATCGGTGTTCCGATCACATGCAGACCCATCAGCATCCCGTTGACCAGACCGTCCGGTGCGAACAAGTATTTGAATACAACGGAGTATGCAACCAGCGATGTGATACACGGCAGGAAGATCGCCGTCCGGAAAAAGCCTTTAAATTTCAAATTGCGGTCATTCAGCAGCACCGAGATAAACAGGGCGAGAATAACCATCAGTGGTACCTGGAACAACAGATAGATGAATGTATTTTTGACAGCCATGATAAAGGTCGTGTCGATAAACAGTCGTGTATAGTTATCAAGGCCGTTAAATTTCAAATTCATGCCTTTACCTGTCTGGAAGGACAGGATCAGTGCCTGGATCATAGGATAGAAGAAGAAAATACAAATTAAAAGTGCTGCGATTCCGACGAATACCCAGCCGGTAATGCTTTCTTTCATATGGTTGCCCATGCGTGGGCGTGGTGTTTTCTGACTTTGGTTCAAAGCGGGTTCAGCGGTTTTCATATCGTCTCATCTCCCTCGTATCGCCGGTTTGCTTGTTTGTTTGTCTATGCTTAGCCTGCGACGTACACATTTCACGTATGGTTTGCAGTCCCGGTCATGATAAGGAAATAAAACCTTGAACGATCAGCCCAAGGTTTTATCTCCCCATTCATTACCATGTCCGGATTATTTCAGTTGAGCTTCAGCTTGTGCCTGTACATCATTCATCATCGTGTCAACGTCTTTGCTACCGTTCAGGTAGTTTTGCAGTTCAACCGTCATGATATCTTCGATCGCATAAGTGTGCAGACCGTAGTTTACTTTTGGAACTTCTGTTGTCCATTTTGCGAAGTCAGCATAGATTTTTTGACCGCCGAAGAACTCGTCAGCTTTATCGTATGCACTACCTTCAGAAGCTGCTTTGAATGTAGACAGAACGCCAACTTTGTCAAGCATTTGTTGATACAGATCTTTGTCAGAACCGAAAGTAGAAGCCATGAAGTCAGTTGCTGTGTCTTTACCGTCTACGTTCATGACATACCAGGAGCTACCACCGATGTTAGAAGCGTGAACCGAGTTAGGTACATCGCTCAGAACTGGAATCGGTACAGCTGCCCATTTACCGGATTGGGAAGCTTCAGCTTTAATAGATGGTGTAATCCAGTTACCTGTTGGTACGGACGCTACGTCACCGCTATTGAATGCTGCCAGGAATTGGCTCCAGTCAGAGTTTGCTTTGACGATGTTTGCATCATACATAGCTTTGTACGTTTCCAGCGCTTTTTTCAGTGCTGCATTGTTAGCGATATTTGGTGTTGTGCCATCTTCTTTCAGATACCAGGAACCAGCGGACTGGATCATGGCACGGATCAGACCGAGATCGTTAGGATCTTGAGTCAGCATGTCTTTGCCCGTAGCGGCTTTGACCTTTTTACCGATTTCAATATATTGATCCCAGGTAATATTTTTCAGATCATCTGCTGTGTAACCTGCTTGTTTCAGATAGTCTGTACGTACAAACAGACCTGTTACACCAGAATCAAATGGAATACCATATTGCTTGCCTTCGTAGCTTGTAGGACCTGCTTTGTAATCTGCAAAGTCGGACGCTTTGATTTTGTCAGACATATCCACGAAAGAATCTGGATACGCTTGCAAGAAGTTTTGTGAACGATAGTCTTCGATCAGAACAACGTTAGGCAAACCTTTAGTTGTACCGGAGTTTAGACCCGTGTTCAGCTTTTGTACGATATCAGCCTGTGCATTCTCAACGAGATTGATCTTCACATCAGGATGAGATTTCATATATTTTTCTTTGGCAAGTTCCAGTGCGGCAATGTTAAAGTTTTTATCCCATGCCCAAATGGTAATTTCTTTCGCGGATGCATCGGAACCTGAACTTGCGTTTCCACCGCCGCTAGAACATGCAGACAGCAGCAGTACGCTTGCCAGTAAAAGAAACATCAGTTTTTTCATTTTGTTTCAACCCCTGCTCTTGTATAGTGTTTTGCTTTTGAAAGCGTTTGCTTATTGACAAACTAATCTTACCATCCCGTTTTAAGCGGACGTTAGGAATATATTTGTACGGATTTGTTATATTATTGGCACAACTTGTTTTGGTAGCGTTATCATTTAGTATTATTTTTGTTTTCTGGTACTATTTTTAGATCAGATCGTCACTTCATCTGGTATTGTATCCGCTTTTATCTTTCTTTCCAAAGCATAATGTGGGAAATCCAATTAGGTTGAACATTTTTCACGCAAAAAAATAGCGAACCAGGAAAGGGATCTTCCTGCTTCGCTATTAGGCTGTAACGCTATTTCGTACGCTAACGGTAGACGTAGGGATGACCTGTTGCTATCGTTCCATACGTCCATGTGTATCCTGAATCGGTCACGCATACATGCTGTATACGTCAGGAGCTGATTGGCCGGACTACTTTACCTGTTGCTCCCCCGGAATATTCGGAAACGGCGGCTCTGCTCGACCGGAAGACTGAATGGGGTTCTCGATATATCCATAACGCACCACACCATTGGCTGTTAATGTATCGTAGAACGCAACATTGGTAATAATACTCGGCATGCTTCCATCCTCCTGCTCAATTGCATACGGCAGGAAAAATAGATTATTGCCGGACTGCTGATTTAAATTCATTTTCGCAGTCCAGACCAGCTCACTGTGATTATCTTGCATTTCATAATACGACACGACATCTCCACGTTGCTCAAAGAACGGATACGATTGTCCCTCTGGGAAATAGTAACGATAGATGCCGGTACCCGAATTGTCTGAAGGCGTGAATGTCTTCAGTCGATTAATACGCGGAATGCTAACAGCTGCCGCACGTGCCGTAGCTAAATCGGTACCGCTCAACTGGCGCAGCAAGGTGTCCGGTGTTTTCGCTACATAGACGGTACGCGATGTCGCATTCCAAAATACTTTCGCCTGCGCTGCCTCTGCGATAAAGCGCAGTGGCACCATCGCACGTCCTTCACGAATGGCAGGAGCTACCGGCAATTGCACGGTACGATCATTAATCGTAGCTGTCTTCTGTCCGATGACCAGCGTGATCACACTGCCATCCTGACTTACGGTAACCGTCTGGGTAATATTGTTCCAGATCGTAGAGTTACCGGGTATGTACTGCAAAGCTTTAATTGGAATCATGGTCGTTCCTTGTTCGACATAAGCAGTTACCCCTACATAAACAGTAGAGTTGTTCACGATCACCTGAATGTCGGGTGAAGCTGCTTTTGTCTTCGGTGTAGCTACTGTAGCTGCTGTAGCCTGAACATTTTCGCCCATAAGTCCTATCACAACTATCATCATTAAAAATAGCTTGGAACAAGTTTTCATCATATTCTATTCCTCCATTGATCGTCATACAAGCAGATGCGGCCAATCAGGATGTTGCACAAAAACTTCGTACCCGCTCATCCCGTGCTGGATAAGTCTGGAGTCCAAAGCGGCATAACGCGCCAGCCCCCTCTATCTTACCATCTTTTATACCCCGACTACTAATCAAGCAAGCAGCCTGCTCGTATCCGTTTTCATTATTGTTACCAAATGACGATGCAGTGATATGCACAGGATGCTGCCTTATACGCATCGCATACAGCTGACATCGAGTGTACATTTTACATTATCGTATAAAGTGGTGTATATTTTATGCAAATGCGATCGATAAGGTGATCCGATGTTTGAATAGTAGCTTATAAACTCGATTATGCTCTTATTTAAAGGATTATCGCCATGATCTCTCTACAAAATGAGCTTATTTTCACATAAGAAATATATCATTTATTCCGTTATCAATATGTCATTTTGTACAAATTTGATAGGTCATCGATGATCAGCAACGGTTCCATTGTATTCGCCGGACGATCACCCTGTTTCCAACTCGTTATTCATCGGTATATATAGTAGACGATGGCTGGAGTGAAAACCTTACAGAGGAGGGTTCTTTTGCAAAATTGGATTACGAACTTTATGGAGCAATTTGGCTATGTCGGTATCGCCCTGATCATTGCGCTGGAAAATGTATTCCCCCCGATTCCTTCTGAAATTGTGCTGCCCTTTGGCGGCTTTATGACGACCAACTCCTCACTGACTATCATCGGCGTGATTATCGCCGCTACGATCGGGTCGGTGCTGGGCGCTGTCATTTTATACGGGATTGGCAGATTGATCGATGTGGAGCGACTAGAAAAAATTATCGATCGCTGGGGTCATATTTTGCGCGTTAAAAAGGAAGATGTCTATCGTGCAGACGCTTGGTTTGATAAATACGGCTATTGGACAGTGCTATTTTGCCGTATGATTCCGCTAGTGCGCAGTCTGATCTCGATTCCAGCAGGCATGTCCAATATGAAATTCGGACTATTTTTGCTGTTCACGACAATCGGAACGGTCATCTGGAACTCGATTCTCGTGATGATCGGCGCAGCACTGGGCGATAACTGGCATCGCATTACAGAGTTTATGGATATTTATTCTAGTGTCGCTTATGTCATTATTGCGGTTGTGGGTATTGCAGGGATTGTTTGGTATGTGAGGAAGAATCGTCAGGCTGGAGCGAAGTGATAGCTCGTTTGAAGTGAGAGCTGCTGAGGTGCAGAAATGAGCGGTATTATAAGGAGAATAATACTGTAAAGCAGATGGGCGTTCTGGAAAAATATGTATGATTCCAATCTACGTTTACGCAAACATCCCCTATATTCAAAATAATTCAACCTTAAATCCAAGCAACAATGTACTACAATACAATGCGTTCACCATTTTGCAGATGAACGTCAGCATACATTCATACACTTCGTAGTTCAAATGATAAAGCCGCCGAATCTTAAATGATTGGGCGGCTTTTGGGCTAGGGCATACGGTAACGTTCCAGCTTATAGGTCGATCATGCTAAAACTTCGCTTTACAGCCCATCATAGCATATCCTCTAACGTTGGCTCCAAAATAAGCGGTAAGGTCACTTTGACTTTAGTACCCTTGCCTTTTTGACTGGAGATGCTAACCCCGTATTGTTCCCCATATAACAGGGTGATACGGTTGTGGACGTTTTGCACGCCGATGCCGGTGAATAGCTGGCGTTTGCTTTTCGGATTCGGGAGGCGGCTGCCTTCGGCGGAATCGGAAAAGCCGTCCATGCCGTCTCCGTTATCGACGACTTCGCAGACGAGCATATCGTCCTGACGTGAGACCATGATGTAGATGACGCCTGCACCTTTTTCATTAAACGCATGGAAAAAGGCATTTTCGATAAACGGCTGAATGATCAGCTTTGGTACGTGATAATCCATACAGTCTGGCGATACAAAATAGTTCACCTGTACTTTGCCACCGTACCGAACATGGTTGATGAACACGTAGTTTTTCATATTTTCGAGTTCCTGCTCGATCGTGATCGTTTCGCTGACATTACTAATCGTATTTTGCAATAGCGAGATAAGCGCGTTGATCGTCTCGGCGGCGGTTTCTTTGTTGCCTTTTTGCACAAGCATTTTGATCGATGCGAGCGTATTGTACAGGAAATGCGGATTGATCTGCCGCTGGAGAGCGGCGAGTTCGGCGTTACGCTGCTCCTTTTGCGTTTCAAGCAGGCGCGCGATGTAATCGTTTAGCTCATCGAGCATATAGTTAAATGCGCGGCTCAGCTCCTGCACTTCATAGCTCCCCGTCACATTCACATAGTTGCCAAAGTCTTTTTCGGTAATGGTCGACATTTGCCGCACCAGACGAGTCAGTGACTGGGTCAGACGACGCGAAATGAGGAATACGGTCAGTAGTGCTGCCGCCACGATGGCGATACAGATCAGCGCGATATCGCGCACATTAATAATCTGTCCCACCGCATACTGGCGATCGATCAGATTGACGAGGTAGAAGTCATACTCTGGAATGTAATTGGATAAAATTATATGATTTTTCCCCATCACGTCGGCATTTTTATAGCTCATCTGCTGATCCTGCATCTCAGTCACATCTTTGAGCAATTGCGGTGAAAATGTCCCGATCAGCTCATCCTGATTCGACGATACGATGCGTCCGTTTGAATCGAGAATAAGCACATCATTACCTGTACTCGTAAAATTGCTATAAAAGCGCTTGAACTGATCTTCGCGGATCGCCACATAGATCGTGCCATACAGAAAGTCGCTTGTACGCTCCATCAATGCTTTGGACGCGATGATATAGTTTTCCTTGCCATCTTTCGCTGTCTCTTCATCATATTGATACATCAGGCGGCGTGGCTGATCGACCGTATGCTTCGTAATCAAACTATCGGCGAGATTGCTAATGTTGACCGGCCAGTACGACCAGTCGGACGTATAGCTGCGTCCGTTCACACCGACCACGGTCACACCCACATCATACGCATCCACGTTCGACTTGATCTGCTTCATCTGCTGTCCCATGCTAAAATAGGTCGCTCCTGAGCTAATCGAATCGCCGTCACCACCTGCCAGATAATTTTTGACCGTTCCATTCTGGGAGGCATGGCTGACCGCATTCACGATCGAATCGTTGAGCGACTCCATACTCGTCTTAATCTGGTTGAGCACTTTGGAGTTCGTAATGCTGAACGTCTCGGTAAACAGTCGTTCGGACATGCGAATCGTTACGAGTGACGTTAACAGGCAGACCGCGATAATGCTGACGACCATCACGATAAACAGCTTAAAAAATAGACCTTGCCGCTCGAATTGTTGCATATATTGTTTGATCTTCATGCTGGCTCACACTCATTTTTTGATGATTTCAACACGTTAGCGTGCATGCTGGCGCCGATACTGACTCGGTGACAGCCCGGTCCATTTTTTAAACACTTTCGTAAAATAGCTATGATCCGAATAGCCCACTCGGTCGCTAATTTCCGAAATCGAATAGCGATCATCCTTCAGCATCTCAGCTGCTTTATGCACCCTAATTTTGTTCAAATGCTCACTAAAGCCCTCTTTATTATGAGTCGTAAAATAGCTCGACAAATACGACGGATTAAAGTGGAAATGTTGTCCTAACCCGGTCAGGCTCAGCGGTTCGGCATAATGTTCCTCAATGTATTCAAGCAGCATTTTCATATTGGTCGTACCCTGACTCTGTCCCGAGCGCTCGGCAATACGTGCATCGACCTTTTGCAAAAAGCTGTTCAATAGCGCAGTCGTCTGTCGTACATCGAGCGCATCATTAATTTCACGGAAATAGTCATACTTCTCCTCGTCCAGCTGACGCACATCATAGTCCTGGTTACCAAGCAGTGTAATAATATTGAAAATAATGTTACCGAGAAACGATTTCAGCTCAAATGGTGTTGCCCGATAGTTCGCTGCCAGATGGTGTACATATTCGCGCAATGCAGCAAAGGCGGTGTTAAAATTATCCCGCCGCAGCTCCTCGGTAAATTCCTTCAAATTAAATGCACCGCGCACCTCAGCCGGAACAGGCAGCTCCGATTCGATAATGAGTGCTCGTTCTGGAAAATAAAACTGATAATCGAGCAGTTTCAGCAGTTGCTGATATACCTCGCCGATCTGCTCCATCCCATCAAAATGTTCGCTAAGCGCCCAGGCGAGCTGAGCGGTGTTCGTTTCCCGCAGCATATGCTGTGCCAGATTCCGAAATAGCTCTACCGTTTGCTCATAATGAATTGTGCTTAGATTGAGCACGAAAACGACGATCTGCGGATCAGCGGCAACCGGACGGAAAGCGAGCGGCAATTCTGCTTGCTCCAGCATCTCTGCCAGTCGAGCGCTTGTCGTAGCAATATGACTACTCTTCTGCTGCACTAGCTGTTCACCATTGCCCTGATTGGACAGCCGCGGCTGCACACCGACCAGATAAAAGGACGGATACGGAAAATGCTCGCTGAGCAGCGCAGGTTCAGCCTCCGCTTCAAAGCCAGCAATCCATTTTTCCAGCACATGATCGACGGTAATCTGCTCGCTGCCCGTGTCTTCATCGTACTGAATCGACGGAATGCGGCGAGCTGTATTTTGCAATACTTGGAGTAGCTCTTGTGTTTCCAGCTTCGGCTTCAAAATATAGTCAGCGACTCCATTTTGGAACGTAGAGCGCACATAGTTAAATTCTCCATAACTGCTCAAGACGATAATCTCGATCTCAGGATAACGCTGCTTCAAGATACGGGTAAATTCCTCTCCATCCATTACAGGCATCACAATATCGGTAATCACAATATGCGGACGTAGCTCATCGATTAATTCCAGCGCCTCGCGTCCGTTTGAAGCCTCGCCGACAATCTGAAAGCCATACTGCTCCCAGACCAAATAATGCTTGATGCCCTGGCGCACGAGCACTTCATCGTCTACGATTAATATTTTGCATAATTCTTTCATCAGGACACTCCCTATAGGACTGGATATTACGCTTGAAGTTATTCCAATAACAGCATTTGTGTATAATATGGGACGAATCGTGAATATGGCGTTTTAAGAAGTTATTGCTGATAACGTTTTCATAAAAAGGTAGACGTCTTGTCTAATTTTGTCTTATTATGTTATCACAAAAATGGTACTAGCGGCACAAAATGTTTTACTATAACAACGACATTCCAACTAAATATTACCTATTAATAAACCCATATCGAAGTGCCTACGCAACCCTATAAGCATACCAGCGGATACCGTTCGTCCGCATTTGCGTGGAATGGTATCCGCTGGTAAATGGTGTTTTATTCCTGTTTTATAAACGTTTGGATCATGATCGCTCTTCTATTCAGGGTTTGCGCAGTGTTCATTACGCTAATGCCTTCCAGCACACTTCCCTTTTCACCATGATCTTATTTGCTACGGTCCAATGCCATCCGTGCTGCCAGTCCGGTTAATACGCCTGCCATTAACCAGCGCTGCCATTTGAGCCAGAGCGGACGCGACGACAACCAGGCTGCGATAGTGCTCGCTGTAAGTACGATAAGCAGATTGATCATAAAGCTAATGCTAATCTGAATGAACCCTAGCTCCATACTTTGCAGCAATACAGAGCCGCGTGCCGGATTAATAAATTGGGGCAATAACGATATGTACAGTACAGCCGCCTTCGGATTAAGCAGATTGGTCATAAAGCCCATCAAAAACAATTTGCGTGGCGAATCGATCGATAATGGCTGCGGTTCCAGTGGAGAGGCTTGCCCTGGACGAATCGATTTCCATGCTAGCCATATCAGATAGCCTGCTCCTAACCAGCGAATCCACTCATATAATAAAGGCACCGCATGAAACAATGCCGATAGTCCAAACATCGTAGCCATCATATACACGGTAAACGCTAGCATCACACCAAGCAAAGAAGTGACCCCGGCTACTCGCCCCTGCGTGATCGAGCGCGATAGTAAATAAATCATATTCGGTCCTGGCGCACATACCATACCGAGCGCAACCAGCGCGAAGCCTACAATCGTCGTCATGTCCAGCATTGTTTTACCTCCTATGTATCATATTCGTCTCATTATACATAAAATTAATTTTCACATCGTATACAATACTAATCTGTTCTGTTTATTATTCATATTATTGAATATTCATACATTAATGTGTATGAAAAGTCTATAAAAAATCAGCTTCCATCCGCCTGAATCAAGCGTATTGGAAGCTGATTATAACTACGTCGTTGAAATATTTGAGCAATTTCACCTATTGCTTACCTTATCGTTCGCTTACGGATACATCTTCATAAAAAGCAAACTGTGCTTTTCCGGCACGCTTCGCTTCGTACAATGCCTTATCTGCATAGCGAATCAGATCGGTGGCACCTACAGAATCGTGCGGATAGATGGCAATGCCGATGGAAGAACTGGTCATAATAGAGCCATGTGCAAGCTTCCATGGCTGCTGCAATACCTCACATATCGTCTGCGCCACCCAGGCAATCTGACTACGATCCGTCATAATCGGTAGCACGACAATAAATTCATCGCCACCGATCCGAGCAATCGTATCCACTGGTCCCAGTTCAGCGGTAATGCGCTCCACCATCTGAATAAGCAGCTGATCCCCCTGCTCATGTCCTAACGTATCATTTACCTGTTTGAAGTGATCTATATCCAGATATAATACGCCAACAAGCGTATGGTGTTGACAAGCGGTCTGAATATCCTGCTCCAGCTGCTTCATCAAATAACGGCGATTTGGCACGCCTGTGAGTGGGTCCATGTAGGCGAGCGAGTTCAATTGCTGCTCATGTATTTTGCGTTCGCTAATATCTCTTCCAACTACAAGCACATACTCTTCTCCATCGTCATGACTTACACGGGACATGCTCATCTCAAACCAGATATAATGCCCCTGGATATGACGATACCTGCACTCGACTTTGGATTGCATTAACTCGCCGGAAAATATCGCTTCAAACGCATGTACAAAACGCGCCACATCATCTGGATGAATGACCGAAAAACGCGGTTGCTTCATCGCAACCACGATATCATAACCAAGCATCGTTTTCAACGAGGGAGATAAATAATCAATCTGCCGATCCATCGTAAAAATGGTCACGATATCAGTTATATTTTCAGCGATAAAACGAAACCGCTCCTGGCTTTCATGCAGCTTCTTCTCGATTAATCGTCGCTGCATAATATTGCGGCTAACTGACATCAAGCGCTCTCGATTCCCGTGCTTATCGAAAGTCGGCGTTTTAACAATCTCCCATAAGTCCTGAGAGTGACCATATTCCTCAAATGATCTCTCTACAATAAGCGTAGCCGCTTTGTTCCACGTCTGCTCATCGGTCACATGATTATATTCCATAATGCCGCGCAATGTCGGATAACGGTCGGCTATTTCTCGATCCGTTTTATATCTATATTCTGATTCGCTCAATTGCAGAAGCTCTCGCACGGATTGATTGCACATCAACCAGCGTCCTTCTCCATCTTTGAGTACGATCAGTTCAGGAATCATATCAATCAAAAAGCGAAGCTCTGCTTCACTGTTGTGCATCGTCAAAAAATCATTGGAGAATTCCATTCCGATTCTCCTTTCCAAAAAATAAGTGCAACTTCGCTGCCTCTATAGACGAAGTATCTAATGCTCTACAACAACATCGATGATACAACACTAGCTTGTGTATTCTATTATCGGCAACTAAAGGTCTGCTTTAGAGTGCTATCCGGTAAATAAGCCTATATTCCTAGCGAGAAGTGTGTAATAACAAGCTTTATCCAGTCTGCAAATGATATAATAAAGAGATATCAAAGTTGAACTGATGCAGGAGATGGATATCTATGAATTCAAACTCTTCCCAACCGGCAGAGCTAACGGTAGCTGTGTGGCAGCAGCATATTCGCGAAGCATTGATTGCGATTGAAACGAATATCCGTAATGTGACCTATACCGAGCAGGCGCTGGAGATTGCGTTACAGCTAAGACCAGCCGGTCTTTCCGCTGTCTCACGCCAGTTCTATCAATTGCTGACAGAGCTAACTATCTATAGCAAGGTCATGTTGCCGCTGCACAAGACGACCGGCACATCGCCGCTATCGCTCGGTTATCATACCCGGCTGGCAGCAGGCGAAGTACAGAGCCGGATCGATCAGCTGTTCAGCGAACCGCTACAGCCGATGACGACGGATCGAGAGCGGCAGCAATGGACGGAATTGCTCGCTGTGTTACGTGGAGATATGCTTGCCGAAGTACGAGATACGTATACGTTATTAAATAGTTATTATTTGTTCTGGCGCTGCTGGGCGCGTCCGCTACCGGATAGCTTAGAGCGCATAGAGCGTGAACAGCATATACTGGATGAGATTGCTACTGAAGCCGCAGCGCGAGATAAACAGCCGCTGTCCGGTTCGCCGCACACGCGTTTTGCTCATCATTCGCTGCTGCTGGCGCAAAGTTATATTTACTTTTCGCTGGCACAGGATGAACAGGCGCTTCGTTATATTAACGAGGCTGCCGCGCGGCATGATTTTTACCCGGAACGTTTGCCGGATCTGACCGGCGAACTGGCGGCGAGCGAACAATGGGAGCGGCTCGTATGGTGGCTGAATGCGATGGCGCCGATTTTGCGCAGACAATATTCCGAGCTACAATCATATGCCGATCACTGGGATGCCGCTGTACGTCATTTGCCAGATGCGGAGCCACAGATGTGGAGCGCGCTGGAAAGTCTGTTGCCGCTCGGTGGACGGATGTATGAAGATAAATTGCTATCGTATGGCAAATATGCACGCTGGATGGATTACCAGTTGTCTTCTGGACGCGATCCGGCAAACTATAAAGTGACCGAGCTAAAGCCTGTAGAAACAGGCGCTCCGCAGCTGCTATTGCCTTTTTATCATCAGGCGGTTGAACGTCATATGTCACATAAAAACCGCGATGGCTACAAGGCGGCGGTCAAACTGCTCAAGCGGCTGTCCAAGCTGTACGGACGTCTCAAGCAGGAGGAACGCTGGCAGCATTATATCGAGCAATTCGCCGCCCGACACAGTCGATTGCGCGCATTGCAGGAAGAATTAAGGAAAGGAAAGCTAATTCCATGAGTCATCATTTGCAACACATCAGTGTACGAGTCGGCTTGAGTGAATATGGCGATGCCCTGATTTATGGCACCAAAGAAGCGTATGGACTCGTGCCAGCAATGTATTTAAAACAGCTATTGTTCGCCTGGCATGAGCCATCTTTTTACGGTACGGAACTGCAAACGGAGCAGACACCTGAAGTCGAGCTGATCGTACTGCCTGCCGAACAGGTCATCCCTTTTTTTGCAGAGGCAGAGCTACTTCATCATGTGCGCTGGAGCTGGGAGGACGAAGCGGCAACGTTACGCCAGCTCGCCCCTGCGCTACTTGCCTGTCTGAACGAGAAAAAGTACCTGCCCTCACTGGCAGCCTATCGACGCGGCCGTTTGCAGTGGAAATGGGATGCAGAACAGCTGTTACGAACAGTGCCGCGCGCGCAACGTCAGGCGCTGCAAAGCACGCTCAAACACGATGTGTCGCCAGAATTACTGGCTGGATTGCAAGCTGCCTTCTCAGCAGCCGTATCGGAACAATACTACAATTCGGAAGCGGAAAATGCCGATCTGCGGCGCGAATTTCCGGCCTTATTTGATCGTAACAATAGCACCGCTGGACTGGACGAATCGACATGGCTCGTCACCATCGGCTGGAAAAGCGATATGGCACCGTTCCGTCCTGCTCTGCAACTGTTAGAGCCGGAGGATACGAATAGTGGCTGGCGGCTACGGCTGGTGCTACAGGACAAACAGGATGAGACCCATCTTGTGCCGGTACAGTTACGACTCGATGGAAGTGCACACGGTGATTGGCCAACTGGCTGGGAAGCGCCGATTGGGGATCGCTCTACCAACTGGCGTGAGCAGCTACGTGCGGTACTGCCGATTCAGCAATTCGGCACCGATGACGATATGATCGGACGCAGCCTGAACAATGAACAGGCATGGCGCTTTTTATCGCAATATAGCAATCGGCTATTACAGGCAGGCTGGCTCGTTCTATTGCCAGCGTGGTGGGAAACGGCCCGTCGCAAACGACCAAAGCTCAAGGCGAAAATAAGCGAAGACGAGGAGAAGCGTACCGGTAAATCGTTCTTCGGACTGGATGCGCTGATTGACTTCGATTGGCGCGTAGCGATTGGCGAGACCGAACTAAGCGAAGACGAATTTCTGGAACTCGCTGAGAAGCACGAACGGCTGGCGCTGTTCCGTGGACAATGGATCGTGCTTGATCCAGAGCTATTAGAGCAAATTCGGCGCGCGATGAGCGGGATTGATCGGCGACGTGGGCTTTCGTTTCAGGATGTATTGCAGCTTCATCTGATGCGCCAGGGCAAGGCTGCCGAGAGCGAGGAAGAAGAGCAGGACGAAGAGCTACTGGAAATGCAGCGCATCGAGATTGAAGTAGAGCTGAATGCACAGCTCGAAGAACTCATTCGTCAGATCAGTCAGCAAAATGAATTGCCGCTCATCCCAATTCCTGCTGGATTACAGGCACAGCTACGCCCTTATCAGCAGGAAGGTTTCTCATGGCTAAGCTTCCTGCGCCGCTTCGGTCTGGGCGCATGTCTTGCCGACGATATGGGTCTGGGTAAAACGATTCAGCTGATTACCTACCTGCTGCATATTCGTGAAGATGCGGCGCGTGTCGCGCAGATGGAGCTGTCTGATGCCATTCATGCGGTTCATGTCAATTCGATTGATGTTAATACTGTTGATGTTAACGCCGTTCATGTTAATGCTATGGATACGACTAGCACGACGAAGAGACCATCTAAGACTGCTCCATCGCATAGTCATGCCGAGGATGAGTCTGAGCAAACTGGAAATGCTCGTTCGATATCCGGTGCTGAAGCTGAGGCAGGGGATGCTCATTCCATTAGCACCATGCTGCAAGCTGCGGATACCCCTACCTCGCTCGTCATCTGCCCTACCTCTGTACTGGGCAACTGGCAAAAGGAGATCGCTCGCTTCGCTCCTTCCCTGCGTGTAGCACTGCATTATGGCAGCAAACGCAGTAGCGGCGATGACTTCCAGCAGTTGGTCGAGCAGCATGACGTGATTCTGACCTCGTATGCTACCGCATCGCTGGATCAGGAACTGCTGCAAACGGTCACCTGGGCGACCGTCTGTCTGGACGAAGCGCAAAATATCAAAAATGCGCAGACACGCCAATCGCAAACGGTACGCAGTTTGCATGCGCTGCATCGGGTCGCCCTGACCGGTACACCGATCGAAAATCGGCTTGCTGAGCTATGGTCGATTTATGATTTTATTACACCCGGTTATCTTGGTGGTATGAAAGGATTTCAGGATCGTTTTGCGACGCCGATTGAGAAGGAACAGGATGAAGAGCGGACGCTGGAGCTACAACGGATGGTCAAACCATTTATGCTGCGCCGGACGAAAAAGGACCCGAATATCCAGCTCAATTTGCCAGAGAAAAACGAAATGAAAACGTATCTGAATCTAACACCTGAACAGGGTGCGATGTACGATCAGGCGGTCAATCAGTTAATGCAGCAGGTGAATCAGCTGCAAGGGATGAAGCGTAAAGGCGCGATTTTATCCGCATTGACTCAGCTCAAGCTCCTCTGTGATCATCCGGATCTGGTGCATATGCCACAGACGCTGGAAGAAGGGCAGGAACCGGAAGAAATCAGTATGGAAAATGATGCGCTGATCAATCGCTCCGCTAAGCTAGAACGACTGCTAGAAATGGTACGCGAGCTGCGTGAAGAAGGCGAGAAATGTCTGATTTTCACCCAGTATATCGGGATGGGACAGATGATGCAGCGTATATTAAGCGAGGAATTAAATGAACCTGTGCTGTATTTGAACGGCAGCACTTCCAAAACGGCGCGTGACCGTATGATCGAGCAATTTCAGGCACCCGGCGAGCCGAATATATTCATCCTATCTCTCAAAGCAGGCGGTGTCGGCTTAAACCTGACCGCTGCCAGCCATGTATTCCACGTCGATCGCTGGTGGAATCCGGCTGTCGAGAATCAGGCAACCGACCGCGCTTATCGGATGGGACAGCAGCGGAATGTGCAGGTGCACAAGTTTATTTCGCTAGGTACACTGGAGGAACGTATCGACGAAATGCTGGAAAGCAAGCAGCAGCTTAGCAATAATATTATCGCCACTTCAGAAGGCTGGATTACCGAGCTGTCCAATGACGAGCTGCAAAGCCTGTTCAGTCTAAGGCGTGAATTTAGTTAAGGATAATATGCGATAGGATGTGTATGAGTCTACGTACACGCCCTAGCAGAGATACGTTTAGACTGTGATACAGAGATATATTTTGTACAATGGAATAGATCAGACTTTGAACTTGAGCGGGTCAAGATACCGGGGCATGGGGTGTTAGGCGGAATGAATAGCGAAGATGAAGCAAGTGACACCGATGGTTTCATCATGTATGCTGACGATACACACCCAGCCTGATCGTTATCGTCAGCTCAAACTGAGCACTCAATTGAACTATAATGATCCAATACATCGATCCACTGTACACACTGAAATACAACCAGTTTCACTATATTGCCATACATGACACGATGCCCGGTAACTGACTGGAAAACTATTCCTCCAGCCAGCTGTCCGGGCTATTTATTTTGACTAGCTCAAGCACCACGGCAAAAAGCCGCTGTTAGCGAACAGCGGTTGATTGACGAACAATTAACTCTGGCTGAATACATACACCAGATGCAGGCTGATCCGGGTCCGTAATTTTACGTAATATTTGCTGTACAGCAGCACGAGCAATCTCATCTGCGGGTTGGCGAATCGTAGTCAGCAGCGGATGTAGCTGGGCAGCGATCACCTGATCATCATAGCCGATCACCGAGATATCGCCTGGCACCGACAAACCTGCTTCCAGCACCGCATTAATAAAGCCAAGCGCAATATAATCATCTCCAGCAAACACCGCTTCCGGTAGCTGCTGGGATTCCATCCAGCGCTGAGCTGCCGTATAGCCAAAACCGATGCTATACTCGCCCTGCTCGATCAGGATCGGCTCGATACCCTCTTCATGCAATGCCTGCACAAACCCTCGTCTACGCTCACCCGTACTGCGGAACATCTCTTCTCCGCATAGATGTGCAATACGCCGATGCCCTTGCTCCACCAGATGCCGTCCTGCCGCATAACCACCCTGATAGTTATCGATTTGCACAGCTTCAGCGTTATGCGCAGGCTGATGGTTATCGATCAGCACATACGGAATATGGCGTGCCTTCAACTCATGCACAAAGCGTTCTTCCTCCAGCGGTGATAGCAGAATCAATCCATCCAGACGATCCTCCTGAATCATATAGTGCTGACCGCCCTCATCCAGCCCACGCGACACGGAGATTGCCAGGTAATAGCCCTCGGCTGCAAGCAAATCCGTGATTTCTTTGGCAACCGAATCAAAAAACGAATCCTGTAACGTCGTCACGATCAACCCAATCGTTCCGGTTCGTCCTCTTGCCAGTGAACGTGCCGCAGCATTTGGACGATAATCCAGCTCACGGATCGCTTCCAGCACTTTCAGCCGATTTTTCTCACGCACGGTTTGCGCTCCATTCAGTACACGGGAGACGGTCACGACCGACAAGCCGGATCGCTTGGCGACATCGAAAATGCTAGTTTTCATGCACCAAGCTCCTGTCTGTTAGCGTGACGAGCAGCTGTTCATAGCGCTGTTGCATGAATGAATCCAGCGGCTTCGGCCAGTGCGGTAGCTCCGCCTGAATGCGCGATGCTGTCGTGTGCCCGCGACTCCATCCGTTTAGCCGTGCAGCAAGCGTTGTGTCCAGCGCTTTCATATCCCAGACATGTACCGTATCTTCGTACAGTTCTACAAGCTGCTCCAGCACATCAAGCTGACGCTGCAAATAATATTTCTGATGTCGTTCTTCCACCGGATAAAAGGTCGTTTCCAGACGAATCAACGTATCACTGCGTGCGTCATCCGCCTGTTGCATCTGGAGCGCAAGCTGCAATTGTCGCTCATTCGCACATAAAATTAGCGAGCGATAGCGCGGCTCTTCCCGATAACCATTGATCGCAGCTGGACGATGACGTTGCCAGAATCGCTCCAATAACTGCTCTAGCGGCAGTACGGTTTCATCGTATACGACTCGTACCGTTTCCGAATGATCCCCAGGCTGGCGATAGATCGGCTCCTCGCTTTGTCCTCCTGCTAATCCAGCAGTTGTGCCAACAATACCTTCCATCGCTCCAATCCATGCTTCCGGTCCCCAGAAGCAGCCCATCCCGAGTATGATCGTTTCATTTCCCATTATGAACATCTCCTGTTCCGTTTCGCTTATACATAACTTTTATCATGATGTGTTAAGACAACTTCAACTCCACCATCACGCCAAAATGATCCGATACGACTGCACCATGATGACCATTCAGCGCTACCCTTGAGCGCTCAACCAGCAATTCCCGATTGCTATAAATGTAATCGATGCGCAGTGGACGCTCATTGCCTTCCCAGCCTGCAATCGATTTGATCACCGTATGTCCAGCATCCTTATCTATAGCTAGCGTATACGTATCCTGCCAAATCTGCTTCATCATATAGTCATACCCTTCATCACGCAGCTCGGCTACATTGTTGAAGTCACCGAGAAATAGAATCGTCTCCTGCTGATACGGTGCAAGCAGCTCCTCTGCTCGATCCCACTGTGGTCGAAACGGCTCTACATCATCATTCCACCAGCCAAAATGACCATTTGCCAGCCACACTGCCTGTCCTTCATACGCTGTGCGCACAGCCAGCACTTTGCGCGTTTTGTAATGCTCATAGATGCGCTGAGTCGATACATGTCCGCTTACCGTATCGTTTAGCGGTGTACGTGACAAGATCGCCAGCCCTTCATCAAAACGGCCATGTGATGCCGAATGCACCGGAATCCACGTCCAGTGATACGCTTCATGCAGCCGCGACAGCAGCACATAGGCGTAATTGTCCGCTCGAATAACCGCGTCCGAATCAGCTGCGACATAATGTCCCAGACTGGATGCTTCTACAGCTGGCTCTGCCGCAGTCTGGTTGACTTCCTGCATCGCAATCACATCGAATTGTTGTTCATTAATAAAATCCGCCAGCTGCCCAATTTTCTCCAGCTGATTCTCTTCATGCCAACCATGTACATTTAACGTTAACAATTTCATCGCTCTACTCCATCCGTCGTATAGTCCAGCATCCTTCATGTAGTTCAGCACACCTTTATTGCCAATACGTCTGAGCATGCTGTCACCGTATTTCTAAATTGATTCTTATCTCTATTAACCGCAAAACCCGTCTATCCTGCATTCCTATCGCTCGGCTTCCCTACCGAAACGCCTTGCTTCCACTATACCATAGCTTTTTAAAGACCAAACGAAACAGCAAAAAATCCTACCAGATCATCGCTGTTCCGGCAGGATTATAGTTCATTTTATATAGAAACGAAAACGCTAGCTCCATGCTGTCGTGCAAGGATAGCTATACTAAGAGACGGAAATTCAACACCCGATCATTCAACTTCAGCCTACCGATATGACGGACGAAACGATCAATCAGCTCATCCTGCTTACCGCTCGATCGTCAGCACCTGTTGCTGGCCTGCCGTCACATTCCCAAGCTGTTCGATAACACCTTTCACCTCATCCTGACCATCCGGCACGATAAATGGTGTGATCACTGGATAGCCTGCCGCTTGAATATGAGCGATATCAAATTCGAGCAGCAATTGTCCTTGCTTGATCTTATCACCCGTTGCCACATGCGCAGTAAAGCCTTCGCCTTTCAGCGATACCGTATCTACACCAACATGAATAAGCACCTGAATACCGGAGCTGTGTTCGATCAGCATCGCATGCTTCGTTTTGAACAGTTGCGCAATTTTACCATCAAAGGGAGCATGTACTTTGCCTTCCTGTGGTTCAATCGCGATCCCTTGACCCATTAGCTTTTCTGCAAATGCCGGATCTGGTACGTTCGACAGATCGACCGCTTTGCCTGTAATGGGAGCAAATGCTTCGATTGGGCCTGTTTTATCCTTTTTGAAAAATGACAGCATCTTCTCATCTCCTCCAGTGTTATGAACGACCTGTCGCTGACTTACGATCCTGAGTCCAGGTCATCCATACGCAGGGACGAAAGTGCCGACATGTAACAGTCTATTCATAGATCTATTCCGGTACATGACCGGATTTTGGGTTCTATGATACGTGGGTATGCAAGCGGTTGTCAAATGTATTTGTTGCTGGCGGCGATTTGGCTTGTGTTTATTTTATTTTGTTTCTTATGCCAGCTTACTTATACCAGCTTATTATTTTGTGCTAGCTTTATATTCTGTTGCTTACTTCATACTCATTTAACTTTAACCTCTATCCTCATTCAACATCTTTAACATCGACTTTTTATCAAAAATGTAAAAAGATGAGCGAATCAGAACATTTCAACCTCTTCATCTGGAACATCCAGCTTTAAAAATGACTATTCCGCTCTGAAAGACTCTTTTTTTCGTTATTTCAGTCGTTTTTACAATTGTTTTTCTATAGTTAATTTCATTTTGGTAAAAAGATGATATACTATACGTATACAGAAGGGACGGATACGTATGTTATTTGGGGCAGCACGAACCGGATCTTCCACAACATCGCCGCCTGCGCGCAGAGTAGCGATGTGGATCGATCTGTTCTGGGTCTTTTTCAAAATTGGACCGGCTACATTTGGTGGCGGTTATGCGATGATTCCGATGATTGAGCGAGAAGTAGTAGAACGACGCGGCTGGATTGAGCCGGATGAGATGAATGATCTGTTATCGGTCGCTGGCTCGGCTCCGGGCGGAGTAGGCGTGAATGCCTCTGCTTTTGTCGGCTACCGGATGGCTGGTGTGACCGGCGCGATTGCAGCGACACTTGGTATTACATTGCCTACGTTTTTGATTGTGTTTGTATTAAGCTTATTTTACTCGCTGTTCCACGATGTGCCTAAAGTGCAGGCTGCTTTTCAAGGTATTAAAGGTGCGGTAATCGGCCTAATTGCGGTTGCTGCCTATCGCATGGGCAAAAACTCGCTATTTGATCGCACGACGATTATTGTGGCGGCGACAGCGCTGACGATCCTGCTATTAACCGGACTGAATCCGATCTTCCTTATTTTATCCGGTCTGGTAATCGGATTGCTCATCGTAAGGGTGAAAAAGGCGCTGGGCCTAAGGATTCGTACAGAAAAAGAGCGCGGTTCTGGTAAGCACAATACGACGTATATCGAATACTATATTTAACTATAGTATTTATATTACCTACATCATAAAGAAGGTGCACTATGCTGTTATGGCAGCTGTTTATTTCATTTTTGAAAATTGGCTTCGTTTCATTTGGCGGTGGCTATGCGGTCATTCCGCTCATTCAGCATGACGCTGAGCAATACGGCTGGATGGCGGCTGAGCCGTTTCGTCAAACCGTTTCGCTCGCTGGCATGGCACCCGGTTCGATCGCGACGAATAGCGCGACACTGATCGGTTATCAGGTAGCAGGCATACCCGGCGCTGCGATTGCTACGTTCGGTATTGTGCTCCCCTCGCTCGTGCTGGTGATCACGCTGGCTGGATTATTTTATCGGATGAATAGCAGTCAGGTGATCAAATCATCGTTTTATGGTCTGCGTCCGATTGTGACTGGCTTGATCGCGTATGCAGCAATTCATTTTGGACTCGGCAGCGGCTGGTCAGCACTGAGCGAGCTGAAAACATGGCTTACGCTACTGATCGGTGCAGCCGTCTTTCTGGCGATTGTACGTTACAAAGCCCATCCGCTGCTCGTCATTCTCGGTTCGGCAGTGATGGGCATTGTATTGTTCTGATCATCGTTCTGATCGTTGTTTGAATCACTGTTCCGATCATCGTTTTGAATCGTGCTCTAAATTATGTTCTTAAATCAAGTTCTATATTATTCGGATCATTGCGATCATTGCGATCATTGCGATCATTTCGATTGCTCCTGTAAGAGCATAACCGCTTCCAGTAACACGTTCACCCCCTGGGCACATTGCTCATACGGCGTAAATTCTTCCTCACAGTGACTTTTACCGCGTACACTGGGCACAAATACCATCGCCGCTGGCAGGAAGTCCGCTACAAACTGAGCGTCATGTCCGGCACCGCTAGCCATCGTTCGATATGAATAACCGAGCGTATGGACTGCCTGCTTCAATACGCTGCATACATGTGTATCAAACCAGACGGTATCACGATTCCACAGGCGTGTCGCTTTCACCTCACAGCCGCCCTGTTGCTTGGGCAAGCCATGAATAATCTCCTCTACTTTACGTACCACCTCTTCATCTTTATGCCGTGCCTCTAATGTAAACACGACTCGATTCGGAATGACCGTATGGATATTCGGATACACATTCATACGTCCCATCGTATACACTAATTCCTCATCCAGCGGTGCAAGCTGCTCTCGCAGCATACAGATCAGATCATTCGTGGCGAATAATGCATCCTGCCGCATCGACATCGGTGTCGTGCCTGCATGATTGGAATCTCCATGTACCTCTATCTCATAACAGACCATCCCGACGACACAATCAACCAGCCCGATCGCCAGTTGCTCACTTTCCAGCACAGGGCCTTGTTCAATATGTAACTCCAAATAAGCGGTCGCTGCACGCATACGATGCTGCTCATCTCCCGCATAACCGCTTGCCTGTAGCGCATCTCCAAACGTCACACCATCCGAATCCGTCTTCGCTAGCATCGTTGCTTGATCAAACCGTCCAGCAAGCACGCCCGACGCCATCATCGACGGCTCAAAACGTGCCCCTTCTTCATTCGTAAAATTCATAACGACGATCGGAATGCGCGGCTGAATGCCATAGTCTCGAAGTGTACGCACCAGCTCCAGCCCGGCGAGTACGCCAAGAATACCGTCAAAGCGCCCGCCCTTTTTGACCGTATCCATATGAGAACCGATGACAATCGGTGGCACATCCTCTGTCCCCCCATAGGTCGCATACATACAGCCCAGATCATCCACGGCAACCGTCATACCAAGCTCTTCACAGCAATGCTTGAAATAGCCACGTACTGCAATATCCTGCTCACTTAACGCTAGTCGGGTAACACCATTGTTTTCGGTACGTCCATAATCGGCAAATGCCTCAATCGTCTGCTCCAGTCGTGCTACATTTACGAATAACTGTTGCTGCTGCTTCATCGTTATCACTCCAGTCGCCAGATTTCGGATATCGAACATCGCTTGCCTGTTGCTTGCTGTGACAGATTGCAATCTACTACCCTACTAGGGATTAGAGATCGCTGTTCCTGCAAACAGTCGTTATGGTGCGGCTCAACCACTCATTATTATGCTGCGGTTACTCCATTTCAGATCCTCTGTTCAGCTCCATAGCTTCTATACTAAAGCAATCCAGCTCAATGTCATTTGACAAAATGTAATATTTCCTGTGTAAACCTTTTGAAATCAGGTGAAAAAAAGGCGCAGCTGTGCTATTCTAAAATATTAGTAGTGTGTAAATTTTGTCCCGTAAAAATCATGATTATTTTTCACCGGATTTACAATGTCAGATGCTGAATGTAAATTGGTTTTGTCGTGCAAAAATTACTTCATTTACCGGCACGGTGGCACGGCAGGAAAAGACTCTAGTCGAGCCTGTATTTTCTGTCGCCGCGCTTCCATTATGCCCAACCATAATATTACGATTCATTCCAGGGAGGTTTATGTTAACGCCATGCTCATTATTGGTATTGCCGGTGGCACCGGTTCAGGCAAGACAACTGTCGCACGCTCCGTTATCGAACGTTTAAGTGCAGGCAAGGAAGTCACGTTCATTTCGCAGGATAATTATTACAAGGATCACACTCATCTCACATTAGATGAGCGCGCGCTCATTAACTATGATCACCCATTCGCGTTTGATAACGAACTGCTGATCGAGCATCTTGGCGAGTTAAAGCAAGGTCAAACGGCTTATGCGCCCGTGTACGATTTCACGATGCATGCTCGTTTTACCGATCAACGACTGGAACTGATGCCGAACAATATCGTCATTATCGAAGGTTTGCATGTATTGTCGGACGAGAAGTTGCGTGAGCAGCTGGATATTAAAGTATTCGTCGATACCGACCCGGACGTGCGCATTTTGCGTCGTGTGCTGCGTGATATTGAAGAACGTGGACGCAGCATCCAATCGATTCATCAGCAGTACCTAACAACCGTGAAGCCGATGCACGAAGCGTTTATCGAGCCTTCCAAAAAGTACGCTGACCTGATCATCCCTGAAGGCGGACATAATGAAGTCGGTATCCAGTTGCTGTCGATCCTGACGGAAAAATACCTATCCGGCGAAGAATGGACAGGCGCGAAAAAGACCGACTGAGCGGACACTTCCTTTTCGTACCGATCATCGCAGCATAACATATAGCTATAGATCTCATTAACGTTATCAAACCGAACAAGCATCTGCCAGAGAATGGGCAGGTGCTTGTTTTTATGTTAGCTCAGCCTGATGTTAGAAAGATAATGGTGTTGATTTGAAATAAGGGACGAAGAGGTGGACTACGCCTGTTCAGTGAAGATATTCATTCTGTTTGAGCATGGAGCTGTGCTATAGTTATGTATTTTAGCCTTCTTACTTGGTTATCGTACTGCATGATCATGATCAATTTTCCAGTTATTGTTGCGACAACTGGTAATAAAAACTAAGATGAGAAGAGTAGTCTTTTCACCTATACGAATCATCTTGTGAATCAGCAGACTCGTACACAGCTTCTTTGTGGTGTGGCTTTAACATATAACGTCAACATATAATTTCAATAAGTATGATGGCATCGCTTTATTCATGTGCGTAGCTTCAACACAGATTATGAACCGACAACAAATAGCTTGTAGCCTGCGTATTCAATACCACTTTTAGGAGGACTTTGATTTGGATAGAAAAATTGTCGCCATTGATATGGATGATACATTATGTCATCTATTGCCACGGGCGATTCATTATCATAATTTGCTGTACCCTGATTTACCGCTCACGATGGAGCAAATCGTAAATTTTGATCTGCGCCAAATCTGGCACCATGAATGCTCGGAAGATGTATTTTTTGGACGTCCAGGGTTGTATGAGGAACTGGAAATTTTTGACGAGTACACGATTGCTGAAGTGGAGAAGATTCATGCCCAGCATGATCTGATTATCGTTACAGCGTCACGCCCTGACTCGGTACCGGAAAAGTGGCGCTGGCTGCAACGCCATCTGCCGTTTATTTCGTATGAGAACTTTTTTGTCGCTAAACGCAAATATTTGCTGGAGTTCGATGTACTGATCGACGATGGCCCGCATAATCTGCTGGCTGCACGTGCCGCTGGCAAAAAGACGATTGGCATTCCACGCCCGTGGAATTTGCCGATTCAGTCGGAGTTCGTGATGAAGGATTCGTGGCAGGGGATGAGTGAGCTGGTGAATGAGATGTTGACTGAAAATGAATGATGTAAGAAAAATACAATTTATTTAAATCAAAAAAACCTATAGCATAAACTTGAGTCTTTATTCTCAAGTTTATGTACAGGTTTTTTTACTCATTTCTTAAACAACTTAAAAGTCAAATAATTAGTTAGCTACTTCCTTGATATTATTCGATGCAAAGCCGGAATAATTAACATTTACGTTAGCTGAAGATGATCTGTAAGTTACTGTATAATCGCCGGACTGCATTCCATTAGAATAATTATCTATACTTCTCCATGTGTAAGAAGATCCGGCATCGACTTGTTTGGTAAAATAAACCAAACCGGATTTAATATTGGTAACAGAAATCGTAGTAGCAGCAGATGAGTTATTTAAAAAGTATAATTTTACATGACCATAATTAATAGGTACTACAAAAGCAGAAGATGTTTGTTTGCTACCAGAAGCTGTTCCAGAAAAATTATTAGCAATGATTGATGGAGTTACTGGATCACCAGAAAAAATCGGTCCTGTTTCTTCAACATTTTCATCAGTTGAATGTGAATCTACTTGGCTTTCTACAGAAATCTGTGGAGAATTAGCATGTACAATGGTAGGTATAATTATTGCTGTTGCTAAAGCTGTCGATAAAAGTACGATGTTTGATTTCTTCATAATTTTTCCTCCAACACTATTATGTAAAATTATTTATACAATTCATATTATAGTTTATTTACCATTTAAAGTATATACCCAAATTAAAAATTGTGAATTTAGATATCAGAATATAGCCACTTTGAGAAGATAGCTATATTCTGATAATATTACTTACGTTAATTGCTTCATTGCGCTGTAAAATAATGATACAGCACCTGCGTCCCTTTATTGTCATATCCTTCTTGCGCGAGCTGTTGATACACCGACTCTGCTAGCGCCAGTCCCGGTGTGTTCAGTCCCATCGCTTTTGCCGATTCCAGTGCGATGCCCATATCTTTAATAAAATGCTTCACATAAAAGCCCGGTTCAAAATCGCCTTTGATCATACGTGGGCCGAGATTGCTTAGCGACCAGCTTCCCGCTGCGCCAGTAGCGATGCTTTGCAGTACGACCTCTGCATCCAATCCGGCGAATTTGGCATACGCCAGCGCTTCGCACACACCGAGCATACCGGAGGCAATCGCGATCTGGTTACACATTTTCGTATGCTGACCTGCACCTGGGCCGCCTTGTAGAACAATATTCGTGCCCATTTTGTCCAGCAGTGGCTTCACCGCTTCAAAATCTGCCTGCTCGCCGCCTACCATAATGGACAGACGTGCTTCCCGTGCGCCCACATCACCACCAGATACCGGTGCATCGAGTGCATGCAAACCTTTGCTAGCTGCTTCCTCTGCAATCCGCTGTGCTAGCTGTGGACTGGAAGTGGTCATATCGATCAGGTATGTACCCGCTGCTGCCTTAGCGATAATTCCGTTTGAACCGAGGTATACATCTTCTACATCTTTCGGATAACCAACCATCGTAATGATCACATGGCACGCTGCTGCCAGTGCGCCCGGTGTCTCATGCCATGTTGCACCTTCATCTACCAGCTCTTGGGCAGACGCCGCTGTACGTGTATACACATGCAGCGGATAGCCTGCTTGCTTGAGATGACGCGCCATGCTTTTCCCCATAACACCGATTCCGATAAAGCCTACTGATGTTGTCGCTGCTTCCATTGCCATCCTTATTGCCTCCTTATGTGTTAGCGATGCCTTCTCATCAAAGTATAGCATGACTGATGCAGCTTCGCCGTTCGGTATCGGGGACGTCATGTAGATGATCGCAAGCACACCTGAACGCTCCAGACTGCGAAATCCACCTGTTGCACATATTCACTACGATATTCCGATATGCTTCACTTCATATATTGCCGTTTTCACTCTGTGCAGCTGTGGTAAAATAAACAAGCAAGCGGACTGCAAAGGACAGCTATGAGTACATACCGATTGGAGTTGATGCAGACGAGACTAGGTACTTTGTACGGCATAGATGGATCGATATAGATGGATGATCCTGTTGCTCAAAGGAACATCGCTGCATCTGCCACTGTCTATTACTTCTTCCTTTGATTTGCAGACCCGTGGCGCTTATGATCAACCTATAATGATGACTTGATCCGTATGGATCGTATCGAAAGGATGGAATTCTCATGCTGATGATTTTGGCTTCGATTATGATTGCTATCGTTGCGCTGGAGCATCTGTATATCCTTGTGATGGAGATGTTTTTGTGGACGACTCCGCGTGTGATGAAGACGTTTGGCACCAATCCCGAGCACGCCCAGCTTACGCGCTCGATGGCAGCCAATCAAGGGCTGTATAACGGCTTTCTCGCAGCCGGACTGATCTGGTCGCTTCTGCATCCAGATGCCCATATTGCGTACCAGCTCGCGATTTTCTTCCTTGCGTGTGTGATCATCGCTGCGCTGTATGGCGGTTTGAGCGTAAAGCGCTCGATTTTGATTATGCAAGGTTTGCCTGCGGTAATCGCATTGATCCTCGTACTGCTAAGCCACTAACGTTCAGGGTAATAACTGCTGCGCAATGGAGCGGCAAGGCGGCGAGGCGAGGTGTTATTCATACGCACCACGGTTTACTGCTTTGCCGGATACGCGCGGCTGACCAGCCATATCCAGCGTGCCGATCCGCTTCGTATCGATCAACCCGCTATCGATCGCAGGTGAGCCTGGGCGAAGACGATAGTCCCCTGCTTTCGCATTGCGAAATAGCGGATTCGCGAATCGAGCATGCTGCTCCTGCTTGCTCGCTTTTTGAAAGGCAGACAGATTTTCGTACACTATTCCCTTCCATGTCCACCACGCTTCATCTGCTCCACCTGGCGTATCATATAAGTTATAGTCCAGTCGGTTCCCATTGCTAGAATATTCGTTATAGATCAGCACACCGGTTGCACTCGCGGATAAAATATTATTTTGGATCACATTGCGTGACGTTCCATATTGGATCAACAATTGTCCGGCCCCATTACCCGGCTCATTCGATAACGTATCATTGCCCACCAGTGTATTATTCATAATGATGCAATCTGTCGCAAGTCCACGCTCGGTATCATAGCCTCCAATCCCAATGCCTGTATAACGATTGTTATACACCACATTACTGCGCGCGGTAATGCCGCTCGTCGACTTGCCTTTATGCTCGGAAGCAATCTCAATGCCGATATCATTGCTATAACTGCGATTGCGCTCAATGACGATATTACGTCCCCCATCTACATAAATGCCTGCTGCTCCGTTGCTATTGTTCGGCAGGTTGCGTCCGTAGGACGGATTGCGATTTGACGTAATATTGAACACCGTATTTCCAACAATACGCCCATTGCGTACCGCATCATATGCCGAATCAGGCGCTGTTCCTTCGAAACCAATCGCATCGATGCCGATATTATCGTTATCATGTACTCGATTATTCGTCACTTCAAAGTCTGTCACATTACCATTCAAAGCGATGCTTTCACTACTGCCCAGCACCAGATGATCCAGCTCATTGCCGCTAATCGTCAGATGATGCAATGCCGCAGGTGCCTTGGTGCCATAGACCGCAATACCGTGCGCATCACGCCCGGATAATTCCTCTCCCTGGGGATTAGCTGTATTGGCAATATGGTGAATATGGTTATTCAGCAGACGAATCGTTCCACCTGCGCCGATCACGCTAATGCCAGCAGGTACATGACCGGATTGGCTCGTCGCATAATTGCGAATTTCCAATCCATCGATCGTAATATAGCTGGCATTGTCGATTCCCACCATTCCTTGCAAACCGTCTACAGCCAGACCCGTTCCATCCAAAATCGGCTGCTCCTGTTTATAGCGAGTAAACGTAATCGCTCCCTGCTGTGCATTACCGGAACGGGTAATGTGTAACTGTTGTCGATATACACCGCCGCGCACATAGATAGTGCTGCCAGGCTGCGCCTGATTGGCTGCATGCTGTAATGTTTTCCAGGGCGCAGTTAACGTACCGTTGGCGCGATCATCGCCATTCGTCGCTACATAATAGGTCGTAGCCGCTGCTTCAGCTTTAGTTGGTTGCATCGTTAACGATTCATAGCTAATTGTTCCTCCCCAGCCACTTATCCATCCGAACATGATCGTACATAGTGCGATTTGTTTGAACATTTGTCAGCATCTCCTTTATTGATTATTAACACGGTATAGTTTACGAATGCACCTACGGCTCTAAAAATCGAAATATCTAATTATAAATCTACCAAAGCAAATCAACGTCGTTCCCATCAATTTAAAATGTTAAAATATATGCATTTAACAAATCTAACTTGGAATCTTAATGTTTAGCGAATTTAACGATGAGAGTTTAACTTTATTTATATAGAACATAAAATCCCTACTACTACATATCGGATAGTGTCTAAATTCAGTACAGCAATCCAAATTTATATTTCAGATTTCCTGATTAGCTCTTGTTCTTTTCTTTCATTTAAATATGTAAATAAACCGCTGCATCACTAATTCGAGAGTATGAATTCAGCTCGCCGATTGAGCTTGTATTTCCTATTACCATTCGCCTACAAACGGTGACTGATATCAAGATAGTCGTGTATATGTATGATAGGAAACAACTTATCAATCAATTTTCATAAAAATCAACCCTATCATCTTCATCTAAAATGCAGACAAAAACAATAGGGTTACTTAGCCTTAACTATCATCTTGATTACACATAATTTATTGCCGGATGCTATTAATTTGAAAGTAAATGTATGCCATGATAATTAAGAACATTCATTTTGAACGAGAAAAATAGTATTCATTGATTACTCGCATAATCATTAAAAAGAGCGATATGATTCGGAGACTTAAAATAATCTGGGACTTCCAAATTAAACATTTCTATAAGCTTCTGTATTTTAAGCTCAATTCCTTCAGATTCAAGTGAATAACTTTGTTTATGAATTTGCATGTAATCTATCATTTTCTCAAGTCCCAAAATATTCTCCTGTTTATATTGATCCACATGATCAACTAATGAAATTTCTTTTTCCAACATATTTCTAAATACATTCCGCCCGAATAGAAAAGTGAGATTTTGTGGTATAGATTTAACATATAAATACTCTAATAAATATGTTTCTTCTTTTGATGCTGTGTAAGCTAAATAACTATATCTTTCTTTACCTTGTATGAGTTCCAATCTACTCCAATTTTCAAAATATTCATCCCAAAATCCGTCACACTTTAACTTATCGAGAAGGATAAGTTCCATTAAAGATTTAAATAATTTTTCATAAAAATAGTCTGGCAATTCAATAGCTTGTAGAATCAAATAATCCTTTTTAATTTCCAAAAATGAATTCTTTCCTTCAGTCTCAAAAAATAACGGGCTGTGGTCTATAAAATGCTCAATCAATCCTTCATTTATAAAATCGTCAAAATCTTCTTCCTCTTCGTCACAGTTGTGTTCATAATCAGACTCTAAATCTTTATAAATATCCTCATAATTTCTATTTACATATTGATTAATTTGCAAATTAGTCCATTTCTCAAATCTCGCTTCTGTTGAGCGCTGTGCCGAATCGGATTTCTCGTCCTCATAAATCTTAAATGATTTGTATAACATAAACCAATCTACATGGCTGCTCCAATATTGACCATATGTCTGCTTCAAATAACAAATATAAGCTTGCATGGTGGCGAGAATGATTCGATCTATACTGGTTGTATTACTTAAATGTTTCTCCAAAAACTCGCCTTGATCACAATTAGCTAAATCATCTGTTAAGTGTTCAAGTTTAATACCACCTAAATGCTGATTATAAGTTTGAAACATTGCCATAGCTTCAGCATCTTTAACATCGTAATATAGCGATTCTCCTGCTTCTCTCCCTAGTCTACTCTCTCCATCACGGATTACATCTAAATAATTGAGAACTTTTTTATCGTGCCAGCGCGTTCTTGATAGTTTAACTCCACATTTTTCTTGATAATAATTTGTTATCTCGGTTGCTGATTTCTTTTCACTTTCGTACATATCCTATAGCCTCCTTGTTATTTAAGAGCATTATTTAAAATGACTCGTTTAGAATAACAAACGAAACCGAGTTTCAGTCAACAATCAATTTTTAACATCATTTCAACGTGAAATCATTCGAAAATCATGACCTACAGATTTGAACTATGTATGAATGAAACGGACTTGCCATCGTTTCATTCTTTATATTTCTATTTAGTTTGGAGGACAGATCAATTTAATCATGCTCAGATTAGATATCTATTGGTAAAATATTCAAAATATTAAGATCTATACATGGTTTGCTTTACTGTAAATAAAAAGTACTAAATCAACCGATGCTGCAACCATTTCGTCCCATAGAACCGCTTCAGGAAAATAATCCCGCGCACGCCCCACTCCAGATCCATCGCAATCCACACGCCGAGTACGCCCCAGCCAAATACAACACCAAGCACATAGCCCATCACGACGCGGAATAGCCACATCGTCAGCATCGAGACGACCGAGGTATACTTTGCATCACCGGCGGCACGCAATGCAGATGGTGTAATAAACGAGATCGCCCATAGCGGAATTTGTACCAGTGTATTCACTAGCAAAATCAGGAAAATATCATCCACAATTTCCGCTGGCGGAGCAAAGAGCGCGATCAACGGGTTAAATAGCGGTAAAATAATTAACCCCATCACTACAAACGAGATCGAAGACAGCACCAGAAACGACTTCGTAAACTTGCGCGCCTCGTCAATATTACCACTACCGATACAAATCCCGACTACCGTAATGATCGTCAGTGACAGCGCATTGGCTGGAATTTGCATCGCCCCAGCAAGCGCCGAACAGATCGCATTCACCGCAATCGCATACGTGCCCATCCAGACGATAAAAATCTGGGTGAGAATTTTACCGCCATTAAAGAACATTTGCTCGGTCGCAAAGGGGAAGCCGATAAACAGAATTTTGCGGAACATCTCCCATTTGACCCGAAATAATTCCTTCATCCGCACTTTAAGATTCACGTCGATTTTGAACAAATAATACAGCGCACAGACCGCACCGCCATAACGGGCGATATTGAGCGCAATCGTCATGCCGAGCACACCCATATGCAAGCCGTGGATAAACAGGAAGTTAAGCAGCACATACAATACGTTCATAATGAGTGACAGCATAAGCGAAGCACGTGTACTGGCTACACCACGCAGCGCGCCACAGATCGCTTCTACGATCGCAATGCCGGCAAATGAAATACAGCTCCCGATCAAATACGTGCGCGCATAGCTCATCACGTCCGCCTGCGCTGAACCAAACAGCACATTGAGTAGTGGCACATGTAGCGCAATGCCAAGCAGACCGACGACAAGTCCAAGTAGCGTAACAACCGAGATCGCACCTGCGCTCGCTTCGGATACTTTTTTCACATTGCCATTGCCTTTATACTGGGCAACGACGACCGTACCGCCTGTCGCTACAGCAATGAAAATACTGAACAGGAAAATATTCAGCGAGTCGATCATATTGACCGCACTGATCGCTGCTACTCCGGCAGAACTAATCATCGCTGTATTGATCAAGTTCAGCCCCATAATAAACGCCTGGTCAATCAAAATCGGAATAAACAGCGAGATCATCTGCCTGTAATTCATCGTGGCTCCGGTAAAATATCGATCGAGAATCCGGTGTCCCCATTTCCAACGTATCGCGTAATCCATTATGCATTCACTTCTTTTTGTATGAGATTGGGTGCTGCGGTCATGCTGACTGTCCGACGAGAATCTGTTTCAGCTTTTGTCACCGTATGTAGGTATGAAACCTGCGTTTAAGAGAATTGCCCTTTGATCCATTGGAACACGATTAGCCGTACGGTGTTGTTGTTGTTTTCTATATTAAGCGGATTGCTTCCATTTATGAAGGGGTAATTTACAATTCGTTAAATTATATGCCGGTGGAATCTAAACTCGAGACGTATACACGGTGCGACGGTGCTCGCCAATCTGGTGTTTGATCGCATTCCATGTTATGCGATGCGGATGACCTATTGGCTTTACTTGTTTTACTAGCTTTGATTGCTTTACTAGCTTTGATTTCTTTGATTGCTGTAACTGCTTTGATTTCTATGATTGTTTTAAGTGTACTAAAATGCAAACAAAAACGACTGTTCCTCATCATAAGGAACAGTCGCTTCATATCGGTCAATCATTACGTTTAAAGGAAATGCGGTCGAGAGGACTCGAACCTCCACGGGGGTAAGCCCACACGGACCTGAACCGTGCGCGTCTGCCAATTCCGCCACGACCGCAAATATTGTTAGTGATTGATTTCGCAACCACAAGAAAGATCATATCATGGGTGGGAGGATTGCGCAAGAGTTTTTATTCGGTAATAGCAATAAAGTATTTTATTGCGCAAAATTACTTTTCATTGTACCTCATGTTAGCGACGTACTAACAGGAAAAGTCGTCTATCTTCCTTATTTCCTTCTCTCCGTTCCGTTGTTCTCGCAACATTAGGGATTATAGTTTATACGTTATTGGATGTGCTTTATCGCTTACATTCTCACATAAGCTGCACCTTTATATAAAATTCAGCTACTATGAATGTTGTAGAGCATATATCGTTTGAAATTTAATAGTTGAACGGGGCAATCTCATATTTCAATTTAGATACTTCAAACTACTGAACACCGTAGCAAATCTATACACCCACAAATCCATACCACAGCAAATCCATACCACAGCAAATCCATACCACAGCAAATCCGTACCACAGCAAATCCGTACCACAGCAAATCCGTACCACAGCAAATCCGTACCACAGCAAATCC
>NZ_JBCGUH010000024.1:0-51638 GCF_039822605.1 Paenibacillus wenxiniae
CTACTAACTACTAACTACTAACTACTAACTACTAACTACTAACTACTAACTACTAACTACTAACTACTAACTACTAAACTATAGTGTTTGGTGTTTGATCTTTCATCAACTCTTTTGCCGCACAACTTTATTACTTCTATTGATCTTCTTTACTTCCACGCTCTCATTGGAATCAGTCAAAGCTAGTCACAGTTGTTTTATGCCTATCCATTTACACTATAAGAGCTATCCAGTCTTTCGATATTTTGCGTAGTACAATCATGGATCGTAGCACAAAACTCACATGATACATGTAGACACCGAGATAAAGATAGATATAGATATAGATATACAGACCAAGACTATGACCAAGACAAAAACAGAGACAGAGACAGAGACAGAGACAGAGACAGAGACAGAGACAGAGACAGAGACAGAGACAGAGACAGAGACAGAGACAGAGACAGAGACAGAGACAGAGCTATTTTGTCTATGCCCCAGCTATTTGTCTATATGTTTTCATAAGAACTCGTGATTTTTATGCTCTCGCTGTCCCCCTCATCTCCAATCCCTTACTTTTAAACATAAAAAAAAAGAGAATACGCATTAACGCATCCTCTTCAGTCTGGAAACCAGTAACATATTTTGCTTTGCAAAAATGCCTTTTTATTAAACCTCGTATTAGAAGTTCACTACCACTATATTCACCAACACTAGAAATGGATAGAACATCATACATTCCATCCCTATTTGGCACTACGGTTATCATATTCACTTTAGCGCTTCATCCTATATGCTTGATCACAGCTAAGTGTGTATACGCTAACGAATCCTCAATATCTACGCACACTATAGTATAGGAGCTACTTAGCCCTTCCATACATATGAATCGTTTGCACCTACGTATAACGTATGATCTATAATTGCAATTTATAGGTGCAATCTACAGCTCTATTACAACTCTCGTCTTCCTTCAAGCGCCTTGGACAATGTAACTTCATCAGCATACTCCAGATCGCCGCCGACCGGCAGACCATGTGCGATACGAGTTACTCGCAGGTTAAATGGCTTTACAAGTCTGGAAATGTACATCGCTGTGGCTTCTCCCTCAATATTCGGGTTGGTCGCCAAAATCAACTCCTGTACCCGCTCATCGCTAAGACGATTGAGCAGCTCCTTGAGTTTGATTTCCTCCGGTCCAATCCCTTCAATCGGCGAAATTGCACCATGCAGTACATGATAGTAGCCGTTGAATTCTCTTGTACGCTCCATTGCTACCAAATCTTTAGGTTCCTGCACTACGCAAATAATGGAAGCGTCGCGCGTTTTGTCCTGACAAATCTGGCAAGGGTCTGCATCGGTAATGTTGCCGCAGATCGAACAGTAATGAAGATTGCGCTTCACATTGACCAGAGCTTTGGCAAAATCAATCACGTCATCTTCTTGCATACGCAGTACATGAAACGCCAGTCGCCCTGCTGTTTTCGGTCCAACCCCTGGTAGGTGCGTAAAAGCATCGATCAACTTGGCAATCGGTTCGGGATAGTACAATACAGCGATCTCCTTTGAGACCGGTCATTGCATGAATGCCGATCTATAATTTTAGAACAAGCCTGGAATGTTCATTCCGCCTGTGAATTTGCCCATATCTTTGTTGGCTAGCTCTTCAGCTTTAGTCATTGCATCGTTAACAGCTGCCATTACTAAATCTTGCAGCATTTCAACATCGTCTGGATCTACAGCTTCCGGTTTGATGTTAATAGCGAGCACTTTTTTGTGTCCGTTTACTTCAACAGAAACGACGCCGCCACCGGATGTACCTTCAACCGTTTTGCCACCTAGTTCTTCCTGTGCTTTCAGCATTTGCTCCTGCATTTTCTTTACCTGTTTCATCATCTGGTTCATGTTACCCATTACGATCATCTCCTCTGGTCAAATGATTATACTATTATTCTTTAATGACAATGAGTTCTTCGCCAAACAGCTGAATCGCTTCATCCACTAACGCTTCGCCCTTGTCTTCTTGCTCATGTTCTAACTTTAATTCTTCGCCTGGCTGTTCGCTTGTACCTTCGATCGCTTCCAGCCAGTCCTTTTGCATCATCGTAATGAGTCGGTACGGACTCCCCAGCACTTCTTCCAGTACAGATTCCACAATCTGGCGGTTCGCTGCCTTCTCAATCGTTTCCCGGTGCATATCATGCTTGAACGCTACTAGAATAGCATCCTCATGGATCGATACCGGATCGCAGTTCACAAACCAGGCATGAATCGTCACTTTCACTTCCTTCACTCGCTGTAGCACTTTGCTCCAGGAGCTGGAGACGCGAGTAAAGTCTTCATGCGTTCGATTAGCCACATATTGATTCATTTGAGACGGGATTTTCGCAGTTGATGAAATGCGCGGTGCTGGAGCACGTCTGCCCGCCGGAGCGCTATTGCCAGCTCCATCGCCGCCGACCCCACCGGATTTGATCGCTTTTTCCAGCTTTTGTTCCAGCGCTGCCAGCTGTTGCTTAAGCTGACGAACTTCGTCGGCAGCAGCCGGTTGTGTCGTCGTACTCATACCAGCACTATCATTAGTTTCACCACTCTGACCACCTGACAAACCGCTCAATTTGAGCAGTGCAACTTCAAACAGCATCTGTGGTTGTGTCGCATACTTCATTTCGGTCTGGTAATGATTGAGCGTATCGATAATAGCGAATAGCTGCTCTCTACTGAATGCAGACGCCGTATCACGGAAGTTGTCCGGATTGAGCATCCGCTCTGTTAGATCACCTGCATTCGGAATCATCTTGATCATGAGCACATCACGGAAATAATAAAGCAGATTTTCCATACATTTCTCTGCGCTCTTACCTTCCTGCATAAATGACTCGACGATTTGCAACACCCGTCCCACATCGCTTTGCAGCAATGCGGTAGCCAGTTCAGCAAATTGCTCGGAAGCGATACCTCCGGTCATTTGTAGCACCTGCGGGTAGGTGATCTTGCCCTCTGTGAACGCAGACACCTGATCCAGAATGCTCAGTGCATCCCGCATTCCGCCATCAGACAGACGGGCGATATACTCCAGCGCATCTGGATCAGCGCTCATGCCTTCCTGCGAAGCGATCAACTCCAGACGCTGTGCCTGTTCCTGCAATGATACTCTGCGGAAATCAAAGCGCTGACAGCGCGAAATAATTGTCGCCGGCAAGCGGTGAGGTTCGGTTGTTGCCAGAATAAAGACCACATGCCCCGGCGGCTCTTCCAGCGTCTTCAGCAGCGCATTAAACGCCTCCGTCGTCAACATGTGAACCTCATCGATAATATATACTTTGCGCCGAACTTCGGTAGGCGCATATTTTACCTTTTCTCGCAGGTCCCGAATTTCTTCCACACCACGGTTGGATGCGGCGTCAATCTCCAGCACGTCCATAATATTGCCCGAAGTGATCCTTTTGCAAGTTTCACATTCGTTACATGGCTCGACGGAAGGGCCTTTTTCACAGTTAATTGCCTTTGCCAGTATTTTGGCTGCTGACGTTTTCCCTGTTCCTCTGGGACCATTAAACAGGTACGCATGTGAAATACGCTCTTCCCGAATGGCATTTTGCAGTGTCTGAATGATATGCTGCTGTCCTACCATGTCCTGAAACGACTGCGGCCGCCAAGCACGATAAAGTGCGATGTGTTCCACTTGCTTACCTTCCTTCTGCATATAGAGGTATGGTCTTTTGCTATGCAAAAACCTTTTTCATAATACCCCGTGTTTGAAAATCACAAACACTATAGATTGTTAGCTATGCCTTGCAATTAGCTCCTGAATTAAGCTAACGTGTGCCCCTTTATCAGGCGATGACAAAGCGCTATATCCTACTCTTTATTATACTATAAATCGACCTTTAACAAAACCAGAATAGCCCTTTTAACAAGCAAAAAAACACCTCTGCAAAGCGCAAAAGGTGTTTTGAATATGCTGTATTATATACCGTGCACCTGTCTTCGATAATTGCGATCCGAACGGTTCTTCTGAGCAACAGCTCAGGGTAGGCACTCCCTCGGCACAAGAACGAAACTGCTTATGGCTGCTTCCTTCCGGACCTGACCAGGTTCACAGGAGTTCCTTGCGAAGGACCCACCCGTCAACACTGTGCTCAGATACCTGCCTCACATCGACAATACCTAGGACAGGAATTCAATCTCGCTATAGCGGATTGCGAGTTACAGGGCACCGCTACCTCCCCATCTAGCACGGCATTACATAATTATACTGGGATTAGAACGCATTTGCAACCGTTATATATAATGGCGCCGTACAAGCCACCAAGCAGATGACAAATAGCTTCACTTCAACTGGAACATAGAGCATCTTGTACTATTCAGATACGTGCGTCCAGATGCTAAACTGCTTTGTTGTGCATTGTTCATCACGATCGATACGTTACACGTATGCGATAGGATCTGTTTTACTGCGCACTCCGATTATGCTGACTATCTCAACTACTCGTTTTCGTTTCCAAACTTGTTACTCCAGCGAGCAATAAAAAGCCACTTCAACCCTAAAATTCAACCTGATTCAAGCACCAGTACGTTGACTATATTTAAATTTTAATTTCCCTTGCGTGTTCACATGTCTATATCAAGCACTTAAAGTCAATCAAAAATTAAAATGAAGCTCGGTCAACATACTAGCTTGTTCACTTTACGTATAGCTATGCAGGCTTAGTTCGTCGTTGCCGAAGTAGCGGTGGAACGGGTCGTGCGTCGTCCAGTGCTGGATGTGCTGCCTGAAGAAGCTGGTTTTTTGGCATTGGAGCCATGCGCAGAACCCGAAGGTTTTTTGCCTTCTTCACTAATGTCAAACGATGCCAGGAATTCCTGATTCGTTTTGGAGTTACGCAGCTTTTTGAGGAAGCCTTCGACGAAGTCTGGCGTTTCGTTCATATTTTTGCGGATATGCCAGATCGTATCCAGTTCTTCCTTCGCTAGCAAATCTTCCTCGCGACGTGTGCCGGAGCGACGAATATCGATCGCCGGGAAAATACGGCGCTCGGACAGCTTACGATCCAGATGCAGCTCCATATTACCTGTACCTTTGAATTCCTCATAAATGATATCATCCATACGCGAGCCTGTATCGATCAATGCGGTTGCCAAAATCGTCAGGCTGCCGCCTTCCTCCACATTACGCGCCGCACCGAAAAAGCGCTTCGGACGATGGAATGCCGCAGGGTCAATACCACCACTCAATGTACGTCCCGATGGCGGAATGACGAGGTTATACGCACGCGCAAGGCGAGTGATGCTGTCCATCAAGATCACAACGTCCTTTTTGTGTTCAACGAGACGAAGGGCACGTTCTAATACAAGCTCAGCTACCTTGATGTGATTTTCCGGCAATTCGTCAAATGTAGAAGCAACCACTTCACCTTTAACGGAGCGCTGCATATCGGTTACTTCCTCCGGACGCTCATCGATCAGCAATACAAATAACTCAATCTCCGGGTTGTTTTCAGAAATGCTATTGGCAATTTCTTTAAGCAATAGCGTTTTACCTGCTTTAGGAGGTGCAACGATCAGACCACGCTGTCCAAGACCTACAGGAGCGAGAACATCCATAATGCGAGTGGATAATTTATTAGGAGCTGTTTCAAGCACGAGTTTCTTTTGTGGGTAGAGAGGGGTAAGCGCCGGGAAATGCAGACGTTCTGCCGCCTGTTCCGGGCTGGTGCCATTTACCGCATTGACTTGCAGCAGGCCGAAATACCGTTCATTTTCTTTAGGTGCCCGACATTTACCGGATACGAGATCACCTGTACGCAGATCGAATTTACGAATCTGAGAGGCAGAGATATAAATATCTTCAGCGCTTGGCAAGTAGTTGATCGGTCTTAAAAAGCCATAACCTTCAGGCAAAATCTCCAGTACGCCCTGCATAAACATCAAGCCGCTACGCTCTGCCTGCGCACGCAAAATAGCAAAAATCAATTCTTTTTTCTTAAGCTGTCCGTAATACGGAATCTGATACTGCTTGGCAAGCTTGTACAGATCGGTCAGCTTCATTTCTTCCAGATCGGAAATTTGTAAATCCATACCATAACCACCTATTCAATTTTAGTCGAGAGTGTGAAAACAAGGGATAGAAGATGTTGGGAATTAATCAGAAGGTTGAATCGTCAGGAGTGGATACGTTCTGAATCCATTCATAGGATAGCATTACCCATTGTTGAGAGGAGATATTCAAGAGGTATGTATTTTGCAAAATACAGATGAATTCTCCTCCCGGGTAAGAGGAACAATCATAAAGGAAAGATGCTGAATGTTACAGCATCTCTCTCCAAACATTAGCACCAAGATGGCGCAGGTTCGTAACCAGATGGTCATAACCCCGATCAATAAATTCAACACCAGATACTTCTGTCACGCCTTCCGGTACCGTCAAACCAGCAATAACGAGTGCAGCGCCTGCGCGCAGGTCAGTCGCTTTGACTTTGGCTGCATTAAGTGGGCCACCTTCAATAATCGCCGAACGTCCCTCTACTTTAATCTTGGCACCCATACGTGCTAACTCAGGCACATGCTTAAACCGGCTGCTGTACACAAAATCGCTCAGTACGCTAACCCCTTTTGCTTGTGTAAGTAAGCTCGTCATCGGTGATTGAAGATCTGTAGCAAAGCCCGGATACGTTAGTGCTTTTACATCGACATGCGTGTATTCCGATTTACCAATAACACGAATTCCTTCATCCAGTTCATCCACATGAACGCCCATCTCCAGCAGCTTGGCTGTTAAGGCCTCGAGATGCTTTGGAATCACATTGTCGATCAGAACATCGCCACGCGTTGCCGCTGCTGCGATCATATACGTACCTGCCTGAATACGGTCAGGAATAATGGAATGTTTACAGCCATGCATTTCAGAAACGCCTTCAATACGAATCGTCTCGGTTCCGGCACCTTTAATAACGGCACCCATGGCGTTCAGTAATGTTGCAACATCTATAATCTCAGGCTCTTTAGCCGCGTTTTCAATAATCGTATGGCCTTTGGCTCTTGCAGCCGCCAGCATAATGTTAATGGTCGCGCCTACACTGGCTACGTCCAGATAAATCTTCGCACCGCGAAGTTCTTTTGCATATAAATGAATCGAACCGTGCTCATTCGTTACCGTCGCGCCAAGCGCTTCAAAGCCTTTAATATGTTGATCGATAGGTCGAGGTTCAAAGTTACAGCCACCAGGCAAGCCAATGGTTGCTTCTCCAAAACGACCAAGCAGTGCTCCCATCATGTAATAGGATGCTCTGAGTTTTTTGACAGGCCCGTTAGGCATTGGAATAGAACGTACATCGCTTGGATCGATACGCATCTGGTTGTCCAGTTCATTCCAGCTCACGGTTGCACCGAGATTCTCCAATATTTCTGCGTAAACCGCTACATCGCTCAGAAGTGGCAAATTATCCAGCACAACTTCCGATTCGGCGAGCAATGCCGCAGGAATAAGCGCAATGGCGCTGTTTTTCGCACCACTGATGGTGATAGTTCCCTGCAACGGACTTCCGCCGCTGATCATCAATTTTTCCATAAAGCTTAGTATCCCCCTACGTATTTTGCAGCCGATAAAACGATATATTTGGCATTTTTGGCGGTTAAAATGGAAAGACACCGTCTGAGCGGTGTACTTCCCATGTTCAACCTATTTAATTCAACGCATCGAGTGCATAAAAGTTACGTTTATTGCGATAAATCGTCTTGTTTTAACTTCTGCATACTGTAATATACACCAAGCTAACTCAAAAAGCGAATTACGCTTTGTTGCTTGTACCGAACTCGCGGATTTTGCCGATTACGGTTTGTTTGATCGCATCGCGACCTGGAACAATGAAAGTACGTGGATCGTAAGCTTCCGGTTTGTCAGCCAGTACTTTGCGAACCGCTTTTGCGAATTCAATCTGGTTTTCGGTGTTTACGTTGATTTTGGACGTACCCAGAGAGATCGCTTTGTCGATATCGTGTTTAGGGATACCTGTACCACCGTGCAGTACGAGTGGCAGTTTAACCGCGTCACGAATCTCTTCCATTTCTTTGAAGCCCAGGTTAGGCTCGCCGTGGTAAGGACCGTGTACGGAACCCAGTGCAGGTGCCAGTGTATCGATACCTGTTTCTTTAACGAGGCGTGCGCACTCTTCCAAGTCAGCGTACATGATGCCGCCGATTACGTCGTCTTCCTGTCCGCCTACTGTACCTACTTCAGCTTCAACAGAAACGCCTTTGGAATGAGCATATTCAACAACTTTTTTCGTCATTTCGATGTTTTCTTCGATCGGGTGGTGGGAACCATCGATCATAACGGAAGTAAAGCCAGCATCGATTGCTTCTTTACATTTGTCAAAGCTAGAACCGTGGTCCAGGTGGATTGCAACTGGAACGGTAATTTTCATGTCATGCAGAAGACCTTCTACCATTTTTACAACAGTAGTGAAGCCGCCCATGTGACGAGCTGCGCCTTCAGATACACCAAGAATAACTGGGGATTTTTCTTCTTCCGCTGCGCCCAGGATCGCTTGTGTCCACTCCAGGTTGTTAATGTTGTATTGACCCACTGCGTATTTTCCTTCAAGTGCTTTGTTCAGCATGTCTGTCATGGATACTAATGGCATAATGACATCCTCCTCAAATATGTTGGGCACATCCTATCCAGTATGTCCCATATTGTGTAAGCCGCTACTGCATACGTGCCTATTATAACACAACCCGCTTTAAATACTAAACAAACAATTTAGGCATATTTACGCCATTTTATCGTGATTTATGTGACTTTTCGCCTTACGGAAGCCTTATTATTTATGCAAATGGCAACCACTTCATCGGGCGATCCTACATTGTGCATCACGTATATTAAAAATGGACGGTCTCATATGACCGTCCATCGGTTCAGTGATCGACACTGCTGCCGCGCAGACAGCGATCTACCGCTTCTCTCATTTCATCAATATCAAAAGGCTTCGTAAAATGACTCATGGCGCCCAGATCTTTTGCCTGTTGGATAATATCGAGTTCTCCGTAAGCTGTCATCATAATGACGTGGATACGTGGATGCGTCTGCTTAATATGGCGCAAAATTTCCAGTCCATCCATGCCGGGAATTTTCATATCCAGTAGGACGAGATCCGGTACATGTTGCTCCACAATCTGTAGTGCTTCCTTGCCATTCGCCGCTTGAAACATCTCATAGCCCTCATTGGAAAATAACTCAACAAGCAGTAGACGAATTCCATTTTGATCATCAACGATTAGTATTTTTTTCTGTTCCATCTGTCACCTTTCCCTTCTTCCATGCTGATCGATTTCATTTGTGTTGGTGTTGATACGCAGAAGTGATGACGGGCTGCTATTGTCACTTGGTCTAAAGCGTGTACAGACATGGTTGATTACATTCGCCATACAAGCCCCGAATCCTTCCTTAGTATGAAAAATTAGACATTGTATGTAGGGTGCTTTCCTTAATATATACGCGATCGATAGGATTTGGTTTGAATTTTGGCTTAAAGGAGTTGACATCGGTTCTATGGGCATAAATAAAAACCACCCGTATATGCGTTTCACATACGGGTGGTTGCGTAAAATGCAATTTAACCTTATAATCGTAAACCCGGCGCTTCTTTTAGCCCTGGTGTTCGATGGAAGCTTTCACGAACTCACGGAACAGCGGTTGTGGCCGGTTCGGGCGAGAAATAAATTCCGGATGGAATTGTACAGCCAGGAACCACGGATGATCTGGAACTTCCACAATCTCAACTAGACGACCATCTGGTGATGTACCGGAGATTTTCATGCCTACACTTTCAATCTGTTCACGGTACTGGTTGTTAAACTCATACCGATGACGATGACGCTCGTATACAAGCTCTTCGCCATAGCATTCCATAGCAAGTGAACCTGGTTGCAGCTTGCACGGATACAGTCCAAGACGCATCGTTCCACCCAGATCTTCGATATCTTTTTGCTCTGGCAGCAGATCGATAACTGGATAAGGTGTAGCTGGATTGATCTCGGAGCTGTTCGCACCGGCCATACCTGCAAATGCACGTGCATATTCGATAACGGATACTTGCATACCGAGACAAATACCAAAGTACGGTACTTTATGCTCGCGTGCATAACGAATCGCACTTATTTTACCTTCAATACCACGATCGCCGAATCCGCCTGGAACGAGAATACCACCGAGACCGCCCAGCTTTTCAGCGACGTTCTCATCGGTCAGTTCTTCGGCATCCACCCAGCGCAGCTTTACATCCGCATTCGCGTGATAACCGGCATGGGAAAGGGATTCGACTACACTTAAATAGGCGTCATGCAGCGCTACATATTTACCAACGATTGCGATCTCGACCGTTTTCTCAAGATGCTGAATACGGTTCAGCAATGCTTCCCACTCGCTCATATCCGGTGCAGGAGCATTCAGCTTGAGGTGATTCACCACGATATCATCCAGACCTTCGTTACGCAGGTTCAATGGAACTTCGTACAGGGAAGAGGCATCGCGGCATTCTACAACGGCATTCGCATCGATATCGCAGAACAATGCGATTTTGGCTTTCATATCTTCAGACAGCTCGTATTCGGTACGACAAACGATAACGTTTGGCTGAATACCGATACTACGCAGTTCTTTTACACTGTGCTGGGTTGGCTTTGTTTTTACTTCGCCAGCCGCTTTAATATAAGGAATCAAAGTAACGTGGATGTACATCACATTGTCACGGCCTACATCGCTCTTGATCTGACGGATCGCTTCCAGGAATGGCAGACTCTCGATATCACCGACCGTACCACCGATCTCGGTAATAACGACATCTGAGTTTGCTTCGCGACCTGCGCGGAATACGCGTTCTTTGATCTCATTCGTAATATGTGGGATAACTTGTACTGTACCGCCCAGATATTCACCGCGACGCTCTTTGCTAATAACGGAAGAATAGACTTTACCGGTCGTTACGTTATTGTTTTTGGACAGGTTAATATCGATAAAACGCTCATAGTGACCCAAATCCAGATCGGTCTCCGCACCATCGTCTGTTACGAATACTTCACCGTGTTGATACGGACTCATTGTCCCTGGATCGACGTTGATGTAAGGATCGAATTTCTGGATCGTTACTTTTAAGCCTCTGTTTTTGAGCAGTCGGCCCAGAGAAGCTGCTGTAATCCCTTTACCGAGTGACGATACAACGCCACCTGTTACGAAAATGTACTTTGTCACAATATGACCTCCTAATTGGGTTTTCCAGAAATTCAAAGCAGCATGATGTATAAAGGAAGCCGCTACTGCACGCACGAAAACACAGGACGAATCTGCTGATCCGACCACGGTCTCTACGCGGCTGCAAGCTTTTTTATACAACATGCATAGGGGGATATCGCTCTAAAAAAACAAAAAAAGTGACACCCGTAGTGACGGGGCACTTTTGTTATTTCAGCTCTTAAACGCTGGATATCTATATGTTTAAAGGTTTAATTCATAAGCCCATGCAATAGTTTACTCTGTCCGCTTATTATGTGTCAAGACATATCAGCAGAAAGATTCACGTATTATAAAATGATAGCGTTATCACAATAATAAGTACACGCAAGCGACTGTTTCATGTCGCCTTCACCACTTTGCTACATATAAAAAATCCCGCCTGCCTGCGCAAGCGGGAGCAGAAAGAGATTACTTCTCTTCCTCATGATCTTCTTCGGAGTACTCTGTATCTTCCTCTTCTTCTTCTTCCTCGTCCTCATCTTCAATGACGAGTTCTTCACTTTCTTCATCGTTGTAGATATCATCGTCGTCGTCATTGTTATCTACATCATCATAGTTATCTTCTTCGATCTCATCATCTTCATCCAAATCTTCCGGTGTATCATCATTGTTGAATTCATCATCTTCGATGTCATCGTCATCGTTGTCATCATTAATGATACGTGGACGTTTCGCATTCGCGATCGGATCTTCTGCGCGCTCCAGCGGATACCAGCGCTTCAAGCCCCACAGGTTGGTACCTACACAGGCAAAGCGTCCATCGATGTTCAATTCAGTATAGAGCTGAGCGATATAGTCATTAATCTGCTCTTCCGTATAGCCACGGATCTCAGCTACTTCTTTCATCAGGTCACGGTAGTACAGCGGGGTATTCATTTTTTTCAAAACGGCAAAGGCTAGATCGACCATAGGGATCTCATGCACCTTATCCGGATTAATCTTCAGTTCTTGCGGTGTGCTCACGTACAGACACTTCCTCTCAGATCCAGTTTCAAGCTGTTTATTTCATTCCGATCGATGCTAGCAAAGCATGGCCGGAGACGGGCATTGTCAAACTATACGATACATTATACAAAATGCTGAGATAAGTTAAACCTATTTGCTTGCAAAAATCAAGTTTTTTACAAAAAATAGACCACTTATCTGGCATCATCGCCGGCGAACGCCAATTTACGGCAACTTTCTGCAAAATCGGCGTACACTGACGAATGATGTTATTACATACGATCTGGTGCCGATACGCCAACGAGACGCAGCACGTTCGCAATAACCGTGCGCACGCTACCGAGCAGAGCCAGGCGAGCAACCGTCTTCGGACGATCTTCCGTAAGTGTACGTTCAGCCTTGTAATAGCTGTGCATCAAAGATGCCAGCTCATATACATAACGGATCAGGCGATGCGGAGCAAAATTGTCGGCAGCGACAGCGATTTCGTTAGGCAGCTCACCGATTTTTTGCAGCAGATCATATTCGTGTTCCGTCGTCAGCTGACTGAAGTCGATTTCCGACAGTGCAGGCAGTTCGATCCCCTGTTCTTCTGCCTGACGGAAAATGCTGCAAATACGCGCATGTGCATATTGTACGTAGAACACCGGGTTTTCATTGGACGTGGACACAGCAAGGTCCATATCAAAGTCCAGATGAGAATCGATACTGCGCATAGCGAAGAAGTAACGAACCGCATCGACGCCAACTTCGCTCATCAGATCTTCCATCGTCACGGCTTTACCAGTACGCTTGGACATTTTCACCTTTTCGCCGTCCTGGAATAGACTTACCATCTGCGCAATTAGCACAGTCAGTTTATCCGGGTCATTCCCCAGTGCCTGCATTGCCGCTTTCATACGTGGAATATAACCGTGGTGATCCGCACCCCAGATGTTGATCATGCGATCATAGCCGCGGCTGTATTTGTCTTTATGGTAGGCGATATCCGGCGTTAGGTACGTGTACGTACCGTCATTTTTGATCAGCACACGGTTTTTGTCATCACCGTAGTCGGTCGTGCGCAGCCATGTTGCGCCGTCTTCCTCGAAAATCTGACCGCGCTCGCGTAGCTCGTCCAGCGCATCCAGCACCTGACCGTTTTCGTACAATGAGGTTTCGCTGAACCAGATGTCAAAACTAACGCGGAATGCTTCCAGATCACGCTTGATCTTTTCCAGTTCTTTGCTCAGACCATAGTCACGGAAAAAGGTTGCGCGATCGCTGGAGGACATGGACAGCAGGCTGTCGCCTTTTTCCGCTACCAGTTCACGTGCAAAGCCTTTGATGTCTTCGCCATGATAGCCATCCTCTGGCATCGGTGCATCCTGACCCAGTTCTTGTAAATAACGAGCTTCGATGGATAGACTCAGGTTAGACACCTGATTCCCTGCATCGTTAATATAGTATTCACGTGTCATTTCATAGCCGGCAAAATCGAGCAGATTGCAAAGCGAGTCGCCAAAAGCAGCGCCGCGTGCATGTCCAAGATGCAGACTACCTGTCGGATTCGCACTGACAAATTCCACTTCGATGCGCTGACCTGCTCCTTTGTCGATGCGACCGTAGTTGTCGCCATGCTCGTATACGGATTCGATAACCGGATACAAATAGCTTTTGTTCAGCTTGAAATTGATAAAGCCTGGGCCAGCAATCTCGGCATGCTCGATACCGCTTTTGCCTGTATCCAGGTTCGCGATGATACTTTCTGCAATCTGGCGCGGATTTTTCTTCGCAATACGCGTCAGCTGCATAGCGATGTTGGTCGCCAGATCACCGTGGGTTTTATCTTTCGGTACTTCCAGCGCAACTTCCGGCAAGTCTTCTACGCTCACGATCTCTGCTGCAAGTACAGCAGCACGAACGGCTTCCTTTACGGAATTGCGGCTTTGTTCCAATGGATTAGCTGTCATTGTTTCACTTTCCTCCTGTATCGGCAGCTTCACTATAAAGTGTTCAGAGCTGCCTCCTGTCTGCCAAACGGCAGTTGGTACGTTGGTGCGTTTATGATGCAGAGTCATGATCCGGAGATTCGTCGTTCGCTTGAATATGCAGGCTAACCTTAAAGCGGCCGCTCAGCTGTTCATGCACATACAGATCATATTCCCATGCGATATGCCCGGTTATGCCATTCAGTCCATGATGAAGAGACCGTGTATGGGTTTCCATCTCGAAACGGGTAAATGGCGACTGGTAAAAGCCGAGCAATTGCTCCCCAGGGCGAAAGGTCTGTTCCGACTCAACACCGCCATGACGCATAATCTTGATCTCGTCACTGCTAATTTTCATTGTGGTACGAATCTCTTGCTGAGGTGGCTGTGGTGGTTCGGCATAACGGATATACAGGCTACTGCCTTTAGCAAATACCTGACCGACCATATGGGTCGTTCCAACCTCTCCATCCTGCTCACTTCTCAACGTTAGCCGCACCTCATTCGTTTCCGCCATACATCCAGCTCCATTTCGGATATTCCTTCGGCTTGGCTTGGCCAATACAGAACATTTTCACGATAAATTAAATAAGCGCACTCCTTCTTATTGTACCATCATATGAAGCGGAAAGCCGCAATTTCCGTGAAAAAGTTCATAGTTGCTGCAATCTACGATGTGGCTACCCGAGCGGTTGATTCAGCGCTTCGCTGACATCAAAAACCAGCAGCACTGCACAGAACGGCAGAACTGCTGGTCATTCATCCGTATAGCGGGCAAATACCAATTTAGGACTTGCACAGATCCTCAACAAATTTGGGCAGTACGAATGCAGCTTTGTGCAATCGCGGGGTATAATATTTATTACTATCCATTTCTGGAATGGACGCTTCATCCACTTCCAGCGGATCATGCACTTTGCTGCCCATCGTAAACGTCCACAGTCCGCTTGGATAGGTTGGAATATTCGCTGCATACACACGCACGATTGGGAATATTTCTTTGATATCACGATGAACCTGGCGAATTAGATCTGCTTTGAACCACGGATTGTCCGTCTGTGCGACAAAGATACCGTCTTCTTTGAGCGTCTCGTAAATGCCCTGATAAAAACCTTTTTCAAATAGCGGCGCTGCCGGACCTACCGGCTCGGTCGAATCGACCATGATCACATCATATGCATTTTTGTGCTCGATAATATGCATATAACCATCGGCCACCTGTACCTCGACACGTGGGTTATCCAGCTCGCCTGCGATTTCAGGCAAATACTTTTTGGAGTATTCAATCACCTTACCGTCAATTTCGACCAGTACGGCTTTCTCGACTTCGGGATGCTTGAGCACTTCGCGAATAACGCCACCATCGCCGCCGCCTACCACAAGTACATGCTTCGGATTTGGGTGCGTATTCAGCGCTGGATGAGCAACCATTTCGTGATAGACGAATTCATCTTTGACTGTCGTCATGACCATGCCATCGAGTACGAGCATGCGTCCAAATTCCTCGGTATCGATCATCGCCAGATCTTGAAATTCCGTTTGCTCGGTAACGAGTGTCTCGCGAATTTTGGCTGTAATTCCGAATACAGGGGTCTGCTTTTCCGTATACCACAATTCCATCTGCATGACCTTCTTTCTTAATAGATTGATAAAGATCCGAATCCCATTGATAGCCATCCTAACTCACTCGAATTATACGCGATATTACAGGGGACTGCAAAAGCAAACACCTTTAATTACGCAAAAGGAGAACCTGTTATGACTATTCAAGAAATCGTACAATTATCCGCATTGGAAGCAGCTCCACGCCTGCTTGGACAGATCATGAGCCGGATCACACCTGCGGGCGAAATTCGCTGTCGTATCGTCGAAACCGAAAGCTATGGCGGTGCCGAAGATAAAGGCAGCCATGCTTACGGTAATCGCCGTACTGCGCGCACGGAAATGATGTTCCGGCAAGGCGGTATCGCTTATGTATATCTGATCTATGGCATGTACCATTGTGTGAATGTGGTCACTGGCACCGAGAATGACCCGCAGGCGGTATTGATTCGTGCAGTAGAACCGCTCGGTAGGGTAGATGAGCAGCGTATGCTAGCATTGCGTCATGTTCCTCCAAACCGGCGACGTACGCTGTGCAATGGTCCAGGCAAGCTTTGCCTTGCACTGGATATCGACAAATCGCTAAATGGTGTGCAGCTATTAGCAAGTGGCGGAACGTTACGACTGGAAGAAGCAAAGGAGCCGCTCGACTTCGCTATTGAATGCGGTCCTCGAATCAATATCGACTATGCTGAAGAATATGCTGCCAAGCCGTGGCGATTTTACATTAAAGATCATCCCTATGTTTCGGCTAAAAATAGCAGTCCACTCGCTTATGTTCCACCATTGGATACGCTATAAAATAGATCGTATTCGGCACAACGCTAAACATGCCTGCTGTAATCGTATGCACCTCGCATAGGTCACAGATGCTCTAACGCCTGCTCTTGCCCATCATAGAGCAAAAGCCAAAAGCCGCAGACAAAGTAAGGTTACTTTGCCAGCGGCATGTGGAGCACTTTTTCTTTTAGCCATTCATTCATTTGCTCGACGGTCATCGGCTTACCGTAATAGTAGCCCTGCATAAGATAACAGCCTCTCGACTGTAAAAATGTTTCTTGCTCTGCCGTCTCTACACCTTCTGCTACAAGCTCCAGCTCCAGGTTACGGGCAATCGCAATGATCGTACTGACGATCGCTTGCTTGGATGGTTGATCGCTTTTACGGACGAAAATCTGATCCATTTTAATAATATCAACAGGCATTTCATCAAGTTGGCCGAGTGAGGAGTAGCCTGTCCCAAAATCGTCCAGTGAAACGCGCATACCCAGCGATTGAATATGCTTGAGTTGCTCTACCGTGCCTTCCATGCTGTTCATAGCGATCGATTCGGTAATTTCCAGTTCCAAATATTTTGCTGCCAAGCCGCTCTGCCGTACAATATGCTCTACACGTCCGGCAAATAGCGGATTTTCAAACATACGTGCTGACATATTAACAGATACGGGCACGGAAACATGTAATTCTTGCTGCCAGTTTAAATTTTGCTGGCATACTTCACCGATCATCCAGTAGGTGATCGGTATGATTAGCCCGGTTTCTTCGGCGATTGGAATGAACTCCCCTGGTGATACTAGACCAAGCTCTGGATGCCGCCAGCGTAGCAGTGCTTCCATCCCGACCAGACGATCATGCTGTGAGTCCCATTTAGGCTGATAGACGATAAATAGTTGATTCGCATCCATCGCTTGCCGCAAATCATTTTCCAAGCTCATACGTCTCAATTGACGAATGTTCATTTCTTCATTAAAAATGCTATAGCGATTTTTGCCAGCATTTTTCGATACATACATCGCCGTATCTGCGGCTCGCATCAGCGACATTCGATCATAGCCATGCTGTGGTGCTAATGCAATCCCGATACTGCCACCTGTCACAAATACCTGATTGCCGGATAAGTGATACGGCTGCTTGATCGATTGCAAAATGCGCTCAGCGAGCGAAATCGCATGATTCGGCTGAATATCACTCGCCGCGATCAGAAATTCATCACCGCCCAGACGAAACACCTGATTGTCGCCAGGTAGCTGCTCTGCCTGCATACATTCACGCAGTCGACGCGCCACTTCAATTAGCAGCTCATCTCCCATATCATGCCCTAACGTATCATTAATCGACTTGAAACGATCCAGATCAAGGAATAGCACCGCACCCTGCATCTTCTCATAAAACGCCTTCTCAAAATAACGCTGCAAGCCATAGCGATTCGGTAATGCGGTCAACGGATCGCTATACGCCATACGTTCCAATAAATGCCGCTCCATAAATACCGCTGCCCACGATATCGCCAAAATGCTCAAGCTGACAAGCGATACCGCTGTAATGAGCAGCACCTGACTAGCGGAAAAGGAAAATGTAGTTGTTTCCATTGAGCCGGGCATATGATGAAAATGAGTTGCTGCCATACCGGTATAATGCATCCCCGAAATGGCAAAGCCCATAATGATTGCACTACTCAGCTTCCACAGGCTAAAATCCGGCTGATTGCGGAAACGGTAGAACAGAAATAAAGCGCCATACGAAGCAACCAGCGCAATTACAATCGATAGCCATACATACTGCATGCTATACACAATCATCGCATCCATACGCATCGCCTGCATACCGGTATAGTGCATGACCGAAATGCCTAAGCCCATCATCAAACCGGCAATGACATTTTCCCATAGCTTCGGCTTCGGTTTAACGACAAACGCAAAAGCAATAAAAGAAGCGACAATGGCTGCTACCGCAGACAATAAAGTCAGCACAATATCATAATGAACATCCATTTGCAGATGGAAGGCAAGCATACCTACAAAATGCATCGACCATACGCCACTACCCATCACAAACGAACTCAGACACAACCAAATAATCTTACTTTTGCCCCGGCTATGCGATACTTTACTCGCCAGATTCAGGGCAATATAGGCAGCAACGATTGCAATGATAACGGATAAGCCAATAATCCATCCGTTATAATATAAAGTTAATTGCTCCATAGCATCCTCCTTGAACCAGCTTTGATCATTGCTCCTTCATCACTTGGACTATAAAAGAGCCATACTATTCGTATGCAGCGTCCTGTCACTTCGCGCTACTTTTCAGCAATATCGGGCATTCCGATGGATGGAATAGATGGAAAGTTTATCTTACCAGGCATTTTTGTCTGCTAAGCCACTAAATCATCTCTTATATTACAACGGTTAATGGTGGGCATTTCATAATAGATGAACAGGGATTAGAAAGAAAAAGCTGACCGAATCATAAGCATCCGGTCAGCAATGTTACTACATATCATTTAATCTACATTTTTTTCTGTATTAATCGATTTTAAAGTTTTCACTTAGTTGATCGATCAGACGGGAGAGCGTTACCGCTGCTTCCGCGCGAGTTGTGTTTGCTTTTGGAGCAAGTTGGCCAGTTGCTCTACCTTTGATCAGTTGTTCTGCAATAGCCGACGCCAGATCATCGCGTGCCCAGTTGCCGACTTGAGACCGATCTGTAAATGTGCTCAGCACTTGATTCGTATCGGTACCAAACGAACCGTCTGAGTCTACATAGCGCATCGTATTCAACAAAATATGCGTCATCTCTTCACGGCTGATTTTACGATTCGGCTTATACGTACCGTCAGTATAACCATTGCTTACACCGGCAGCCGTTACCGCTTGAATCGAATTGTTATACCATGCAGAGCTACGAATATCCGAGTACCCTGCTTTGCTTCCATCCGAGCTAAGCTGCAACAGATTGTTAATCATCTGGGCGAACTGTGCTCTGGTCAGCGTTGCATTCGGATCATATTTGTTGCCGCCCACACCATTCAGAATACCTAAACGATGCAAACGAGCAATATCCGCTTGTGCCCAGTGACCAACCGTATCGTCAAAGTCAGCAACATTTGTCGATTTCAACGTAATCAGTCGATCGGTATTTCCAGTTTCTCCGGCTGCGGTACCTTCGCCCGCAGCGGCGCCAACATTATTATCGGTTGGCTCAGCTGGTGTGGTTGGGCCTGGTGTGTCGGTCTCTCCAGCAGGCTCAGGTGTGCCGGTTCCTGCTGCTCCACCGTTTGTAAATTCTGGACCAAGACCAAGCTGACCTGGGACACGTCCGGCTGGTACATTGTCATCATCATTGCCAGTTCCACCGTTATCTTGCGTACTGTAATTAAGGGTTGCAACTGTACTCGATTCACCGTTACGGTTCAGGATAACGACAATCTGTCCTGACGTTTCTGGGAATTGTACAGGTACATCCACAAAACCATCCGCAGTTACGGTTACATTACCTAATTGAACGGTGCCTTGATTGTAAACATCACTTTGTACCGTTACCGTATCACCTGTCAGTACGCCATTCACTCGAACGGTTCCCTGATTTCCTTGCGTGTTCACCAGAGCGGCTTCAGGGCTATCCGGGTTGCCCGGAGTCGTTGGAGCGTCAGCGCCACTATATGGCAAGGTGGCAATTTCTGTCTCGGTTCCATTGCTTACTGTGCGCACTGAAAGTGTTCCACTTGCGGTTTGGAACGTAAACGTTAATTGCAGCGTACCATTCGCATCTGCTGTGCCTTCTTGTAAAAGTGTATTGTTCGCATCATATACACGTACAATCTCATTGGCAGCAACATTGCTAACGGCTACACTGCCTTGCGCACCATTGATCGTGCCCAATTGAGCTGTTGGTGTTGGTTCTGGAGTCGTTGGAATATCTACACCACTATAGGGCAGCGTAGTGATCGTTGTTTCCGTTCCTCCACGTGTATACGTTACAGTCAAGTCGCCATCAGCTGTAGTGAAGGTAAATGTTACGGTTGCTTCACCATTTGCGTTAGCGTTTTGAGTGCCCAGTAACTCATTGTTTGGTCCGTATACATTAATTACATCACCTGGCTGTGCATCGCTTACTGTTACTGTACCTTGTGCTCCATTAATGTCTGTCAGATCAGCGGCTGGCGTTGGTGTTGGAATCACGATGCCACTATACGGCAGAGTCGCAATTTCCGTTTCCGTTCCATTCGCTACCGTTCTAACCGACAGTTGACCATTCGCGTTCGGGAAGGTAAAGCTCAAGACCGCCGTTCCGTTTGCACCCGCTGTTTCTTCTGCAAGCTGTACATTTGTATCACTGTACACACGTACGATTTGTCCTGCGGCTACATTCGTCACCGTCACCGTTCCTTCATCACCATTAACATCGGTCACTTCTGCGGCTGGCGTTGGTGTTGGGATCACGATGCCACTATACGGCAGAGTCGCAATTTCTGTCTCTGTTCCATTCGCTACGGTTCTAACCGACAGTTCACCATTCGCATTCGGGAAGGTGAAGTTCAAGACCGCAGTTCCGTTTGCGCCCGCTGTTTCTTCCGCAAGCTGTACGTTCGCATCGCTGTACACACGTACCGTTTGTCCTGCGGCTACGTTCGTAACGGTTACTGTTCCGTCTGCGCCATCAATATTACTAATCGTTGCTGTTGGTTGTGGAGTCGTTGGAATATCTACACCGCTATACGGCAGGGTTACGATATTCGTTTCGGTTCCTCCACGAGTGTACGTTACGGTCAAATCGCCATCGGCCGTTGTAAATGTAAACACAACTGTGGCTTCACCGTTCGTACCTACGGACTGCGTGCCCAGCAATTCGTTATTAGGGCCGTAGACTTTGATCACATCGCCAGATTGCGCATTGCTCACTGTCACGGTTCCCTGTGCTCCATTGATATCAGTCAGATCAGCGGTTGGTGTTGGACTTGGGATCACAATGCCGCTATATGGCAATGTACCGATCTCCGTCTCGGTTCCATTCGCTACCGTTCTAACCGACAACTCACCATTGGCAGTTGGGAACGTAAAGCTCAGCACTGCTGTTCCACTTGCATTCGCTACCTCTTCTGCAAGCTGTACATTTGCATCGCTGTACACACGTACTGTTTGTCCTGCGGCTACATTCGTCACCGTTACGGTTCCGTCTGCGCCATCGATATCGCTAATGATCGCTGTTGGTTGTGGAGTTGTCGGAATATCCACACCGCTGTATGGCAGCGTGACAATATTCGTCTCGGTTCCTCCACGAGTGTACGTTACCGTTAGATCGCCATCGGCGGTCGTAAAGGTAAAGACGACTGTGGCTTCACCGTTCGCACCTACAGACTGCGTACCCAGCAATTCATTGTTTGGCCCGTAGACTTTGATCACATCGCCAGATTGCGCGTTGCTCACTGTCACCGTACCCTGTGCTCCATTAATATCTGTCAGGTCAGCGGTTGGCGTCGGTGTTGGGATCACAATGCCGCTATATGGCAATGTACCGATCTCCGTCTCGGTTCCATTCGCTACCGTTCTAACCGACAACTCACCATTGGCAGTTGGGAACGTAAAGCTCAGCACTGCTGTTCCACTTGCATTCGCTACCTCTTCTGCAAGCTGTACGTTCGCATCGCTGTACACACGTACCGTTTGTCCTGCGGCTACATTCGTCACCGTCACGGTTCCGTCTGCGCCATCGATATCGCTAATGATTGCTGCTGGTTGTGGCGTCGTTGGTATATCTACACCGCTATACGGCAGCGTTACGATATTGGTCTCCGTTCCTCCACGAGTGTACGTTACGGTTAAATCGCCATCGGCAGTCGTAAAGGTAAACACGACCGTTGCTTCACCGTTCGCACCTACAGACTGCGTACCCAGCAGTTCATTGTTTGGTCCATAGACTTTGATCACATCGCCAGATTGCGCGTTGCTCACTGTCACGGTTCCTTGCGCTCCGTTAATGTCAGTCAGATCAGCAGTTGGTGTCGGACTTGGAATCACAATGCCGCTATATGGCAGTGTGCCAATTTCCGTTTCAACTCCATTGGCTACCGTTCTGACAGACAGTTCACCGTTTGCATTCGGGAACGTAAAGCTCAGAAGTGCGACTCCACTTCCATTCGCTGTTTGTTCTGCAAGTTGTACATTTGTATCACTGTACACACGTACCGTTTGACCTACAATTACATTGCTCACGGTCACTGTACCTTGTGCTCCATTGATATCACTAATAATGGCTGTCGGTTGTGGAGTCGTCGGAATATCTACACCGCTGTACGGCAGTGTGACGATATTCGTTTCCGTTCCTCCACGAGTGTACGTTACGGTCAGATCGCCATCGGCAGTTGTAAACGTAAAGACGACTGTGGCTTCACCGCTACTACCTACCGATTGTGTTCCAAGCAGTTCATTGTTTGGTCCATAGACTTTAATCAAATCACCGGATTGTGCATTGCTTACTGTTACGGTTCCTTGTGCTCCGTTGATATCCGTCAGATCAGCGGTTGGCGTTGGACTTGGAATCACGATACCGCTATATGGCAGTGTACCGATCTCCGTCTCTGTTCCATTCGCTACCGTTCTAACCGACAACTCGCCATTGGCAGTTGGGAACGTAAAGCTCAGCACTGCTGTTCCACTTGCATTCGCTACCTCTTCTGCAAGCTGTACGTTCGCATCGCTGTACACACGTACCGTTTGTCCTGCGGCTACATTCGTCACCGTCACGGTTCCGTCTGCGCCATCGATATCGCTAATGATTGCTGCTGGTTGTGGCGTCGTTGGTATATCTACACCGCTATACGGCAGCGTTACGATATTGGTCTCCGTTCCTCCACGAGTGTACGTTACGGTTAAATCGCCATCGGCAGTCGTAAAGGTAAACACGACCGTTGCTTCACCGTTCGCACCTACAGACTGCGTACCCAGCAGTTCATTGTTTGGTCCATAGACTTTGATCACATCGCCAGATTGCGCGTTGCTCACTGTCACGGTTCCTTGTGCTCCATTAATATCAGTTAGATCAGCGGTTGGTGTTGGACTTGGAATCACGATACCGCTATATGGCAATGTACCGATCTCCGTCTCTGTTCCATTCGCTACTGTTCTGACGGACAGTTCACCTGTTGTATTCGGGAACGTGATATTCAGTATAGCTGCTCCGCTACCGTTTGCTGTAACTTCAGCAAGCTGTGCATTCGCATCACTATATACACGTACCGTTTGTCCTGGTGTTACACCCGTTACCGTTACTACACCTTCATCTCCATTTACACTACTAATAGAAGCTACCGGTGTAGGGGTCGTCGGAATAACGATGCCGCTATAAGGAAGCGCAGCAACTTCGGTTTCCACACCATTTACATTGGCTACAACTGTGAGCGTACCGTCAGCAGTCGGGAAGGTAAACGTAATAACCGCTTCTCCATTCGCTCCAGCTACTCCTGTACCTAATACGGCGTTATTGTCGTCATAGACCGTCACCGTCTCACCCGGATCAATGCCTGTAGCTGTGATCGTACCCTGATTGCTATTAATGTTCGTAATGACAGCTACTGGCTGTGGTGTAGCAGGAATATCTACACCGCTATAGGGTAGTGTCACAACCGCTGTCTCGGTTCCGTTACGAGTATACGTTACGTTCAGATCACCAGCTGCTGTCGTAAACGTAAACACGACCGTTGCCTGTCCACTGCTATTTGCTACCGCAGTACCCAGTACCGTATTGTTCGGACCGTAGACTTTGATCACATCTCCTTGCTGCGCATCATTCACTTCTACCGTTCCCTGTGCCCCGGTAATGTCTGTCAATGCCGCAGTTGGAGTAGCAACTGGAAGCGTAATATTGCTGTATGGCAGAACTGCAATTTCAGTTTCTGTTCCATTACTTACCGTTCTGACAGACAATTCACCATCTGTCGTTGGGAATGTAAATGGCAACACTGCTGCACCATTACCATCCGCTGTAATTTCAGCCAATTGTACATTCGCATCACTATAGACGCGCACCGTTTGACCTACAGCTACACCTGTCACAGTCACTACCCCTTGAGCGCCATTAATACCACTCAAAGCGGCAACTGGAGTCGGTGTCGTTGGAAGGGTAACGCCCGAATATGGAAGAACAACAATGCTACTCTCTGTTCCATTACGAGTAGAAGTAACCGTCAACACTCCATCTTCTGTAGGGAATGAGAACGTAATAACCGCCTGTCCATTACTTCCTACAGTCGATGTTCCCAGAACAACATTGTTCGGACCATAAACGGTCACCAGATCACCTTGCTGCAAACCTGTTGCCGTCACTGTACCTTGATCATTGTTAATATTGCTCAAAGCAGCACCTGGTACAGGGGTAGCTGGAATATCTATACCGCTGTATGGCAAGTTAATCAAATCGGTTTCTGTACCATTGGTCGTGGTAGTGACTCTCAGATCACCATCGCTGTTCGGGAAAGTGAATACGATCAGAGCTTGTCCGTTCGTATCTGCTGTTCCTGTGCCCAATACTACATTGTTAGGACCGTATACTTTTAAAATATCGCCAGCTTGTGCTCCAGTAACCGTCACTGTACCCTGACTACCACTAATGCTAGTCAGTGCAGCAGTTACTATACCTGGAGTTGCATCCACTTCAATATCCTGATAATCAAATGACAATACGGTAGTCTCTACCCCATTCGCCAGTGTACGCACAAACAACTTGCCCTGTGCTTTCAGGAATTTGAAGCTAATCGTTGCTTTGCCTGCGCCATCGGCAGGTGCGGTACCGAGCAGTGTAGTGTCATCATCGTATACATTGGCAACTGTACCTGGCTGTAGATTCGTCACCGTTACCGTTCCGATATCCGCATTAATGGAATCAACAACCGCCACTGGTGGATTTACCGGTGCAGCAGGCTCGGCGGTGTAGTTAACCTGAACTGGATCACTTTCCAGTTGAGCACGTGTCAGCACAAAAGTTAAATTTCCACCTTCAGGCAACAACGTAACCTGGAACATCACTGTACCGCTGGCATTCGCGATACCTGTACCAATGACGTTATCATTCGCATCCAGTACACGGATCGTATCACCAAGCTCAAGACCGGTTACCTGAATCATATCATTACTACCGGTCGCATTCGTTATGGCAATGCTGCCTGGATCAAGTACAGGACCTGGTTCCGAGTTGTACGGAATCGAGATTGCCGCACTTTCGATACCATTATGCTGTCTCGTTACAGAAATCGTGCCACCTTGCGGCGACAGTGTCGCATTAATAACGACTGCGCCCGCAGCAGAGACGGTACCTGTTCCTAGCACACTACCATCTTTGTAAACGGTAATTAGATCACCGGCAACCAGCGATACAAAGCTTACTGTATCCGAGCCACCCGCATTGTTAGCTACCGTTACTAGTGCTGCATCAATCGGCGGTACAACTTCCGGTCCATAATTTACAGCAACCGGATCGCTTTCAATACCGAGATATTTGGCTGTAGCATAAATGGTTCCGCCTGTTGGCGTCAGAGTCACGTCAATCGTAACTGTACCTGAAGCAGGAGCGGTTGCACTGCCAAGCACCTGATTATCTTCATAAATCGTTACCGTCAGTCCTTCGTTCACTCCGGTAACGGTTACGGTATCGCTATCACCGTAATTGTTTTGTGGAGTGACATTGGCAGCTGTAATATTCGGAATCAGAACGGCTCCATAATTCACCAGAACCGGTAAACTTAATACCCCATTACGCTCGACCACAAGGCTAACTGCGCCACCTGTCGGAGATAATGTAGCGTTGAGCTGCACAACGCCCTGTCCGTTCGCTGTTTCTGTACCTAAAAGGGTGCCGTCCGCATAAACATTCACTATATCATTTGGCTGAAGTGAAGTTACGTTAATTAGCGAGGAAACGTTAATTTCGTTTGTAATCGTCACATTGGCTGGGTTAATTGCCTGAACAACCTCTGCCACATAAGTTACGACCGTTGGCACGCTCTCTACACCGTTGCGTGTCAGTGTCACATTGACATTGCCACCAAGCGGAGTGAGCGTAACCGGAATATTCACGCTCGTATTGCCTGTAGCGACAGTGCCTGTGCCAAGCAAACTAACATTTCCATACACTTTAATGATGTCGCCAACCTGTAGACCACTCACGATGACTGTGTCTGCATTACCTGAATTATTGCCGACATTCACGCTTGCCGCAGCGACGGGTGGAACAACTTCGGCAACATAGGCAACAGGAAGAACAACGCTTTCCACGCCTTGATTCGTTACACTGATGCCAGCCGTACCGCCAAGTGGATTGAGCGTTACATTAATTGTCGCTTCTCCACTACTATTTACGGTACCGCTGCCCAGCAAACTACCATTGCCATACACCATGATCGTATTACCGGCAGTCTGTCCGGTGACGCGAACGATATCGTTATTACCCGAATTGTTCGTAATCGTGACATTCGCTGCATTGACAGCAGGAACGGTAATCGCCCCATAATTTGCAGACACGGTAGCACTTTCAATACCGTTTTGCGTAACACTCAGGCTCAGACTTCCGCCCTGTGCATTCGCAGCGACGGGTATGGTCACAATCCCGGTAGCCGTTGCCGTAGCTGTACCGAGTACCGTTCCATTCCCATATACTTTTACAATATTGCCAGAGGTCAGTCCGTTGACGGTTACATTCAACGAACCGTTTACGATACTGGATAATGACACCTGAGATAGATTCAGTGGTGGAATAATCTCAGCCACATAAGCAACGGCTGTTGCCGGGCTGACCACACCTTGATGCGTTACACTCACATTAACTGAACCGCCTAGAGGTGTTAACGTTACCGGAACGGTTACATTGCCCTGAGCACTTACGGTACCTGTACCCAGTACACCTGTACTATCGTATACAGTGACCGTATCGCCTTGCACTTGGCCGCTAACCGTTACGCTATCCGAGTCACCTGCATTATTCGTAGCGGTAATATTCGTTGCCAGAATAGCAGGAACAGTAATAGAAGGATAGTTTACTGTCGTTGTTGCACTCTGTAACAATCCTTCTTTTACACTCACGCTCAAGCTTCCGCCTGTCGGAGTTAAGACAACCGGCAGTGTTAACGAAGTCGTAAGCGCTGGGCCTGTAGCCAGAATAGTGCTACCCGAAGATATCGTTACGATCGAACCAACTTTCAAATTATTAACAGTGACGGTAGACGATCCGCCATACGCATTGTTGATGGAAACGTTAGCAGCAGCGATAGGAGGTACAACTTCTGCACTATACGTCACTGCATTAAATGCACTTTCCACTCCGCTGCGTGTACGGCTCACATTGATCGTACCGCCTTCGGCATTCAGTGTAGTGGAGACAACGGCTGTGCCACTCGCATTCGCTGTAGCTGTACCAATCGAGCTACTGCCAGAATATACAGTGACCAGATCGCCCGCACTAATATTGTTCACGGTTACAGTATCCTGTGAACCATAGTTATTGGCGACGGTAATACTGGAGGAAGGGATGGCGCTTAATACAGCAGCACCATAAGTGACATTTGTCCGGGAGCTTTCAGCAGTGCCGCGTTTGGCACTGACGCTAATTGTGCCCCCTGCCGGAACCAGCGTGGCCGTTACAGTGGCTGTGCCAGAGGCATTCACTGTACCTGTACCAAGCACCTGATTGCTGGAGTTGTACACAGTGATAATATCACCCGGATTTTGCCCGGTCACTGTGACAGTAGAGGAACCTGAGATTTGGTTGGATACACTCACCTGACCTGTTGTAGGCGCTGGAGTTGATGCCAGAATCGTGAAATTATTTTGCTGCGTGGACTCACCAATCGTAACGTTTAACACACTACGCGTATAAGCGGTAAACGTATAACTCCCTACAGCAGGAAGCACTTTATTGTTGAGTGTGAATGTATTGGAAGCACCTAGATTCAGCGTTAATAAACTGCTGAGCGTAACGGTTCTTCCGTCGGAGCTGATACTGTTGGAGGGAATATTCACTCCATTAAACTGATCCGCTGTCGTTGCCGTGAATCCTGCTGGCAGTGAAATGATCACACTACCAATCAGATTAATCGCGATTCCCGGCTCGTAAGTAAGAGTGACTGTGGCTGTTTGCCCTGCGACATTTTGACCATTAGCAGACGAAATACCTAATCCGCCTGCGGCATTCGCCTGCTTAGGTATACTAGGCCAAATTAGGCTAATAACCAGCAGCAGAATCAAAAACGAATACCCCTTTTTCCTCATCTCTTTCGCCCCTTTTGAAAGTTTGTAGTAGATGTCGACTAGGCTAGCAAATGAAGCTGGTAAGACTATTGTGCTGTAAACAAAGCAATTAGCAGTCTTATATTCCTAATTTAGGAATATATACAAATATACCCTCCTTTTCCTCTAATTTCGACTATTAATTAAAAAAAGATCACTATTTTTTAAAAAATAAGTATATTTTCTTATTTTTCCCTTAAATGTTTATAATATAAAAACGTAAAAACATCACTTTCTTGCCGATGATTACGAATCTACGATAAACAAAAAAGCCAGCGTATGGTACGCTGGCTTGACCGAATACGATTCGGTTACGATTTGCTTTTATGTCATCATCATTAGCCAATACTTTTATTGAATACAGCCGCAATCGCTTGCGCACGATCACTGACTCCCATTTTGTTAAAAATATTAGTTAAGTGATTTTTCACCGTATGCTCACTAATAAAGAGCGTAGCGGCAATTTCTTTATTGCTGGATGCCTTCACTACTAGCTCCAGCACTTCTTTTTCACGAGGCGATAGGCCAAACTGCTTTACGATCGCTTCCAGGCCGCGACCCTCTGCACCTTCCGACGAGACAGGGCGAGTAGCCACGGCAGGCTTTTCTTCAACCAGACTGATTTCCGTTTCCAGTGTATGACGGCTCAGTACAAACAAACGGAACTGGCTAATCAATCCTTGATCAATACCGCCAATCGGCAGATCATTAACGACACGCATATCATCATCAGCAGATGCCGCGATGGCGAAAGCAAGCGCCATAATCTGACCTCCACGGCAATACGACTTGCCTGCCGGCACTGACTGATTATCCTGTATAAGCCTATAATCCTCAATCATCTCGGCTTCCTGCTGGAACAGATGTGGGAAGCTACGCAGCATATTCGGATCGGAATAAGACATCAGACAGGCGCGACCGATCATATCAGCCTCATCCTTCGTAATACCGCCCCATGTCGCAAACTCCTGCACAATTCGCTGTGCATCGGCAGTCAATTGATACAGCGCTACATTCCACTCGCGGATCGATTCGTGCAAAATCTGCGCAAAGCGATTGCTATTGGACATGTACTGCTGGCGATCATATACCGATTTCATCACCACACTGCCCATCATAGCCAGTGCCGACAAAATCTCGCGACATTCTTCGCCTTCCTGCTCACTGCTCACTGCCACTGCCAGCACCGCACGTGTACGATTTGCATACACGATTGGATACTCCAGCATAATCGCAAATGGTGTACTGTGGTTAATATAGTAATTGGCTGCTGGCTGCTCACTATTTTCCAGATAGCGACGCGCAATATCTTTCGCATACGTCTCGCCATTTGGACTTTGCATGCCGCGTGCAACCATCTGAATTTTGCCATCTTCGGATGTACGGTGGACGACGATCGATGCAGACGGATTCCACACCAGATTAAGACTCATATCGACCAGCATAAACATCACGCGCTGTGCATCCTGTACCGACACGATCATCCGTGACAGCTCAATCAGCGGCTTAAATCGTTGCAGTTGTTTTTCCATCTTCTCATACGTGAGGTGGTTAGCGATATACCAGCCCATGAGCGAGATCATCGTCTCTTCAAATTGGAAATGTAGCCCTGGAATCGAACGCTCCTTATAGCTCACGCCAAACAGCAATCCGTACACTTCATCATCGTAACGAATCGGGAAGCACTGCACTTCATGAACTTGAGGCACCCCTTTTTGCAAAAAGAAATTGCTGCGTGGATCGCGTTCTACATTCGTCCAGCGCGATGGCTGCGCGCTCAGCACGGCCTGTCCAAGAAAGCCTTCTCCGTCATGGAACACCGCACCGTTCAGCTCTGGTGCAGCTGTACCCATGCTATTAATGACCGTATACTTGCCAGTTCCGGTGCGTAGCGCAAAGCCGAAAATATCCGCCAGATCACTGGATGACAGCACAATTCGCGTAATTTCTTCAATCGGGTTTACAGCCGACTGCTCCGTAACGAGTGTATCACTCAGAGCGACCAGTCGATCTGTTAAGCGCTTCTCCTTATAACTCGATTTCAAAATTAACGACATCGCTCGTGCCAGTCGCGTAATTTTCTCACGTTTAAACAGTTCTTGCTCAGGCGTTATCTCTCGGGTCTCATGCACCCAGCGCTGCATCGCCTCAAAAAAGCCAGTCGACACATCCGCATCTTGCTGTACAAAATTCGGATGAGACAATACCGATTCGCGCGTACCGGTCTGAATCAAAATTCCTGCCCAAATATAAAAGCTGGGCGAGAGCGGTTCCAGATTCACCGGTGCAATCAGCCAGCGAATACCCGGCACCCATTGATCCGATAGTAACGTTTGCTTGATCCCCTGTAACTTGCCAATCTCCTGCTGCATCAAGCGCTGCATTTCATCGGCATGCTGTTCAAATATAGCAGCATGGCTCAAATGTGAAGGTGCGGTCATCAAACGTCCTTCATGATCGGTCACTATAATGAATAGATCGGTTAACTGAGCATACGTATCCTGCAACTCCTGACAAACGTCTCTTATATCACTAACGATCCCTGTTGTATCAATCATAGGCATTCAGATCCACTTCTGTCTGCACATATGGCGCCCTGTAGCGGTAAATAGCGCGAACACCATCACCATTCTTTTCAAGGATCGACATATCTGCCAGACGATTTAGGGCGCGCTCGGTGATCTCTTGACTGCGGCCCAGCCTCTTCGATAGGCCACTACATGTTTCGATCGCATACGGATTATTTTCAAAAAATAAAGTGCATTCCATTTGTAACGTAATTACATCGCTTTCTGCTACCATAAGGTCCCCATCCCTCCTTAGATCAGTTGCACAAATGGTTCATTGGGTGCGTTCGCAATAATGTGCGGCGTAGACACACGACCGCTAGGGGATTTGGTAACCTGAAGATACTGGTAATTGCCATCTACCCACGTACGAATAACCCCATTACATGTACGCTCCAGGAATGAAGCTGTCTCTGTTCCAATCTCCGCAAAGTTGCAATGCACAACAATCGTAATACCAAGCGAACGCCAGGTAGACATTTCTTCGGCAAAATAACGCAACAGGAAGTCGCGGCCACGCTCGGAAATGATGGTGTTCAGGTCGTAATAGATAAACCAGCGTCGATCACACGTATCCTCGCATTCAAAAATGGGTCCCAGCTTATCATTTAATACCTGTGCGTAATCTTCATTCGCCACCTTATCTACGCGAATCATCGCTTTTTCAAGATCGGAATCGACGGCTCTGCGATAGTGCTCAATAAAAAATGCTTTTCCTTGACGTGCCGATTCCCGCAACGATACACCAAACAGCTCAATCGTATCGGCAAATGTATCCAGTGGAGTATTACCCGACATTAACGCCACCGTGCAATCATCATCTCGTAGGCGCTGGGCATAGATCGAAGACATCAGATAGCGATAGTTCGCTTTACTATTCGTATCGATCATGAATACGCTACCGCGAGGAATACCGCCGCCAAGCAATTCATCCAGTGTGTCGATACCTGTAGAAAATACTTCCTTTTCTCGCGTTAACGTTTTATCCTCAGCCATCGACAGAGATGGAACGATGTAGACACCTTCATTCATAAACTTGTAGGTGTGCTCGCCTTCCATAATGCGCGTGCCACGCATTTTCAGCACCTCAATGGTACGCTTACGGTATTTTTCCATCAGCGGCTTGAGGGAGAGCCTGACAATCCCATCGCATATATAATTTTCAAAAGGGATATTCATTTCGCTAAGCTCCGCATATTCGCGGATAAAGAAAGACGTTAGATTGTGCTTACGCATAATATTGCGAATCGTATATACATTATTGCGAACGTGTTCACTCGCGCTCACCATACGGAATAAGCTGATACTATCGATCACTACACGCTTACAGCCAATCTCGTTCACTACCGCTTCAAATATACCGTTAGGCTGTAGCATCTGATCCAGTAAAATATCTGGCTCCATGCAAATAACGCGCAGCTTATTTTCCCGTTCTAGCTGACGCAAATCCCATCCAAATCCGCTCATATCTTCGTAAATTTGCTCCGGTAATTCTTCAAATGTGATGTACATTCCTGGCTCGTTGAAGTTGATCGCACCTTCTACAAGGAACTGCATCCCGATCGTTGTTTTACCGGTTCCAGGCTCGCCCTCGAGAATAACTACAGCTCCCGGTGGGATACCGCCATGCAAAATCTCGTCGAGTCCAGGGATACCTGTACGAATAGCACGTGTCTTAATAGCGTTTGTGTTAGGCATATATTGCTCCCTCCATCTGTAGAATAATTTTAGTCACGCAAGGGTTAGCTTTCTTACGAAGACGACTGTACAGCAATTATAACAATGGATAGCACATTAACAAAAGCTATTTTCCAATTTAAAAACGAGACTAAAGGTTTAATAATTTATACCCTATTTTTCCAGAAGATGATAATATTTTCTGGTGTTTATCATAATATTTTAATGAAATTGCTAAATTATATCCCAAACCCGTGAATATAACATGCATAATCATGCATCGGCACTGGAAATTGCGCTGGAAAAGTCTCTCTCGGATAGATTACATACTCGATAAACTGAATCGTAACGATCCATTCGTATTTCTCCATAAAAATAGCCGACTGCTAGCTTCATGCATGAATGGCAAAAGCTATAGTCGGCCTATGATCTAATTCATAATTGTAACACGCCAGCTCAGTTGTCCAGAGCCTGCTTCAGCTCATCGGAAGAACGATCCCACCATTCTTCATTATGGCTAACGAGCAATGTTTTCAGGGCGGCCTTCTCGTCTGGACCAAGCTCACTCAGCATAATGCGACGCTTGATCGCATAATCCAGCTTATTCACATGGTCAGCGAGAATTTTCCAGCCTCGTTTATTCTCCTCATCGATGATCATCTCGCACGCCGTCGCTCCAGCGTAGCTTCCGCCTTCAGGCTGCTTGTCTACCGCAACCCAGACTAGCCATACCTGACGTCCGCCCTCCAGCTCATCACGATTTGTGAGGAACTTGATGCCACGCTCGACTTTACTTTTGGCATGCATCGCCCCGATATCGATTTTAGCCTCGCCATGATCGATAATAATAGGAGAAACGTTATTCAAGTTAATGGCACCTGCACCAAAACCTTTATGTTTACTGCTCTTTTTGCTACTGCTAATAATGTTCAAGGACATCGATTTTTTAGCCGGTTGAGCCGATTGATTTTGATCCATATTTTGATCCATGTTGAAAAATACTCCTTTTCTGTTCATAATTTATATTTGCTGCCGATATAAAAAAAGCAGCGTTTCATAGTTGTAACCCTTTGTACCGATAGCTGCTGCATGTCTGTCTACGGCTTCTATCCAGCGTGATGGATGGGCAAGCTTCAAATGCTCACTCTACGCTATATAAATGATTTCTATATAGAGAACATTCCTTATATAGAGGTAAGCAGCATCGATAGTAAGCTAGCTGTAGCTTTTAGCTGCGATATGAAGACAGATGTCATGCCTTGCAGCATCCATGCCATAAACAATGAATTTCAATATTAATTGTAACATTATTGTAGCGGATCAGGCGTGAAAAACCAATGAAACTCCTGGCTGTCCTAGTGTTATACTATAGTAGTCACGATTTGATATCGCTGACAGCCCTATCAAAGATGACAAAGTAAACGGATAGCCGAGTAACTTTTATAGGTCTAATTGCATGCTCCAATCGCAATATACGGGATTTTTCGACTAAAGATTAATTTTTTTAATAATTATAATCCCTTTAACGGCGCGGTTTTCACGATGTTGCTCACAAAGATGACAAGATTTTTCACGCAAAAAGTGCACAACAGACATTGCCAAAGTAAAAAACCTTTGTTAGAATAAACCCAGCAAGTTTTTAGTAACAACTTTGTAAACTTTAAAAGTAAGCTTGTAACTATTGTTAGAGAAGCCGAAAATTGTCGTAAAAGTTGGATATCGTCTTACGGTGCATTAATCAAAGTGTGAAGCCAAATTTCGTGGCACCGGAAAGCGGGGGAACCGTTTTGGGTGAATTGATCTTGCAAGAGAGGGATCATAGGGGAGACCTTCTACCGAATCCTTAAGCTAACCTCGTAGGCATTGGAAGGGGACAAACGATTTAACATGAAAAAGAAACTAACCGCCGCACTCATGGGATTCGCAATTGCATTTACTGTTATGGGGAACAGCAGTGCACATGCAGATTCCAGAATGGACCAGATCATTGAACCAGCAATGGGAACACCGTACCGCATCGGGGGAACAACGTTCAACGGTTTCGATTGCTCCGGATTCACTCAATATGTATTCAGTAAAATGAACATTGATCTGCCGCGTCAATCCACGTCGCAATATCAGGTAGGCGAAGCGGTAAGCAAAGACGATCTGCAAGCTGGTGACCTCGTATTCTTCAACACGACTGGAGCAGGAGTTTCACATGTAGGCGTTATGGTAAGCAGCACTCAATTCGCACACGCTTCTACATCGAAAGGTGTACGAATTGATAATCTTAGCATGGACTATTACGCTGACCGTTTTGTCGGTGCTAAACGTGTAATGAGCAACTATGCTTTTGACACTTTCGCTACAGATAACTAATTTGACTATTATGCAACTTTGACAACAACGTATCGACTACTATATCGACCGCGAAGGATTCCCGCCAGAATCTTTTGCGGTTTTTTATTTTGCGTGGCGCTTTGTATCTGTATACTATATAAACGAAACGAACTTGAGTTAAGTTACACGTTAGGCAAAAAAAGTTAAAATAAAAATAAGGTAACCCTATAATTATGTCTACTTATAATTACCCGCGTATAAATTATGGTAAACACATTTTCCAATATTTATTTTGTAATTTTATTGTATCTATTGGATAAAGCCGAAAGGAGATTTATGATGCAGCCTGCATGTGTACTGCCCTTTTCCGTCGTATCGATGAGTACCGAGCATGCTGCTCTTATTTGTAACTGGCATTACGATCCGCCCTATAATATTTATGGCTGGTTGCCGTGGGAGCAGATGCAGCAGCTAGGAATCGAATTTGGTGATCCGCAGCTTCGTGAGCAACAGTATGTTTCCATTCTCGATGCTACAGGTGAGCTATACGGCTTTGCTCAATTTTTCCCGCTGACCGGCACGATCCGACTTGGAGTGGGTATGCGACCTGATTTATGCGGATACGGTTATGGTGAATCGTTTATGCGTGCGATTACTGAAGCCGCTATCGCTCGCAATCCGGCGGCAGAGATTGATCTGGAAGTACTCACCTGGAATCAGCGTGCGATTCGCACCTATCAGAAAGCGGGCTTTCATATTACCGATACGTACAGTCGCCGTACACCCGACGGAATGAAGCCTTTCTACTGTATGGTGTACGATACAACCCTTACCGAGCAATCCTAATATCACTGCATCAATCCAACATCATCATATGAAATGAACAAAGATCATATGAAATCAACAAAGGCCTACCCGAGTGAGCGTATGTTCATACGTTCTTGCTCTGGCAGGCCTTATCTATACGAACAACCGCGGGTGCTCGCTTTAAATTAACGATACAAACGTCATTTCAGTCTCGCCGATCAAAATATCGATTCGATGCGTATCCGCAGCATAGATCACGATACCGCTTCCCACCTGAATCGTCGGCTCGGAGCCAAGTGCATAAAACAAATCTTCTGCCAGCGCCTCCTGTACTTCGCGCTGTTCGTCTGGATTTAGCGCTTGCCATTCTTCCGATGACATCTGAAAAAACAGATAACTATCCGGTATCATATTTAGTGCTGTCGTTAAATCGGTTAGAATCCCTTCATAATCACGTCCATGCTTAACACCCATACTCTGCCTCCCCTCAATCTGTCGATATTGTTACATTTACCAACTTCTTTCCATTATAACTCAAAAAAACTCTTAACATTGCATCATATTCTGTCGATAAAAAAGTATCAGCGATTTAAGCAATCCCATCATGCAACTCCATCATTCCATGGAAGAGAGTGGTGTACGCACTACAATATATACTCACGGACGAGGTGTATTATGCAAATTTCAACAATTATTGGCTTAATTGGAGGGATCTTATCCCTGGTAGTCGGGATGATCCTCAAAGGAGCCCCACTGGTCAGTCTGGTTAACAACCCGGCGGCTTATGTTATTATTTTGGTCGGTACGGCAGCTACAATCTTTATGGCATTTCCGATGAACGAAGTAAAACGTGTTCCCAAGTTGTTCGGTATCATTTTCAAAAACCAGACTTTGCTTGATAAAAAGGAACTGGTGCGGATGTTTATGGAATGGGCTTCGATCACACGCCGCGAAGGTTTGCTGGCGCTGGAGTCCAAAGTCGAAGAAATCGACAATTCTTTTCTCCGTAATGGGATGCGGATGATTATTGATGGTAATGATCAGGAGTTCGTTCAGGACGTACTGATGGAAGATATCAATGCTACAGAAGAGCGTCACCGTTCCGGCGCGCTTATCTTTTCTCAAGCAGGTATGTATGCGCCAACGCTCGGCGTACTTGGGGCGGTTGTTGGTCTGATCGCCGCGCTGGCTGACCTTAGTGATATGGAGAAGCTGTCTCACGCGATTGCAGGTGCATTTATCGCGACGGTTCTCGGTATCTTTACCGGTTATGTACTGTGGCATCCGATGGCAAACAAGCTGAAACGTATGTCCAAAGCAGAGGTAGAGATCAAGCTCATGATGGTTGAAGGTCTCCTATCTATTCAATCCGGCGTATCTACGATGGCGATTAGCCAGAAATTAGCTGTATTCCTGACGCCAGCCGAAAGCGCAGAACTTGATGCTGATCAAGGAGGAGGTGGCGCCGGTGAGCAAGAAGGGTAAACGACACGAGCCTCATGAGGAGCACGCGGACGAAAGCTGGCTGCTTCCTTATTCTGACCTGATGACCCTACTGCTGGCACTGTTTATTACTCTATTTTCCATGAGTTCACTGGACGCTTCCAAGTTTAAAGGAATGGCTGAAGCGCTTAATGCTGCTTTTACCGGCGGTACTGGCGTAATGGATCAAACTTCACTAGCACCGACCCAGGGCAAAGTGACAGGTAAAGGCGAACCGGATAATACAGCAGAAGCGGCTACACCGACCGATAGCAAATCCAAAACGTCGGCGCAAAAGCTACGCGAGCAATTGCAAAAACAAGAACAGCAAGATCTGGAAAGTCTCAAACGCAAGCTGGATCAATATATTAAAGAAAACGGGCTAAGTTCTCAATTGACGACAAAGCTGAATCAGTCCGAACTGAAAGTAACGATCAGTGATAACACACTGTTTGCTTCCGGTATGGCTACCGTTAAACCGGAATCACGCCAGCTCGCCAAGTCACTTTCTACCATTTTGCAAGAAATTCCGGGTTATGATGTGATCGTATCCGGTCATACGGACAATATCCCGATCTCCAATTCGCGGTATACGTCCAACTGGAACCTCAGCTCTGATCGCGCACTTAACTTTATGCAGATCATGCTGCTTAACAAAAACCTGGACCCACGCAAATTCAGTGCGATTGGATATGGCGAATATCGTCCTATCGCGGATAATAGCAATAATGTAGGTCGCGCTCAAAACCGTCGTGTCGAAGTTGCTATCGTACGTAAATACGCGGACAACGACAACGATACTTCACTACAATCGATCGTGAATAACAAAAATAATTGATTTTGCATATCCTCTTATCATAGGATGCTGGCTATTGTGCCAGACATAACAAGAACGGATACCAGGCGGTATCCGTTTTTTGTGTTTATTTTGCTTCTTTATTTTACTTTTTATAATGCACAAATTTTTATAATATCCAAAACCTCTTATACTGTGATTTGTGATTATAGATTGAAATGATAATCGCGATTGCCTACAATAAAATACAGATATGCTCTACCTATTATGCTTTACCTGTGGATAATTATTTTCGATTTGCAGATGAAAATTTAGACGTAGTCAAGCGAGACATTCAGCATACCGTGCGGCTTAAGCCCCATTTTTTATACTACTATGCTTCATTCCATTATTCATCTTTCACAAAAAATAAAAGTTATCCACAATTTTGTCCACAAGCTGTTAACAACGAATATTTGTTCGATGCACAAGTATAAAACGTATCCACAGCAGAAAGAAGGTTTTGTCATTTTGATCGTACAACATCAGCAGTGGATGAAGGAAGCTATTGCCGAAGCGCGCAAAGCTGAACAGCTTGGCGAGGTTCCCATTGGCGCCGTCATCGTTAAAAATAATGAGATTGTAGGACGCGGCTATAATTTGCGCGAAACGACCCATGATGCTACAGCACACGCCGAAATTCTAGCCATTCGCGAAGCAAGTGAGCGGCTTGGCTCATGGCGTTTACTGGACTGTACATTATATGTCACACTAGAACCGTGTCCAATGTGCGCTGGAGCCATTGTGCAAAGCCGTATCCCGACTGTCGTGTATGGTACGACCGATTTAAAAGCAGGCTGTGCAGGCACATTGATGAATTTGCTGCAAGAGCCTCGCTTCAATCATCGAACCGAAGTTGTAGATGGCATTATGCAGGAACAATGCGCAGCGCTACTGACTGACTTTTTCCGTGAACTGCGTGTTCGTCTCAAGCAAAACAAGCAGCAGCGCAAGGAGGAATAAGGGGATGCCTATTCATTTGCAAGATGTGAACAAGCAAATCTATGTGCGTTTATTGAAACCGGAAGATGCGGAGGCGCTATTACATATGCGTTTGCAAAGTCGACACGATAACCAGCGCTATGAGCCGCAGTATCCGGATGAATTTTTTACCAGAGCAAGCCAGCTCGATCTGCTATATCGTCGCCATCAGGAAGCAGCAGAAGACCGTGGTTATCTGTTCGGTATTTTCCTCCAACAGGATGACACATTGATCGGTACGATCTCGATTAGCCATATTGTGCGAGGTGTCGGACAATTCGCAGAGCTAGGCTATTCACTCAGCTCTGCCTATCAGGGACATGGCTATATGACAGCCGGTGTACGGCTTGTACTCGCGTATTGCTTTCGCTCGCTTGGTCTGCATCGCATTCAGGCAGGAATTATCCCGGATAATACCTCGTCCAGACGCGTATTAGAAAAATGCGGCTTCCAGCCAGAAGGCATCGCACGTAAACTTGTGAAAATTAATGGATGCTGGGAAGATCATCAGATCTATGCGCTACTGGCAGAGGATACGGATTACACATCGGTTTAGTAACACAACGATCGGCAACACAACGATCGGCAACACAACGATCGGCAACACAACGATCGGCAACACAACGATCGGCAACACAACGATCGGCAACACAACGATCGGCAACACAACGATCGGCAACACAACGATCGGCAACACAAAAACACCGCTACGCAGCTGGATGCTGCTAGCGGTGTTTTTTCTTTTAACCGTATACTGTTATTCTATCATTGAATGTATGGCTGCGTGTTAAAATGATATCCCTTATCTTATAAAAAGCTTCGCCTGACTCATGTACTTCTTTTTGTTCGTACTACTGTTCATGACATTGTTCTAACTAATCTTGATCATTCTGTTCCTACACTCATTCATTCGTTACACTACAATCTACCTGAGATAAAACGGCTATATTGTATTCGGAGTAGCAGATTCATCCGGCAGACGATCAGCCTTTACTGATCAACGGATACTTTGTTTTGCCCTACTTTGCTTTAATTATGATATGCACGCGCTTTTCCATTCGCTTCAGACATAACAGCCTGGCGGTCTAACCATTACGTTTATCATCTGAATGGCTTCTGGCTTAGTTTAGCGATTAATAGCCAAGTTCCTTTTGCAGTTCTTGCATCGTGATCACATCGCCATCGGCAGGGATACCGATCGCAAAGTTTTGTTTTTCATTGATTTTGGAATACTGCGCGCTACCGTCCAGTGCCAGTTTTACATTTTGTTTTGTGTCTGGATCAGAGAATACAGCATCCATAACCATTTGTTGATACACTGGGAAGTTTTTATCGTTGATTGCTGTGTTGATATGGAATTGGTTCAGTGTCAGGTATTTATCCAGATCTGCAACAGCTTTGGAGAATTCGCTCTGGGAATCTTGAGAGTTGATTTCTTTTTTCATATCATCGATTTCCTGTTGAGACAGGTTCAATGCGGAACGATATTCTTCTTTCGATACAACATCCAGTGCCGCTGGCAGTGCTTGTTTTACGAAAATTTCTACAGCTTGTTTGGCATTTTCGTTTGTTACCGCAAATTGTACAACTTGTTTGGCATCTACACCTTCTGGCAGACTTGCATCAGCAGGCTTGATATCTTTGAAGTACGTCGCTTGATCGTATTTGTCCAAAATTGCACTGGACAGCTCTTGTGCTAGCTTTTGGCTCGTTGCCGGGCTAAGTGGCTTGTATTCTTGTCCTTGTTGCTGAGCCAGTTCCTTCAGATCCAGCTTCAGGAATTTACCTACTGTTGTTTGCGGCAGTGGCAGCATTGGGATTTGTGGAATTTTCACATACATTGTATCCTGTGTCATCACGATCGGCACTTCAAAGTTCATTGTGCCTCCACCCAGTTTCAGGTTCAACGTCATTTCTGTTTGCATTGGGTCCGATTGGTACACACCGTTTGCAGTGATTTCTGCATTTTTCAATGCGTTAATGATCTGTGCATTGGTGGAATCTGTAGCTGCTGTACCGTCTGCCGAGCTAATCGCCAGGTCGGTAACTTTAAATTGGGTACTCATCGTATACGAAGTCATTTGTGCAGCAGCTGTTGTTGCTGCTTTTACCGCTTCTTTCGGCTCTTCTTTTTTCGTACAGCCAACCAGTGCGATAGTAAATACTAGCAGCAATGCTAGCAAACTACCTGTCATTTTCTTGTTCATTATGATGCCCCTCTCTGTGTCTGAACCTAAATCTCTACTTAAGTATCCTAAAGTGAAAAAAATAAACTCCGCATCCATGATAACCCATTTTGGTATGATTTTAAATGTCAAAGCCAAAATTAGTTATATTTTCTTAACATGACAGGTCAACTTACCGTCAAATCCGGGACTCGTTTATAGGCAAAATAGGCTTCATCTGTCGTATTTATGCGTATTTACGCAAATTGTTGTACAATATTTTCCAGTCAATACATACAGTGATTCGGTGTCTATCATGTACACGGGTCCGTTTAGTGAATATCCCGCTTTCGGAAGCGACCGCCTTTGACATCGTGAATATTACCGACTGCCATAAAGGCATTTTCGTCAAAATGATTAACGATTTCCTTTAGTTTGGCTTCCTCAAGGCGAGTAATGACGCAAAAGATCACCTTTTTGTCTTCACCAGAGAAGCCGCCTTCACCGGATAAATAAGTAACCGTTCGTCCTAACCGACTAATGATTGCATTTCCAATATCATAGGTACGATCGCTAATCACCCAGACCGACTTGGATTGATCCAGACCGTCGATGGTAATATCGATCACCTTGGTCGCGATATAGTACGCAATGATCGAATACATCGCTCGATCCCAGCCAAATACAAAACCCGCTCCGGTCAAAATGAACACGTTGATGATCATCACAATCTCGCCTACCGAAAAGATCGTCCGCCGCGATAGCAAAATCGCGATAATCTCCGTTCCATCCAGTGATCCGCCAGAGCGTAACACCAATCCCGTACCCAGTCCCAGAAACATACCGCCAAATACGACGGCCAGTACGGTTTCATTCACAAACGCAGCGACAGGATGCAGCAGCAATGTGCCTACCGACATCACTGAAATGCCCAGCAGTGTCGATAACGCAAACGTTTTGCCAATCTGTTTGTAGCCGATAACTAGAAACGGAATATTGATCAGAAAGAGAAATATCCCCAGCTTCCAGCCTGTTAAAAAGGACATAATAATCGATATGCCTGTAATGCCGCCATCGGTAACATTGTTTGGTACGAGAAACAATTCAAGTGAAACAGCAACCAGGACTGCTCCCAATACGATCAGCATCGTGCGTACCAGCGTGCTGCGCAGGGAACGTTTACCGTGTTCTACCGGTGTGAACGCGGCCAAATCTGGAGGTTGGTTCAATGCCATGGCCTAGCCTCCTGTTCTTATGTACGTATTGGCATCACGAAAGGTGACAACTTTTTGTCCAATTCATGATCTACTCTTCTTATTATTACATAAAATATCGGCTGCTCCTATAAAAAACCGGATAATCTAGCGGATAAACATAACAAAAAAGCCGTTCCCAGTAGGAACGACTCGTTATAATCGATGTATGGCGGAGAGGGTGGGATTCGAACCCACGTGGAGTTGCCCCCTAACGGTTTTCAAGACCGCCCCGTTATGACCGCTTCGGTACCTCTCCATCTTTAAATGATATACAATATTCCGTATTAGCGAACGAATATTGCACAACACAAATAGCATATCATACATCTTTGAAAATGACAACGTTTATTTCGTTGTTTTACCGATCACTTCAACACCACGCATATAGGGACGCAGTACCTCAGGTACGATGACACTGCCATCTTCCTGCTGATAGTTTTCCAAAATCGCAGCTACGGTACGACCTACAGCCAGACCGGAACCATTCAGTGTATGCACAAATTCAGGCTTGCTTTTCGTATCTTTGCGATAGCGAATGCTTGCACGGCGTGCCTGGAAATCCTCTACATTAGAGCAGGAAGAGATCTCACGGTACATATTGCTCTCTGGCAGCCATACTTCCAGATCATACGTCTTCGCTGCACTGAAGCCCATATCGCCTGTACACAGTCCAAGCACACGGTAAGGCAGATCGAGCAATTGCAAGATGCGCTCAGCGTTCGCTGTCATCTTTTCCAGCTCTTCATAGGAAGTTTCTGGCTCCACTACTTTGATCAGCTCCACTTTGTTAAACTGGTGCTGACGAATCAGTCCACGTGTATCACGTCCAGCTGCGCCGGCTTCCGAACGGAAACAAGAGCTATAAGCTACATAGTATTTTGGCAGCTCTTCTTTGGACAGAATCTCTTCACGGTGGTAGTTCGTTACTGGAACTTCCGCTGTTGGAATGAGATAGTAATCCGTATCCGTCAGCTTGAACAGATCTTCTTCAAACTTCGGCAACTGTCCTGTACCGACAAGGCTGTCGCGGTTCACGATATAAGGTGGCAAAATCTCTTCATAGCCATGATCGCCGCTATGCACATCCATCATAAAGTTGATCAGTGCACGCTCCAGACGAGCACCCAGCCCTTTATAAAACGTAAAGCGCGAACCCGTAACCTTCGCACCCGCTTCAAAATCAAGAATACCGAGTTCCTGGGCAATATCCCAGTGTGCTTTAGGCTCGAATGCAAACTGACGTGGTTCGCCGTTACGACGCAGCTCCACATTGTCTTCTTCGGATGCCCCTACCGGTACACTGCTATCGGGCAAATTAGGAATAGCCAGCGTCATGCTGTCAATTTCCGTTTCCAGATTACGAATTTCTTCGTCCAGTGCTTTAATGCGATCCGATACCTGACGCATTTCCACAATCAGTTCTTCTGCATCCTCTTTGTTCTTTTTACGCTGTGCCACTTCACCGGATACGGTGTTACGGCGATTTTTCAGCAATTCGGTCTCCTGCAATAGTTCACGGCGCTTCGTATCCAGCTCCGGGAAGCTAGAGATCAAATCGAGCGATTTGCCGCGATTTTGCAGTGCCTGCGCAACACGGTCGTACTCGTTACGCAAGATTTTAACGTCTAACATCAATAACCCCTCCTCATAAAAATAACCTTAACTCCCGTTCTCTTATTCGCCGACAGACCGAGGTGACAAACAAACCGCCATCAGACGATTCGCTTTTTCACACCAACGGCTGTACCGGGCAAGCGAGAACTTGCCGCACTCCGCCAATAGAGCATGCTCTGCTGGCGGAAGCTGCCAAGAGTTAAGGTCGATCCTACAATTGCGTATTATGACAAGCTCTCATCACAACATCCAGCCTGTCTGTATACTATACCAAATGACAGGACAGCAACGTAACAGGCTTACCTGTATGCTACTGCTCGTCTCTCCAATGAGTGAATACGTCTAACCGACATCATCCGCTTTATTGCAGACACGATCTGTATTACTACATTATGCCTTGCTTGCTAACGATTCCTGCACCATATCTACAAAATACTGATGCAGACGATAATCGTCCGTCAGTTCTGGATGGAAGGAACAAGCGAGCAGATGCTGCTGACGTGCGGCTACAATCTCGTCATTGTACACGGATAGCACATCCACACCTTCACCAACTGATTCGATCAATGGCGCACGGATAAATACCGCACGGACTGGTTCAGATACACCTTTAATATCCAGATCGGTCTCAAAACTTTCCTTCTGGCGCCCAAATGCATTCCGGCATACGGTCATATCCATCAATGCCAGATGCGGTTGGTCCTGACCTTCGATCCGCTCTGCCAGCACAATCAAGCCTGCACATGTACCAAATATCGGCTTACCCTGTGCGGAAAATTGCTGTAATGCATCCATAAAATCGTACTTACGCATCAGCTTGCCAATGGTTGTACTTTCTCCACCGGGAATGACGATGCCATCCAGTTCATCCAGCTCTTCAACACGCTTTACACTGACCGCTTCTGCTCCTGCCAGCTGTAAGCTGCGAATATGCTCTGCTACAGCACCTTGAAGTGCCAGTACACCGATCTTCATTTCGCTATCCTTCTTTCTTACCAGCCGCGATCCTGCATACGCTCAGCAGGAGACAATTTGGAGATTTCAATCCCCTTCATTGGTGTACCCAGATTTTTGGATACTTCCGCGATCAGCTTGTAATCCGTGTAATGCGTAGTTGCTTCAACGATCGCACGTGCGAATTTCTCAGGGCTGTCCGATTTGAAAATACCGGAGCCTACGAATACGCCGTCTGCACCCAGATGCATCATCAGAGCCGCATCCGCAGGAGTTGCTACACCACCAGCTGCAAAGTTAACGACCGGCAGCTTACCACTTTCGTGTACGTCCAGCAGCAGCTCATACGCAACGCCCAGGTTTTTCGCTTCAGCGTACAGCTCGTCTTTGGACATATTTTGTACTTTGCGAACCTGACCTTTGATCAGACGCATATGACGTACCGCTTCAACGATGTTACCTGTTCCTGGCTCGCCTTTTGTACGGATCATTGCTGCACCTTCGCCAATACGACGCAGTGCTTCGCCCAGATCTTTTGCACCACATACGAATGGTACGGTAAACTCACTTTTATCGATATGAAATACTTCATCAGCAGGTGTGAGCACTTCGCTTTCGTCCAAATAGTCGACACCCATCGATTCCAGTACTTTTGCTTCTACATAGTGACCAATACGTGCTTTCGCCATAACCGGGATCGTAACGACTTTCATAACTTCCTCGATAATCGTCGGGTCAGCCATACGAGCAACCCCGCCAGCTGCGCGAATATCAGAAGGCACGCGCTCGAGAGCCATAACCGCTGTTGCACCAGCAGCTTCGGCAATTTTTGCCTGCTCCGCGTTCATAACGTCCATAATGACGCCGCCTTTTTGCATTTCCGCCATACCTCTTTTTACTCTCGATGTACCAGTTTCCATGTCCATGCCTCCTGAATACTTTCTGTAAATATCCTGTGCGTGATCAGCAACAGGATTTCTGATCAAATGACGTTCTGCTTCGGCTGCAACAGCCGTCCTATGCCTGATTTCAGGCTGAAAAGAGGACAGAATCTAACTCATAATTTTACATGACACGTATACATTATACAATACATTTTCACCGTATATCGCAGAATGACCGCCAGGCTCAGCCTGGCGGATCAAAGGGGATTGGATGTCGATCGAATAGAGCATTTAGGATGTAGAATGAGATTACGTATGCCGCCATCGCTGCATACGCTGCTACTTATTTAGGATGTGAAATGTAGAATAAGATACCGTAGTCGTCCAAACGCTAGACGATATAGTAATCATCCAGGTAGGACGGCTTTAGATCTCTGTTTATATCTCTATTTGGATCTCTAATTGGGTCTCTATTTAGGTCTCTTTTGGGATCTCAGCTACATATTATAAAAACCTGCATCATCGCTCAAGTCGGATCTTCATCCATTTAGAACATGTTTTTTACGGAATTGAACAGATCGCCAAACAGATCCCCGATTGAACGGAAGAACAGGCGCAGCCAGCTTCCTTTTTCTACTGGTTCTGATGCGATCAGATTTACAGTTGTCACCTGATCCTGCGGCATGCTGTCGTTTTTGTACGTGTACGTGATCGTACCGAGTGCTTTGCCCGCTTCGATCGGTGCGGTACGTGCGGTTTCGTCAGCTTGAGATACGGTGTACGTTACGTTTTGCGGATTTGTGCCTTTGGGTACAACTACATTAACCGCTGCATCTGTAACGACAGGTACTTCGGTGGCTGCACCTTTTGCAACCGGCAGTGTAGCCAGACCGGATACCGCCGACTTTGCACCTACGATTTGTTTCACTTCAAAATGATCAAACCCGTAATCCAGCACCTTTTTCGTTTGGATAAAACGCTGTTTATCACTGGATGTTCCCATAACGACACTAATCAGACGCATACCGTTGCGCTCTGCTGTACCGGTGAAACATTGACCGGCTGCATTTGTATGACCTGTTTTCAAACCATCCAGACCTGGATATGCGTATGCCTTAAAGTTAGTAATAGAGGAGTTCGATTCCAGCATCCAGTTCCAGTTCACTACAGGTGCTTTATCCGTAGGACGGAATTTGAACGATTGAATTTTGGTCACTTCATTAAAGTCCGGATGATCTACAACGATATGACGAGCCAAAATAGCTGTATCTGAAGCAGACATCACGGTTTCTTTGCCATCTTCAGGTTGTGTCCCCTGCGGCATATCGGCAATACTCAAGCCTGTAGCATTAGCAAAATGGGCTGTTTTCATTCCAAACTCTTTAGCTTTTTCATTCATCAACTTCACAAACTCTTTTTCAGAACCGCCAGCAACGTATTCTGCCAGTGCTACGGTTGCATCATTTGCGGAGCCTACGGCCATCGCTTTGTACAGATCCAGAACGGTGTGCTTATCTCCTTCAGCAAGAAATACACGGGAGCCGACCTGTGCTGCTGCATTAGCAGACACAGTTACGACATCGTCCCATTTGATTTTGCCCTGTTTTACATAATCAGAAACAAGATACTCGGTCATCATTTTGGACATACTTGCTGGAGGTAATGCTTCATCACTATTAATAGACAGCAGAACTTTGCCTGTCGTCGCTTCAATCAAAATAGCAGACTTCACTTGAAGTCCAAGCGAGTCAGCAGAAGGTATAGATGTACTGCCGGAAGAAGTGGCCTCTGTAGATTTCTGATCAGTCGAAGTACCGGTTGTAGCCGATGCAGCCATTGCTGCTGTTGGAATAATTGTAGATATACACAGCATATTGACAAGCATCAACGATGCTACCGTTTTTTTAATCAATTGACGTTTCGACTTCTTTCCTGTTTTCTTTCCCCACTTGCGTTCCAATGTATAAATGCTCCCCTCAAAACTTAACTATAGTATTGCATGTAATGCGCGGTACTATGTAAACCATAAAACGCTTGGAACCCGCTATCACAATGACTTTCTCATTTTAGCACATGGCGACAGGCAAAAAAAGACAAGCTCTTAATAAATCATAGGCTTGTCTAAACGTCAACTGCATTTTTTGAACCGATCGACTGTAAAATGAACTGTGTAGCGCTACTTGCTACTTGCTACTTGCTACTTGCTACTTGCTACTTCTTCATTATGCGCTGTGATTCTATTCAATAGATACAATGATTTAATTTCAATAAATAGATATATTCGCGATTCTAGTTGCGCCTAGAAATAGCATTGCCCAAACAAAATGTCCAATATGGACGTAACCAAACCTCATTTTTGAAAATGGATTTTTATCTTAATCCGCTGGTTTGCCCTAACTTACATTTGCTATAGGCGTTTAGCTGGGTTTGAGGTGCAGATCGACCAAATTGTGCCTACGTATATCATTTAGAAAATAGGACTGATCTAAGATGAATTCGAACTAGCACCACAGATAGATACATATCTCGATATGAGCAGTAAGCTATACGATCGATGAGATATTGAATTGGCGAGATGTATAATTAATGAGCTATATTGTGGCTAAGGTATAATTGATAAGATAGCGAGCTTTATATATTTTCGACAACTACGTTTTTACCATAGCAGCACCGATTAGGATAGCAATGATGAAGATGCTACTTATGTCTACGCCGTTTCCGATGAGCACGCCGATAAAATAAAACGAACCCTCTCTGGTGGTTCACCAGAAAGGGTTCGTTTTATTTTAGTCTAACGTTATTTATTGCATATTTGCCCGTACAGATAGCCAATACACGAATACACGAATACACGAATACACGAATACACGAATACACGAATAATTTTGCCATTTTTCACATAGAAAGTGAGAAACTATCGTATGCTACGAAATAAGCTAATTATTTACACCCTGTCAATTACAGCGAGTAGTTAGGCGCTTCTTTCGTAATCTGAATATCATGCGGATGGCTTTCACGCAAACCTGCACCTGTAATGCGGATGAATTGCGTGTCGTTGCGCAGATCTTCCAGACTTCCTGTACCGCAATACCCCATACCAGAACGCAGACCGCCTATCAGCTGATGAACTGTTTCTGACAGAGGACCTTTGTACGCAACACGGCCTTCGATACCTTCTGGAACGAGCTTTTTGTCGTCATCCTGGAAGTAGCGATCTTTACTGCCTTGTTTCATCGCAGCCATCGAACCCATACCACGATAAACTTTAAAGCGACGACCTTGATAGATTTCCGATTCGCCCGGGCTTTCCTCTGTACCGGCAAACATACTACCGAGCATAACTGCGGATGCACCAGCAGCCAGTGCTTTTGTAATTTCACCAGAGTACTTGATACCACCGTCAGCGATAATTGGGATACCGTATTCACGAGCTACAGTAGCACAGTCATAAATAGCGGTAATCTGTGGTACACCGATACCGGCAATAACACGAGTCGTACAGATCGAGCCTGGACCGATACCGACTTTAACAACAGATGCACCAGCTTGGATCAGATCACGAGTTGCTTCGCCTGTAGCCACATTACCTGCAACGATAGTCAGTTCAGGGAACATGCTGCGCAGCTTGCGTACCGCATCCAAAATATTAATATGATGACCGTGTGCAGAGTCAACCACGATCAGATCCACACCTGCATTAACTAGTGCTTCTGCACGTGCAAACGCATCATTGGATACGCCAATCGCTGCGCCAACGAGCAAACGACCTTGCGCATCTTTCGCTGCATTCGGGAACTGGATCGCTTTTTCGATATCCTTAATCGTAATCAAACCTTTAAGGATATTGTTCTCGTCCACCAGTGGCAGTTTCTCGATTTTGTGCTTTTGCAGCAGCACTTCAGCTTCTTGCAGCGTCGTACCAACCGAAGCGGTTACCAGGTTTTCGCTAGTCATTACATCGCTAATCGGAATATTAAAGTCATGAATAAAACGGAGGTCACGGTTCGTAAGGATACCGACCAGCTTGTGATTTTCATCAACAATTGGTACACCGGAGATGCGATATTTCGCCATTACAGCTTCCGCATCGGAAACCATTTTATCAGGAGTCAGGGAAAACGGGTTGGTGATAACACCACTTTCGGAGCGTTTGACACGATCTACTTCTTCTGCTTGTTGTTCCATCGACATGTTTTTGTGAATGATGCCGATACCGCCTTCACGCGCCATTGCAATTGCCATTGCAGCTTCCGTAACAGTATCCATACCTGCACTGATCAGAGGCACATTCAGTTTAACAGACGAGCTAAGTACAGTAGAAACATTAACCTCTTTTGGCAATACTTCCGACTTGCGTGGAACCAACAATACGTCATCAAATGTTAGTCCCTCTTTACCAAACTTTGTTTCCCACACGAGGATATTCCTCCCTTTTCTGATTGTGATATAGGGCTTATAAATAAATCCGTTTTAATCCGCTGTCATAGCCGAAAAAAAATCAAAGAACAGGTTCTGATCATTTCCAGTGCTCAGGGCACCGTCTCAAAGCGACTATTCATAAGCTTTTAAGCGTGACTTAAAGCCGTTATGATCAAGAAATACATTCTTGAAAATAAGTTTCTGAAAATATATTATTGCAATCTTAGCAAAGGGGTTATAGGCTGTCAAGAACGTTACAGCATAATCACATAAATGAATTTTGAACAATCCAATTTGACTTTGCAGCACATACGAATGTCCTCTCATCACGGACAAAAATGCTATATTTTATAATACCTTCAAATTTATTACGTATAGCTGCTTTTGCTGAGTACCTATTTGTTAAATAGCTACTTTCATAACTTCGATCACGACTTCATTATCTAAGTATATAACGATCAAGATAAGCATATAGAAAGTTAAAATACAGAAGATAAAATAGAAAAGTTTAGGAATTACCTTATATTTCTACATAAACATCCATCATCAAACGTATACATAAGCACTCGTATAACCTTACCCTTCTATTCTTCTTCAACTACCCATATAACTCTAAAGACATCTTTAACAATATGAAGACTACTATATTAAAAACAGCCCTATCTGTCGTAGGCGTAGAAAAGTTGAGAGGAGCTGTCCTTACAACAAATTCCTGCCAAGACATCCCTACTCCCCCTTACAAGACATCCCTACCAACAAATCCATAACAAAAAAGACACGATCTATACAGATCGTGTCTCTCTTTCATTGGCTTGGCGACGTCCTACTCTCCCA
>NZ_JBCGUH010000025.1:0-35705 GCF_039822605.1 Paenibacillus wenxiniae
TTCTGCTTCTGCTTCTGCTTCTGCTTCTGCTTCTGCTTCTGCTTCTGCTTCTGCTTCTGCTTCTGCTTCTGCTTCTGTCGCAAATGTTCCTACGCGCCTCCACAACAATCAAGCTTTACTTTGCCAGTCCCGTGCTATTCATTGATCCAGTCTGCCTTCTGCAACAACCGACGAATCATACTTGCCGATTGTGCGCGGGTCACATGACTTTGTGGGGCAAACTGTCCATGATCACCGCCAACGATGGAGCTTTTCGCTGCCACAGCGACTGCTTTTTTCGCCCAGCCAGACACTTCGCTACGATCGCTAAAACGATTCAGTTGTCCCTGTACATCGTTATCCGTCAATGTAGTCGATTGGCCTGTATAGTTCATCGCATGACTGATGATCATTGCGGCTTCTTCGCGTGTGATCGGCTGATTGGGTCGGAAATTGCCATCGTTATAACCTTCGATTAGCCCGTGGTTTATCGCTGTACCGACAACACCGGCATACCAATCCGAACGCTTGACATCACGAGGCAAATGATCGCTCTGCTCATCCGCCAGTCCCAGCGCACGCACGAGCATTGCTGCGAATTCCGCGCGTGTTACTTCACGATCCGGTACAAATTTGCCAGCTTCTCCATTTACAATGAGACGTGAAGCCATATCATTCACATCGTTCCGGCTCCAATGTTTAGCTACATCGGTGAAAGACGGATGATGTTGCACCAGTGCATAGACACCATCCGGTGCAGCGCCATGTACGGTAGCGGTGACCGCCCCACCAGCACTAGAGCTATTCGCCTTTTTGACAGTAGGTACGGGAATAATTTGCTGTAATGCTGGATTCCAGCGCACAACGGTTGTAAATGTAGTTCCGTCATTCCCGTTGGAGCCTGACGGATGCAAAATGAGCTGACGTTTGCTGTTGCCTGTGCTTGTTGCCGCTGTAGCGACTTTTTCAGTGCTCTGGCTAGCCCCATTACCAGCTTGCCCTGCTTCATTTCCCAGCTTTATCGGAGTCGCTGGAAACAGGATCGCTGGATCAATCGTTTGCGATGGCTGTTGTCCAGCGGAGCCTTTTAACATAAACTGTACCGGCGTTCCGACCACTTGAGTTCCCGTTTTGCTTGCTGCTTGCTGGATCGCAGTAGCCACCTCATTCGCAACCGGTGTGATCTCTATCTGAAGTGTCATCGCTTGTAACGACGTAGCCGTAGTATTTCCCAGCAGTGCAGACAATACGTTTGGATCGATATCTCGGATCGGCAATACATACTCGCCAGCCCCCGACTGAATCGCAATCCCGCCATGCGCATCATATAGGGCCTGCAATACGTCCCCATTCATAACGCAACGAATGATCGTATAGCCATCTGGAATGACAATCGGTACGATTTGATCTTGCGCCGCATAAAGCTGCTGTAACACTTCATTCTTATTGAGCGTAATGGCAAGTTGTCCCGGCGCAGCAGATTGTGAGATATACAGTCCATTGCCGCTTGGTAATACGGTGTTGGTGTTGGATGTGGCAGGGGTAGTGGTTCCAGTGCTTATGCTCGTATTCGAACGATTATTATTCGCGCTTGTTCCATCCGTACTATTGCCGTTGGTGTTTACTCCGTTGTTACTACTAGCACCGCCGCTGCCATTACTGCTATTGTTCATATTCCCTGCGCTTGTACTACTATCTGTGCTTGCGCCGCCGTCTGGACTAGCACCATTCATTGCTTGCCCTGAACGATCATCCGCTCCTTGCTGTACGAGTATGCCACTACCGCTAGCATTAATATCGATATAAGCCAGTCGAAAGGCACTGGATGGATCGTTTCGTAATCGCAATGTCAGCCAGCCTTGAGATGGCGTAAATGGTGTTTCGCCGTCATTGGCATCGTTCCAAACGCCATTGTGTCCATCTGTGGAATCGAGACTGTATTGCATATTTGTGCTCGTCCGCTCCAATGCTGGAACAGCTGGATAAAGTGCAACGACTGCCAGCTCCAGCGCCGTATTGTTCGCTGGTGGATATACGGTATATTGCACCAGATACGATTGCGCTGATACCGATGGCACAGCAGCAATGAACAGCATACTGCTCAGCAGAATGCATGCCAGTATACGCGGCTTCGCCCACGCTGGACGTGTAAGCTTCATCGTGAATGTATTCATACCTAATCTCCTCTACGATCAAATCCAGATCATGCTAAACGACTACAAACGCATCGTTATTCATTTTACAATCCAACGGGTGCCAGTACGGCGCCCCCCTGTAACTTCAAGTCTGATGTACTTTATTTTACAAATTCAAAAGCATACATTTGCACTCTATTTCTACCTTCTATTTCTGAATTCCACTTCGAATTTTTCGCACGCTGTACGATATCAAATTCCACCTATAACGCAGTCAAGTAACACGGTCAAGATATCGAAGCTGTATTCAGGCAACTTATGCTATATTATCGGCTATTTATCCAATGTACGATATGTATATTTTTAATAATACGAAGTTGTACCATCCATTAGCTTCACCTATTATGTCCAGTCATTGCAGATGCTGAATCGGCTGGCTTCTGTTAGCGAAATAAGGAATACTGTGTGTCCTCGCAGCAGAATGGGTATGTACTTAACAGAAGCAAGATTTTGCAAAATATAATGATCATTTAACGATCTATACATGAAATACAAAAAGATGCCTGTCGGCGTCATAAGGAGGAATTATCCATGAAAGCAGTCGTGATCGAACAATACGGTGATGAAAATCAACTTCAAATGAAAGAAGTACCTGATCCGAAGCCCGGTCCAAAACAGGTCGTGATCAAGCTAAAAGCAACCTCGATCAATCCGATCGACTGGAAGCTGCGTGAAGGTCATCTGAAAGGCATGATGGATTGGGAATTCCCCATCATTATCGGCTGGGATGCCGCTGGCGTCATTACAGAAGTCGGTGATGAAGTGACCGAATGGAAAATCGGCGACGAAGTGTTTGCCCGTCCAGACACGACGCGCTTCGGTACGTATGCTGAATATACAGCGATTGATGATCATCTGCTCTCACCGATGCCTCCGGGTATTAGCTTTGAAGAAGCCGCCTCTGTGCCGCTGGCTGGGCTGACTGCATGGCAGGCACTATTTGATCATGGACAGCTCAAAGAAGGGGAAAAGGTGCTCATTCATGCTGGTGCAGGTGGTGTCGGTACGCTTGCCATTCAGCTTGCCAAACATGCAGGCGCACATGTCATCACCACAGCGAGCAGCAAAAATGCCGATTTCCTCAAAGAGCTTGGCGCTGATGAAGTGATCGATTATAAAACGACATCCTTCGTCGATGCCGTATCCGATGTGGATCTCGTATTCGATACGATGGGTGGACAGATTCAAGCCGATAGCTTTAAAGTGCTCAAAGAAGGCAGCGGACGACTGATTTCCATTTTGGAGCAGCCGGATGAAAAGCTGGCTGAACAGCATCGCGTCGTGGCGAAATCGATCTGGTTGCAGCCAGACGGCAAGCAGCTGCAACAATTTGCAAAGTTGATGGAAGAACGCAAAGTGAACGCGATTGTAGGTACAACATTGCCATTTTCTGAAGAAGGCTTGCGTGAAGCGCACCGTCTGAGTGCGACACATCATGCTAGAGGGAAAATTGTAATCAAATTTGAGGATTAATGTACTTCTATTTGAGGATAGATCTAGCGATAACTCACCGAATAGCTGATGGTCGGCATCATATCCGATAACAGGATTCTGCGCTTGCTTCAAGCTCCATTTCATTGTCCCGTGCAAACGATATGGAGCTTAAGCTTTACCGATATCCAAACGGAAGGAGAATGATGATGTGGCTTATTAACCCGTCTACTGCATTTCCCGATCCGTGGTTTCGTCTCATCTGGCTAGTAGAGTTAATCGTATTACTGCTGCTTATTTTATCGGCGATGCGCTTCTCGCGCCGCGCCTGGATTAGCACAGGCGTATTGTTCGTGCTCGCACTGGTCGCTATCGTGCCGGGTCTCGTATTCCGGCTCACACAGCCTGATCCAATCGGTGCGATGATCGATATTCCGTTGCTTCTGATGTTTCCGATTATGGCGGTCAGTCTCGTCTGGGCGATTGTTGCATGGATTATACGATTGTCCCGCGAGCGACGTGGCGCCACATCCTGATTTTTGTCAAATCTTCTATAACTTGCTTGAACGTTTCAGGTATCTAGGATATATTTTTTATACCGATGGTGTTCCGCCACCTTCAAGGGCGGGATTTAAATGGGTAATCGCTACCTTTTAAAGCGAGTTTTCTATAAAACGAATACTAATTCGTTTAAAGAAAAAAAGAAGCTGAAAAGCTTCTTTTTTTTGAGGAGAGAAAAATATTGATTTCAGAAAACTTGCTATTTTATAGAATTTCTAATGATTATGTAGACTATATGTATAATTTAGATGCTAGAGTTCAAAAAATGCTATCGCGGATACATTTCCGCGGCCTTACATCGGTACACTATTTCATATTAATGGACATGATTACTATGCTCCGCTCTCCTCATATAAAGAATCTTATAAAAAGAAGAAAGCATGGTTCGCTAAAGTCTATAACGGCAGTAGCCCTGAACCAGTAGCAGTCCTTAAATATTGTTGCATGATTCCTGTAAAAAGGGAGCTTCTTGAGTACATAGACTTTACAAAGCATTATACCAAATACCGCGACTTATTAGAGTCAGAATATCAATATTTAAAAACTAATCGATCAACTATCATTGAGCAAGCTAAATCGATTTATGAGAAGGTTACAATTCAAAAAATCCTTATCTTATTCAAGTTTGCGTCGATTTTAAAAAGTTAGAAGATAATTATGTGAATTTTCGAATAGATAATTAAGCTCATTCCGTATGTTATGACATTCATTACGATAGATATTAAATTAACATAGAAAACTATCAAGAAACAAAATAAAGGCTCGAATGCATACTACAAAGATATGCATTCGAGCCTTTATCTTTTAATCGAAAATAATTCATCAATTTCCCTAATCTATCTTCACCGCATTAAGCTAGAATCTGACGAATGCCTTCTTCGAGCGGTGTTACCGGGCGATCGAGTACTTGCTCAAAGTCACTATGTTCCACTTCGAGATGATGCTCACGGATGCCTTGCTGAATGCCCACTAGAATCGGAAGCAGGAAGTCTGGCAAGCCTGCCGCCTTCATGATCTCGCCATACGTCTCATCGTCCACATGTTGAACGGTAATTTCTTTTCCGAGCACGTTACCGACGGCGGCTGCCAGTTGTTCCTGTGTCAGCAGTGGACCGGACAGCTCATACACCGTATTTTCGTGTCCTTCACCTGTTAATACAGCGACAGCAGCAGCGGCGTAATCATTACGCGTTGCCCAGCCTACTTTGCCATCACCTGCCGATGTTACCCACGGTGCACCCGCATTCGCTGCGCCAATGCTGGACAGTTCATTTTCCAAATACCAGTTATTACGCAGGAAGGAATATGGAAGGCCGGTTTCCAAAATTGCATTTTCCGTCGCTTTGTGAACGGGAGCAAGTCCAAGACCGCTTTCCTGAGCATTGCCAACACTGGTGTATGCAATAAAACCTACGCCTGCCGCCGCTGCCGCTTTAACCGCAGCGCTATGTTGACGAATACGTGTCTCGTTATCGCCATCTGCCGAGATCAGTAGCAAACGATCCACACCGGCGAATGCTTTTTCCAGTGTCTCTGGCTTGTCAAAATCTCCATGACGCACGTCTACACCAAGCTCTTTTAGATGCGTTGCCTTCTCTGGATTACGCACACTTACCGCAACCTCACTTGCTGTTACTTTCTCCAGCAGTTGTTGCACCACTTTGGAACCGAGTTGACCTGTTGCACCTGTCACCAGAATTGTCATTGTCATTTCCTCCTGTAAATTATAATGGATGTACTTGTCGTCATAACCATAACGGTTACAACGAATGTATAAAATAAAAGCCCACCGAAGAGCTCTCATTTCTAAAAATAGTCCTAGCTTCGAACATCATCCTAACTTGCCTCGAAAAGTACAGCTAGCATGTCAATCTATCCTCTATCCTTTATGCTTACAGAACAAATTGCTTGCCAAGCTGCTGTAATGTTGTTCTTGCCAGCCGCTGTTCCATCGCCTGCTGTGCTTCTTGAAGTTCCTGTTGTAGCACCTGCTCAATATTGCGTCCCACCGGACAAGCAATACTGGAATGATCATGAATACCAAACAAACGATTCTCCTCGGTAACTTCCACTGCGCGATAAATGTCCAGCAGTGTCAGCTCATCAGCTGGCTTTAGCAAATAAGCACCACCAATGCCGGCGCGCACCTCGATCAAGCCTGCCTTTTTGAGCATGCTCATAATCCGGCGAATCACAACCGGATTCGTATTCACACTAGCAGCGATAAAATCGCCAGTACATTCCAGCGGACACATCTCGATCAGCGACAACGTATGCACCGCCATAGAGAAGCGTGTGCTAAGCTGTTTCATAAGTATCACCACCGTTGTAATCATTATAGTTACAACTAAAAATAAAGTCAACTGCTTGATAAGCATTTTTATAATCGTTCATGTATCTTTATATCATTTATTCATCTTTATATCGTTCATTCATCGCTAACACGGTTAAATAGGGCCAGATTTCTCCCCTACCGATCCGACTGTTCGGTTCCATCTGAAATCGAGTTACTGCTTGATCGAACTGTTGCTGCTGCGGTGCAGTCAAACTTTTATAATATAGCTGCCGGGCTTGCTCGAATTGTACGGCTGTACCGTAACGGTAAAAGAAATACGGACTGAATTGACGAGTTAGAGTAATGTTTTCTTTTATGACAATCGGGTTCGGATCGATCATCAATTGCTCCACAAGCGGGATGAAATGTTCATTAATATGCTATGTTGTAAGACATTAAACTTCACATGCAACATAGTCAATATACGAATACATCGACCAAGTTAAATATGAAGCTTGATAATATACAACAAAGACGAGTTCATAGCGTAATGCAGGTGCACATGTCATAAAATAGAGTGGAGTAAACTTTCAACGTAAACGGGTCAACGTACCCGAAACACAAAAAAACGGTATGCCCCACTAACGGTGAGCATACCAGTGACTACTAAAATATATTCTATTCATCCGCTCCGCTTATGCCGAAGCAGGGTCGAGCCGTTCAGCATCCAGGTGCAACTGCTCAGCAGTCGTTCGGATGATCAGCTGCAATGCGCGTGTCATCAAATCCATCGGCAACGAAGGCAATGTTGGCTTATGCACGGCCATTTGTGTGGATGCTGGAAAATGGACAAATCCAGCGAGCACATTCAGACGATTCGTTTGCAAATAATCCAGCATTCCATACATCGTATTGTTACAAATAAAAGTACCTGCCGTGTTGGAAACGACTGCCGGTATACCGTTATCTAGCAAACGCTCGGTCATTTTACGAATCGGCAACGTCGATAACAGACCATCTGCTCCGCCTTCGCGAATCGGTACATCCTTCGGCCTATCGTTGCGATTATCCGCATATTGTGCGTCCAGCTCCACACTTTTCACATTGACAGCGATACGTTCCAGACTGACCGCGGTTCGTCCTGCCGCCAGACCACACATAATAATGGCATTCGGCTGAAAAGCTTCCGCCTCACGTACAAGCAGATCGACACACTCATCATAGTGCACTGGTAATAATAACGTTCGCAGTTCAACTCCAATATCCGCAAACGAGTAATTCTGAATGGCCTCAAGCATGTATTCCGTCGGGTTGATCGCATGTCCGCCAAATGGCTCAAATCCGGATATGAGTATTCTCATCGTTTCTACCTCCCAAATGGATGGATACAACGTATGAACCTGTTTTTTTACATTTTGAAACGTATTTTTATCTTACCTTAACAATTCGAGACGGAACAGACCGAATCCTGTGAACAATTAACATTTTTTGCGATTTTCGTGCTTTTTTTAGAATAAAGAAGCAAGAAAATGAATTTATATACGTAGTATAATACAAATATTGGAATAAAATTTACACATTCGGTTATATAGCTAATAACGTCATTCATCGTAAAATGGATTTTAATCCCACGCTCGCAGTACAATAGAAGTAAACAGGATCAATCGAAATAAGTAAGCCGAATCAATCGAAAGGTTTCGTTTGACTTTTGCAAATGGTTGGTTATAATTAAATTATGTTTTATAAAATATAATTTTGCAAAATTAAAGTGAGGAGATTAAAAAATGTCAGTACATGATTACTCTGCCCTGACGATTGACAAGCAGGAGCAATCATTGTCCGATTACAAAGGAAAAGCACTATTGATTGTGAATACCGCAAGCGGTTGTGGCCTGACTCCTCAATATGAAGGATTGCAAAAGCTTTATGATACGTACAAAGAACAAGGTTTAGAAGTGCTCGGTTTCCCTTGCAACCAGTTTATGGGTCAGGAGCCAGGCAGTGAAGAAGAGATCAAGGATTTCTGTCAGACGAACTACAGTGTAAGCTTTCCGCTTTTTGCTAAAGTTGATGTCAAAGGCGACAATGCGCATCCACTGTATCGTTATCTGGTAGATGAAGTACCTGCACCTTCACACACAGGCGATATCGAATGGAATTTTGCCAAATTCCTCGTCGATCGCGATGGTCATGTGGTGAAGCAGTATCCTTCTCGCCTCGATCCTGCCGAGATCGAACAGGATATTCAGAAATTACTTGCTGGTGAAGCCGTTTCCTGAAGAGGATTGCCATTTTCAGGGTAAATAATGGTGGATTGCATACAATGAAGTAAGCGCTCTTCTACATATGGAGCAGCTTAGCCATGATGCGATCCTGCCCTGCACCATAGTAGGGCAAGTGATAAACGATACTTACTATACCCCAAATTCAGGAGGATGATGAACAATGGCATTGACATTTACAGACATGGTCACTCAAGCGAGAAACAACGTACCGGGCGTAACTTCCCAGGAAGCACGTGAGAAATTGAATAGCAATCCAGATACATTCGTGATCGATGTACAGGATGCCAAAGATGCAGGCGCATGTGGCCTGATCCCAAGCAGTGTGAACATCTCCCTCGGCATGCTGCCCATCCGTGCGGATCTGGGCGTACCTGCTGAGCTGCGCGATGAGCGTCTGAGCGATCGCAATCGTCCAATTCTCGTAACTTGCGGTGCTGGCGGTCAAGCGGCACTGGGCGCGTATGCGCTGAAACTGATGGGCTTTACGGATGTAGCGTACATCGATGGCGGTACTGCTGCATGGAAACAGGCAGGCTTTGACGTTCAAGAAGCGTAAGCTATTTTATTACATCACTGCATACGTGATGAGCGAACCCGGCTTGTCCAGCTATGTTTCAGCGTGACCTTTAACCTTACAGTATAAATACCCTGAGCATGTATATGTAAAATAACCCCCGAGCCTTTGCGCTGCGGGGGTTATTGTTATATTAAAAATCGATGTTGATATTTTGATGACATTAAAATGCTAATTAAGTCGAAATTAATGTCGATATATAGAAAAGAATACATTATAAACCTCTCAATAGAAATAAATCAAGCTTAGGTCACTAGATTAGGAGGCTATATTATGAGTGTTTTCTTTTTAAATCCGATTTTTCCTCAGTTATTATTTATTGTTATATGGGGAGGATCGGCACTGTGGATAAATAAAATAATTGGCATAAGGATTTTATCAAACTGGTTATATATATTGACTATTTTGGGTCCTATAGGAGTATTGATTATTAGATCAGTACAAAGCAAATACAAAAATTCATCTGAACATTCTGTAGTATTTATTAGTGAGTTAGTTTACGGTTTCCCTCTAAATATTGAAAAAAATAGTTTTTATATGATTGATTATTACAAAAAAAAATTAGCATCCTTCAAAAAATTAGATATGGATTATGCTATTTCATGGGTCAAAATCGAAATTGAGCGAAATAAAAATACAGTTTGGACAAGTATTTTTGCATCATTAGTTATTTCTACAACTGTTTCTCTATCTGTTTCTAGCATAAATACTGTAATATCAGATGACAGGAGAGAGACAGAACGAATGATTGAAAAGGGAATAACAGGCTCTAGTTCAATAGGATTCTCTTTATTCGGTTATGAGACCTCTCTTTCTTTTTTTGAAGTTTCGATTGGTATGATAACATCATTTATAATAGTTGTACTATTATCTATTTCAGTTTTAAGCTTTGTTAACAAGAACATCTTCACGAAACTATTGCAGTTACAAGAAAGTTTATTGTTAGTTCAAAAAGAGACAGAAGCTGAAAAAAAAGAAAACACAAAAATAGAAGAACCGCTAAAAAGTAAACAGAATAAAAGAAATTATCGAACAAAAACGAAACGAAAATAAGCATTTAGATTATTGAAGTGAAAATTATGTTTAACAAAATCAAAATGTTATTTATCCTACTTAAAAATTACATGTGCAGCCTTTAACTCAAAATTGTTAAAGGTTTTTTCAGTAGTTGTGGGAACTGAAACAGAGTGAAATTATTAATTTCATCACATATAATAAAATACTGGCTGGGATTTAGTGTGATTGAAAGAGTATAGTAACACTAATATATTGCTGGAAGACACGTATTTGAATGCAAGCAAATAAAATATTGTTAATTTTGATAATGATGTAAAAATATACATCATTTCTGCGGTTTGAATGTGTTTAATTTCGATAACTAAATGGGTAATGTTCCTCACAGCCGCGTGCCGCCTGCGACCGATGTGCATGAAGAGGTCACCAGACCCTCCGTATCTCGTTTGATTGGTAAGCCGTTTGCTTGTATGTAATTAATTGAAATGAAAGATCTTTGGATTTGCGAAAGCGATTTTTCATTAGACAATGCGCGTAAACTGCCCAAGGTCTAGGACTAGAAAAGGAGAGGTATGCATGAATCGCAATGTAACGATGATGCAATTTTTCGAGTGGCATGTAGAGGCTGATGGTTCGCACTGGAAACGGCTACAGGATCTGGCACCCGAACTGAAACGGGCAGGGATCGGTACGATCTGGATTCCACCTGTAACAAAGGGTAACTCGCCACAGGACACTGGATATGGCGTGTATGACCTGTACGATCTGGGCGAGTTTGACCAAAAAGGCTCGGTCGGCACCAAATACGGTACTAAAAAAGAATTGTTGGATGCGATTGCCGTCTGTCACCGTCTCGGTCTTAACGTCTATATCGATCTGGTCATGAACCACAAAGCCGGAGCGGACGAAACCGAGGTATTTAAAGTCGTCGAGGTTGATCCGAACAATCGCACCGAGGAAATTTCGGATGAACCGTTTGAGATTGAAGGCTGGACCAAATTTACGTTCCCTGGACGCGGCGACACGTATTCGCCGATGCAATGGAATTATCACCATTTTAACGGAACTGATTTTGACAATCGAGAAGGCCGTAATGGTATTTTTCGGATTGCCGACGGGGACAAGCAATGGAATGAAAATGTAGATAACGAATTTGGTAACTACGACTATCTAATGTTTGCCAACATTGATTACAATATGCCTGAAGTGCGTGAGGAAATGACCAACTGGGGCAAATGGATGATCGATACGACGCGCTGCGATGGCTTCCGTCTCGATGCGATCAAACATATTAACTATGAATTTATTCGTGAATTTGTAGGTTCGATGATCAACAAACGTGGGCAGGATTTCTACATTGTCGGTGAGTTCTGGAACCCAGAACTGGCAGCATGTCAGGAGTTTCTCGATACGGTAGATTACCAGATTGATCTGTTTGATGTATCGCTCCATTACAAGCTGCATGCAGCATCCACATCCGGTAATGCGTTTGATCTGTCGACCATCTTTAACGATACGCTCGTGCAGACACACCCAACGCATGCGGTTACTTTTGTCGATAATCATGATTCACAGCCGAATGAAGCGCTGGAATCGTGGATTGAAGACTGGTTCAAACCGCTAGCTTACTCGCTCGTGTTACTGCGTCAGGATGGTTATCCTTGCGTGTTTTATGGCGATTATTTTGGTATCGGTGGCGAAAATCCGGTTCCTGATAAAAAGGACATGATCAACTGTATGCTGTATGCTCGTTACCATAAGTCTTATGGCGAGCAGGATGATTATTTTGACCATCCGAATACAATTGGCTGGGTACGTAAAGGCAGCGCAGATATCGAACGCTCCGGTTGTGCCGTCGTGATGACGAACGGCGAGGAAGGCGAAAAACGGATGTTTGTCGGCGAAGAACGCGCTGGACAGATCTGGGTCGACCTGACCGGTAATCGCCGCCACCACGTACAGATTGAGGAAGACGGCTGGGCAACTTTCCCGGTGAATGGTGGCAGTGTATCCGTATGGATTCAGCCGGAAGAAGATCTGACTGAAGATGGAGTCGAAGCTTATTATGAATCCGGTCTGCCTTGTATTGCATTGCCGGAAGAAGGCGTGCTGGAAGAAGGCTCGGATCTGCTGAATATTGAGCCAGCGGAGCCGGTGGAAGATAGCGCTGATCAGGGTGAAACATCCGATCAAAATACTGCGCAGGATGAGACTTCGGACAAATAAAATGACTGGATGAGACTGTGGAGCAATCTATATCTCGCTTATGATGTATATGCAAAGATGACGATTGCTCCGGTAGCTGCCTGTTTATTTATGGACATACTTATTTATTGATACACTTGCATCTATAGCCTGTTAGCCGACTATTCTTCTTATACAGAAGATAGTGGCGGCTAACAGGCTATTTGTATTTTAATGAAATAATCGTGTTCCTCTTACACTAATCCAGGTAGCAATACGATACGTTGCTGGGGGTCAGTCGAGGCATTCCATGCCTGCTCCACATCAGCCAGTGGAAAGGTTTGAACAGGTAGCTTCAATGTGCCTGCGGCAATACAATTGATCAATGCAGGAAATTCAGCCAGATAAGCGGTTGGCGACAATGAGCCTTGTCCGCTACCGAGTAATCGGAAATTGGCTGAACGAAGCGCTGCTGCCGGAATATTAGCTGTAGCTCCAGCCATAGAGCCGATCTGAATCCAATCCAGCGCATGACTACGATCCTGCCGTTGCTTGAGCATCGATGGGATCGCCCATTCCGCAGGCTTTCCCCATAAGTAGTCAATAACGACATCTACATCAGCCGCAGCCTCACCAAGACGCTCGCTCACTTCAGATGGTTCACCCTCCAACGATACAAGCGTATCTGCTCCTATGGCAGTCAAACGATTCAAGCGTTCTGAATGACGTCCAGCAGCAATAACACGCTCGGCTCCAAGCAGCTTGGCGATTTGTACAGCCATCTGTCCTGAGCTGCCTGTCGCTCCCATCACAAGCACATGACTCCCCTGCTTCAATGGACTACGCTGGCGAAGCGTCACCCATGAAGACATCGCTGGATTCATCACAGCTGCAATCTGGATAGGATCGGCTCCATCTGGAATGGGTAGGCTACGCCGTGGATCGATAATCGTCTGTTCTGCCATAGAACCTAGTGAATCGTCTGGCATTACAAAATATACTAAACGTCCATCGGGTAATCTACCTACGCCATCAACACCTGGCACCAATGGCAGCTTGCCGATGCTCGTATAATGCGAGCCATCTGCTTGCGAGCGTACTCGCTGATGTAAGCCTGCTGCGATCACGTTAATATAAACTTTATGCGGCGATTGAAGAGCCTGAAGCTCATATTCCCCATATTGTGGAGCCTGACCAAATTCATATACAATTGCTGCTTTCATGCAAATCTCCTCCAGTTTGTGTATAAGTCGAGAGTCTATATTTACAAAATTTAATTTTTCAAACAAACGAAAATAGTTTGTATGACAAACTAAAATTGCTATATTCATAATATAGTTTGTACAACAAACAAAGTCAATAAAAAGTTTGTATAACGTACTACTTATTTATTTTATGCTATACTACTTACAAATTAAGAAGCGATCGCTCATCTACCCAGACCGCTTCTTTTCACGTTGTTATGTATAGGAGTGAATGTTCATGCAGCACGATCCATCCATACCGGACACAGGTTCACCGCTTGTCGATCACCTTGTTCAGCTTACGTATTTGATTCAGACGATTCTGCTAGAGGCTGGCGCCGAACACGAGTTATCTTTTATTCAAATTCGCTTATTAGGTATATTGCGCGATCGCGAACCCGGCATGCAGGAGCTCGCTCACCATCTCAATCTGGATAAATCCAGCGTCACCGGGTTGATTAATCGAGCCGAGCGACGTGACATGGTTGAGCGTGTCCCATCACCAACCGATCGTAGAAGCTTCTCCGTCCGTCTGACCGATAAAGGAAAAGACATTGTACGTACTGTTGGCGACGAGATTGAGCGGCGAATTCACAATGCTGCGCGCAATTTGACCGAAGCCGAGCGCGTACAGCTCACGACACTGAGCGCAAAAATGCTATATCGTGATTGAGATAGTTTGTGCAGGTCACGCCAGCTTCAATCTTGTCATGCCCATCCCATATCATGATACACATTATCGGTGCTGCCCCTATTCACCCTCGGATTGCCCATACTGCTGCTGGAGTGCTGCAATCCACACTCGTAGTCCATCCAGTAGCTCCTGTGGCGATTCCACCCGGGCTGCTGTACCACAACTCGCAAAAAACTGTACTACCCACGACATATACGACTCGGGCAAAGGCAGTTCCAGCAAGCCTGTACCATCTGAATGAATCGTGAGCCCTTGTTCCATCCACGGGTCCGTTTGACAACGCCTCACCCCTTCGCGTTGCAGCTGCACTCGCATTGGCAATGTGCGTTCATTTGACACATGACCGAGATAATCGTTAATCGTCCAGCGAGAAAAGTCCTGTCGCTCGGCTGCATTCGGATCAGCGACCAGCTTTTTCATCCGATCGACACGGAATGTACGAAGCTGCTTGCGATCAAAGCAGTACGCGACTCCATACCATAGCCCACTGCTCGCATATACCCCCAGCGGCTGAATCCGCCGATGCTCTTCTCCACCAATCGAATCGTATACCATATCGACCACTGTCTGTTCCACACAATAATCCACCAGCTCTGATAAATAAGGAACGTCCAAATTGCGCGTCGGCGTCCAAAAAGCAAACCTCGCCTGTAACTCACGAATACGCTGCTTCGTCTCGGTTGGCAAATAGTGATAAAACTTATCCAGCGCTGACGTCGACTCCTTTTGAAACGGCAGTGACCGATAATTGCCCAGCGATTGATACGCAAAAAACATCGCCACGGCTTCACTCTCCGAAAATAAAATCGGAGGCAGCATCCGCTCCCGCAACACTCGATATCCCCCTGCTGCCCCTGGCTCTGCATACAACGGCACCCCTGCACTAGCAAGCTCCTGCAAATCGCGCTGAATCGTTCGCCGCGATACCCCGAACTCCCGCGCCAGCTCTGCCGCTGTAAACTGTCTCCGCGTATTCACCGTCAGCATCAGTTCGATTAAGCGCTGTGATTTGGACATTAGGCTTGCTCCTTTCTAGTAGAATAGTTTGAATTTGTAGCAAGGATGTTCAATATTTGGATTGGGATTAGGACGATCATGTTCAGGCATCAATTTCGCATAGATGGAATTCGTCTGTGTAGTCGATCAGATCGCTCACACCTAGATTACTTCACCACTAGGATGTACCGGATTCGATCATAGGAATAATGAAGTGGAAGATCTTCAATGTATGTATTCCCTATTCATTTTTGCACAAGCTTGTGCAAGATCCTTCACATTGCTAAGGCATGCTTTTCGAAGCACAACCTATATTATTATATCGTATTCGAAATGGCGACAGAATCTGTCACTATTCCATGCTATGCTGAAATCAATCAAACCAGCCCAACTATCGATTTCAGATCATATACTATACGGAGGTACATATGGAAACATTTAAAGCACGCTACAGTCCTGCATTTCTACAACAATTTGCCGCTATCGTGCAGCAGCATATTGCTAGCTTCGATGAACAACGCTTCTACGAACGGGTTCATGCAGAAGGCTGGGACGATCTCGCCTTCAAGCAGCGGATTCGGCGGATTAGTGAAGCCTTCACCGATGCGCTACAGCTATCGTTTGAAGAGATGATCAAGTTGCTGGTCACGATGGCACCGCAATGCCGTGGTGTGGAGTATTTATTCTTTCCAGATTGCATCGAATTGAACGGAATGGAGCAGCCAGAGCTATCGATGGCTGCACTCGCGAAGTTAACACCGTATTCCAGTTCAGAGTTTGCCGTGCGTCCATTTATCGTACAGCATACCGAACAAATGCTGGAACAGATGCGCCGCTGGGCGGATGATGGGGATGAACATGTGCGTCGCCTTGCCAGCGAGGGCTTTCGTCCGCGTTTACCGTGGTCGTTTCAGCTACGGATGTTTATCGAAAATCCAGAGCCAACACTGGCTATATTGGAGCGGTTAAAACAAGACCCGTCGCTGTATGTACGCAAAAGCGTAGCCAATCATCTAAACGATATCGCTAAGGATCACCCAGAGCGAGTGGCCGAAGTAGCGCGCAGCTGGTACGGACACCATCCGTATACCGATTGGATCGTGAAGCACGGCTGTCGTACCCTGCTCAAGCAGGATCATCCGGTCATTATGGAGCTGCTAGGTTATATGCCGAGTGAGCATATTCGTGTGAGCGAGCTACATGTGAGTCGCGATACGGTAGCGATTGGCGAGGAAATCGAGCTGTCCTTTGTAATGCATAACGAAGCCGCTACAGCGCAAAATGTACGCATCGATTATGAGATGCAATTTGTGAAAGCCAATGGTAAACAGGCACCGAAGCGCTTCCGCTGGGTTTCACGCGATTTTGCCTCAGGGCGACATCTTATGCGTAAAAAGCATTCATTTAAGCTCATTACGACTCGTGTGTATTATCCGGGTATGCATCATGTGCATCTGTATGTGAATGGTGTACAGATGGGCGAGGTGTCTTTTGAGGTTACAGCTGCCCAATAGAGCGATACAGCAGCGATTACATTATGAATGAATAGCTTGTTGCGCGATATTACCTTTTAGAGGGAGGCGTAAAGCATGATCTCGTATTTATCAGGTATAGAATTGATTGAGCGGATACGGTATACACATTTACGACTGGATGAAGAATTCGATGATCTGACCGAGGTGGAACTTCATGTACGGTTGGATGGCGTAGATCGTACACCGTATGAAATACTTGCCTACCTGCTTGGCTGGCTACAGCTCGTCCAACAATGGGAGCAAGCGGAGCGACGAGGTGAAGTCGTCATTACACCTACCGCGACTATACGCTGGAATGAGCTGGGCAAGCTATATGCTGGCTTTTATGAGCAATATAAGGACGGTACGCTGGAACAGTTACGGCAGGAACTACGCCGCTCTGTGCAGGCATGGTGTCAGTGGATTGCGGAGCTGAGCGAACAAGAATTGTTTGGTGCCGGGCAACGACAATGGACTGCTAATCAAGCTGCATGGCCGCTGTGGAAATGGCTGCATATTAACTCGGTCGCGCCCTTCCAAACTTTTCGTACTCGTATTCGTAAATGGAAAAAGATACATGTGCTGCATGTCTAGTTTCTCTGCTCGCTCATCAACTGCTTTTCTCCTAAGCCGATACTGTCTTTCTCATACGCAAATCATTTCTAATGCGCAAATAAAATAATTTTATAAACAAATAGCCTACCTTACTACCTTATCGGGCAGTGAAGCAGGCTATACTACCTTATCGGGCAGTGAAGCAGGCTATTCGCTATTATAAGTATGCGTATGCACTGGATTGTTATCATTCCGCTTACGTATGCAATGGAATCTCATTTATGCAATCGAAGGATAGACATTCCTTATTTGATAGTCAAGATCTGATAGTCAAGCTTAACGCAATGTGCGAATACGCTCTTCCAGTGGTTTGAATTCCTTATCTCCCGCAGGTGCTGTCGGTTTGCCAAATGGCATTTGCGCGATCAGCGTCCAGCTTTCTGGAATATCCCACTCGGCTTTAATTTTCTCGTCGATCAGTGGGTTATAGTGTTGCAGCGATGCACCGTAGCCTTCCGCTTCCAGCAGCGTCCAGATCAAATACTGGTGCATACCGTTCGCTTGCTGTGACCATACCGGGAATTTATCCTGATACGCCTGAAACTGATCCTGCATACCGCGGATGACCGCTTCATCCTCGAAAAATAGGATCGTTCCATAGCCTGCTTTGAAACTATCCATCTTTTGCTGAGTCGGCTCAAAGCTGTCGGCAGGTACGATTTCTTTAAGTATATTCGTGGTGTAATCCCACAGCTGATCATGTTTGTCACCAAACAAGATGATAATTCTTGCTGTCTGGGAGTTAAATGCGGATGGAGTGTGCAGCACGACCTGCTCCACAATTTCCTGGATACGCTCATCCGATGTTACGGCTTCCTTGCTGATGCCATAAATACTTCTTCTTTTCTTCATCGCCTCAAAGATTGCTTCTGTACTCATTGTCATTAGCCCTCCTCTTGATCAAGACTGCATTTAACATGTCTTACATGTCTATTTAACCAGAGTTGCTATAAAAAAATCAGTGACTTTGTTGTGCTTGCAAACTTTGGTGGTGGGAGCTTGTCCACTTCGGGAAGGAATACGGGGACGGACTCAGGTGGAGTCGCAGGAATCTTTTGAATGAGGAGTAATTGAAGATTCTCGCCCCTCTAAATTTGTAAGATATTTTGCTGCGCAAAAATCACTTTTTCATTGAACCCCGTGTTAGAAGATCGCTAACACTGTAAGGCGTCCTTTCCCTATATTTCCTTCCCGCAGTGAAGCGATGCTCGCGTCAACTTGGTGTTGCATGCACGACTTACGTCGTGGCACGGGTAGTGCCTATTGCAGAATAAAAATTACAAATAAATAGCTAAATAGCGAGTGAATAATAGCTCGGTATCTTATCATCTTAATATATTAGTATATTAATAATAAAAAAGCGACTTTCCCCTCATGGCTGATCGGGGAAAGTCGCTTTTTACTGTTTATTTATTGTTTTGATGACGTATTTCGCTATTGTGGACTGGCTACCTGGCTACATGTTAATGTGCGCAAGTGTCGGCTCCCATTACTTCGCTGCTTGTGTAACGACCAGCTTGATAAAGCCTTCCAATACAGCTGCCGCTTCTGCACGAGTCGCGGTTTGTTTTGGGGCAAACTGCGTTTTGCTGCGTCCGTTAATGATATTTTTTTGCGAGAAGAACTGAACCGCTGGTTTCGCCCATGCTCCGATGCTGCCTGCATCTGTAAACGTCAATGTTTGGTCGGTATTGATCGTATTGTTCACTTTCATGAACGAAGCAAAACGATACAGCAGTGCTGCCATTTCTTCGCGGGTGATGTTACGGTTTGGTTCGAACGCTGTACTGCTCATGCCTTGAATAATCCCGTTTTGCGCTGCCCAGTTCACATACGTGCCGTACCAGCTGTTACTGGATACGTCTTTAAATGGGCTTGCACCGCTCAGCTTCAATGTGCCATAGCTACGCTCGTACAATCGTCCGATTGCAGCTGCAAACATTGCACGCGTCATGCCCTGGTTCGGTGCAAATTTACCGTCCCCTGTGCCAAGGAAAATTTCACGATCCGTTACAAAGCTGACTGGCGCTGTCGCCCAGCTTCCGTTCATGTCAGAGAACGAGTACGCATTAGGCTGGAACCGTACTTCTTTACCTGCTGGAGCGATGTATTTCATTTGGCCATTGATCGTAGCAGCGAAGCCGATATATACTTTTTGATTCCCGTTCATGTAGTACGGCAATCCTTCGCCTGTCGAGACGTTCGTATCCGTAGGTGTCGTCATGCCGGTAGTAGCCACAAAGACCACTTTGACCGTATGAGCGGCAACTACATTTTTGAAGGTGTAGCTACTAACGGCGCCTACACTTTTACCATCAATGAGCACGTCTTTGATCACATAGCCTTTGTCCGGTGTAAACGTAAATGTCTGATTGCTACCTTGCGGTACGCTGAGCAGACTGGACGGGCTGATCGTTCCGCCTGCGGAAGGGATTACCGTGATTGGGTAGGCAGCGCCACTTGTAAAGCCGCCTCCTCCGCCTCCGCTAATGACGGTTGGTGTTGTTGAAGAATCGGACGCAATCGCATAAGTCGAGAAGTTTTGCGAGAAGATAATGACCTGTTGCTGATCCGGAGTAACCATGAAGCCTTCGGAACTCGGAGCAGTTGTGCTGTATGGCAGAGAAGACATCGATTGTGCTACACCCTGATGATAACGATAAATCGATACATTCTTTTGACTTTTCGAATCATACGGGACGACAACTTGTAGCAATTTACCTACTACAGGCAATGTGCTTGTAGTAGACACATTCGATGCGGTTGTTCTTACTTTGTTCAATGTCAGATCAAGATACATACGGATCGTCTTTCCAGTTGCCAGCTTTTGCAATGCTGCCGCACCCGGTGCAGTCGTTGCACTTTCTTGTTGTACACTCATCGTAATACTGACTTTACCGCCACTGTTGACCAATTGCTGATCATCTGCCGTAAAGCTATACTTCGTATCGAGGAATAGATCCGTCAATCCGCCCACAACGATATTTGGTGTGTTATTGCCGCTAATTTTAACTTCGCTTTTTAAGCTAGCTGCTGGCAGGAAGATACTGTTGTTTGCAAAGCTATAGTTGCTGTTGTTCACCCGTACAACATACGTTCCAGTCCGATCGGCTTTCGTTACGATCAGGCTATACGTTCCGTTATTGACACCGGTAATGGCAAAATTACCGTACGTATCGGTAACAACAGCTTTGCTCACTGCTGTAGTGCCTTGATACAATTGCACATTCGCACCAGTTACAGCGCTGAATGCTTCTGCGTTGCCCTCAATTACATTGCCGCTCACCTTATATCCAGTTGTCGGCGTTGGTGTTGGCGTAGCAGCAGTAAATGACAATTTGGCTACTTCACTTGTCAGTGCTGCTGGCGATACTGTTGCTGCATAACGTACTTTCACCGTATGATCACCGCTCAATTGTGGCGGATTGGTTGACGAATACGTTGTCCAGCTGCCACCGTCGATCGAATATTGCATACTGCTCTTGATACCTATAATGACATCATTCGTATCATCCGCAGTTACCGCTGGTGCGGATGGACGTGCAGGAATGTCCAGCAATTGTGATGCACTGTCCGCAGACGTATCGGTTATACCTTTCTTCACAATCCCGATTGTACTGCCGATCCAGTTCACACTCAGTGGAATCGTTCCATACGTATCTGCTACCACATATGTTGCTCCATTGACTGAATACCCTGCATTAGCTTTCAAACCTGTTAATGTTTCATTCACCGGATCAAGTGCCGCAGCCGGTGTCGCTTCTGACTTTACGAGATGATACAGGAATTGCGTTGAACCGGAAAGGGGTTGAGTTACCGGTTGGCTTAGCTTCACGATTGTACCTGTTGTGCTAAGACCAGAGAGCGATGCATACGTATTTCCCGTTACAGTGTAGTAGGAGTTGCCTGTAAAGTAGCCACCCTCCACACTCAATTTCGAAAGGCCACCTATTGCATACGTACTTGAAATGACCGATGCACTCGAGTTTTTCATACCGATATATCCACCGGAGATCGTTCCGTATACAGAAGCCGTTGCCGAGATGGCTGCATCAGCCGTTGTATTGGCATTGGCAAATACGAGACCACCTTTAATGTTCACCGTTGCACCATTCTGATAAGCAAGCACCCCCTGTGCTGGGCCAATTAGTGAGCCAGAATTCAGATTCAATGTGCCGGTAGCGCCAATACTTACCGCTGAACCACTGCTTCCATAATTATTACTCACCTGAACCGAACCATTTGCAGTAGGACTGGTATCTTGAATCGTCATTGTACCTGCGGCGATTTGGATGGCTGAACCATCACCATCATTCGCCATATCATTGCCAGCAGAACGGACAACATTGTATCCGTATAAGTCCAGTGTTACAGTACGGTTTGGGACATTGTAATTTAAATACGTATCTGCACTCACATTGTCCAATAACCGAATAGTATCTCCGCTGGTTGCTGCGTCGAGTGCACTTTGAAGATTACCGTATGACATTGCTTTCGTCACATTCATTGCCGCATCTCCGCGAGCATACGCTTGCTGTGGCGGAATCATACCTACCATTAATAAAATGACCAAACTCATTGCTGCAATACGATTTCTCCACTTGCTTTCCTGCCTCATCCGATCGCCTCCACCTAAAATATAAATCCATTCTCTTTCGCCCATGTTCCGGTATGTATACATTCCTTTCCATGAGCATACCCTTTTTACAGATCAAACATGGTATATCATTTTGGATCTATTTTATAGCCGCGCATGACGACTCCATTACGATCAATGGAGCAGATGCTAGCTGTAAAACCATATTCATATCATGTTGCAGATTAGCTTGATAAGCACTTATGTAAACACTCCTGTGCCTATTTATCGTGTAAAGCGCGGTGTATGTTAAACAAACGACTGCGATATATAAGCTATACATAGGATGTTGCAGCAGATTCATTTTATGTACACGGTATTGTTACTTGGAACTATTCTTCATCTTCTTTATGTAATAAATTATGTATAATATTCATTAATAATTATTTATTCTCTATAGAAAATATAACTAATTAACCTAGCTATATAATTAATCGGTTGTTTAACGTATTTTTTTGATAGCAAATTTAAATTTTTATCACAATTTTTGAACGAATTGAATATTTATACGATCATTGCAGATGAACTATACTTTGAATCGAAAAGAGCTTGATTGGGGAGCGTCACCCTTATAAAATCAGCGACTATCCTTATCGATAGTCGCTGATTCAGTAACACTATTCTTTTATCATACTTATACTATAGCTGGATTGCGTATAAACATTTACTGCTGATGTGCTCGCATCAATACCTGTGCTGCTTCAGCACGTGTTGTTACGGCTGAAGGATCAAAGTGTCCATTTACGCGTCCATTCATCCATGCTGATTGCTGCATTTGAGACGCTGCTGCTTTTGCCCAGACAGGGATTGTTGCTGCATCCCCAAACGATACGCTAGTAGCACCTGTTAATGCCATCGCACGGCTAACCATAACGGCCATCTCGGCACGCGTAATCGGAACATTCGGACGGAAGCTACCATCTGCGTTGCCTTTGATCCAGCCCAGTGCACTTGCCTGAGCAATATCACTTTGTGCCCACGCCCCAATCTTTGCGGCATCGGTGAAGGCTGGCAGCGCCGAACTCGTATCGGTCTGCTCGACAGGCTTCAGCATCCGTACCAGCATGGCGGCAAATTCCGCTCTCGTTACCGAAGCACCTGGATGGAATGTACCATCTGCATAACCTTTTACAATGCCCAGTGCAGCTGCTTCACGAATGCTTGCGGCTGCCCAGTGACTATCCGTATCGCTAAACGTAGTGACTACTGGAACTGTATTGCCATCTGCCGGTGATGGGATCGGTGTCGTCGTTTGTGGAACCGCCATCACGGTAAACCGTGTAAAGTGGTTCACATTTACGCTAATGCTATTGCCATCGATCGACCCGTTGTCTACTATCGTCCACGGTGTATTTGCCCCTGTCTGATAAAAGACTGCCAGCTTCTCACCGCTGCGAAGGGTAGCAGGATCAAAGCTCAGCGTCAGCTTGACCGGAATCTTGAAGTTGCCCTGCATATTTTTGAGAAATTCATAGACCGGACTCACCACACGTTGATTGTTAGCAAGCCCTGTCGGCGGTGTTGTCATCAGATTCGCTTGAATTTCAAGCGGCTGATCAGCCGCGCCCGCAGGAACCTGTAAACTTACACCGGAACCAATGCGCAACTCACCCGCTTGCCCTGCCGGAATCAGTACGCTTGATTCTGCATTGCTTGTATGGTTCAACAAATTTGTATTGGCATCTGAGCGACGGTTGCCTGCACTCCCACCTTTGTTTCTACCATCAGATGGTGTTACAACTGTCCAACCTGCATACAATGTCATATCTGCTGTCACCGCTGCGGTAAAGTCAACTGGCTGACTGCGGGCTGTGTCTGTATACCAGCCATTGAATGTAAAACCCTCCCGTGTCGGATCATTCGGACGTGATAGACGATCGCCATGATTGACCGTTTGTGTGACAACTACTGTTCCGCCATTAACATTAAATTTCACTGTACGCATCGCAATGCTCCACTTCGCGTACAATGTCATATCCGCCGTTACTGTCGTGGCTGCAAAATCAAACGACTGACTATGCGCCGCATCCGAGTACCAGCCGGCAAATGTATAACCCGGACGCTCGGGATCGGCTGGACGTGACAGACGATCGCCATAAGCAGCAGTCTGAGCAGAGATCGCTGTTCCTCCATCCGTATCAAACGTAATCTGCTGCACACGAACTGCCCATTTGGCATACAGAATGACATTCGAGATGATCGGCTGACTAAAATCAAATGGCAGATTATGCTGTGGATCAGCAAACCAGCCGGCAAATACTGAACCGGCATCATCGGCTGTCGGTGCGTTTGGCAATATCAGCCGATCACCGTAACCGATATACACATCCCGAATGACAGAGCCGCCATACGTATCAAAGCCTACCGTATACTGATTGCGTTCCCAGCCCGCATAGAGCTGAATGTCCCCGCGAATCGTAGCTGTTGTAAAATCAAACCGCTGCCCAGTAGCAGCATCGCTATACCAGCCCTTGAATGTATAGCCGATTCGATCTGGCTGCTGTGGTTCCGTTAACGGACTGCCATAATCCAGTGTTTGACTAATAACCGCTGTACCGCCTTTGCTATTAAAGCTAGCGGTATACTGATTCACAGACCAGCCGGCATACACTGTCACTGGAGTCGTGATAATCGCCTGGAAGTCAAATGGCTGTGTATGTGCCGCATCCGCATACCAACCGGTAAATGTATAACCGAATTGCACCGGATCGATTGGGCGAGAGATGAGCGTTCCATACGGAATCGTCTGAGTAGGTACATTTGCACCTTGATACGCATCAAACGTGACCGCGTACGACTGTAACGTCCAGCCTGCATAAAGCTGTAGATTCGCGGCTACGGTTGTCGCGCTAAAATCAAAGCGCTGCGTGTGCACCGCATCGGTATACCAGCCGGCAAACGTATAGCCGGTACGTATTGGCGCCGTTGGCTCGCTCACCAGGCTGCCATAGTTAAGCTGGCGATCTGCAACTGGCGTTCCGCCACTGCTATCAAAGCTGATCGTGTACGGATTGATCGACCAACCTGCATAAAGCTGCGTATTCGCTGTTACTACTGTATGGGCAAAGTCAAACAACTGCTTGTGCGCCGCATCCGTATACCAGCCAGTAAACGTATAGCCAGTACGTGTCGGCGCAGCCGGTGCACTAATCGTCAACCCATAATTGACGGGAACAGCCGCCACCGCTGTACCGCCATTACTATTGAAGCCCACCGTATACTGATTAAGACTCCAACCCGCATATAATGGTATATTCGCCGTTACCGTTGTATTGGCAAAATCAAATAATCGGGTATGGGCGGCATCGGTATACCAGCCGGTAAAGGTGTAACCTGTACGTGTGGGCATCGTTGGCTTACTGACTGTAGCGCCAAAGTTGACAGGAACATCTGCGATTGCTGTTCCACCACTACTGTTAAAGCTAACCGTGTACTGGTTTATACTCCAGCCTGCATAGAGCTGCATGCTTGTCACTACCGCTGTATTCGTAAAATCAAAAAGCTGCGTTCGCGCCGCATCGCTATACCAGCCGGTAAAGGTGTAACCCGTGCGTGTCGGTGCAGTCGGCTGAACGCCATGATCGCCATAGTATACATTTTGCGTTGCTATGCTTGTACCGCCCGCACTATCAAATGTGAGTTGGCGCGGAGCATAGTAGCTGAAGGCAATCGTGTTGCTATTGTTAGCTGCGTCGGTAGCAACGAGTGTATAGTTGCCCTCTCCTGTAATTGAAGTGCCACTTGCAAAAGCTACGCCATTGAGAGTAGCCGTTCCATCACTCAGTGTAATAGTAGTAGGAGGCACAGTATAACGCCCTCCGTTGCTCACTCCGCTTACTGTTGGCGGTGTCAGATCAATCGTAAACTTGATCTGTGTCGTGCCATAACTGTTCGTTGCGACTAATGTATAGTTGCCCTCTCCAGTCACTGGCGTACCGCTTCCATATGGCTGATTGTTTAAAACAGATGCACCATTGTTCGTAATGATCGGTGTAACGGCATGATTATACATCCCATTATTACTGACACCCATTATAGTAGGCGGAGAAGTGGATACGACGTTAATATTAACCGTTGAATAACCGTTCGCAAATCCATTGGTATTATACGTACGAACCGTGAAGCTATCCGAGCCTGTATAATTAGTATCTGATTTGTAGTTGAAGCTGCTTCCGAGATCTACTACAGTGCCGTGCTGTGGCAATGTTCGTAGAGACACGCCGGTTCCCGTTCCGCCAGAAAGCATCGGCGTTTTGTTAAACAGAGCGTCCGTTCCAGAGCCAACCGTATACGGTGTACTCGTTACTGCCAGATCAGACGGACCAGGTCCAGCGTTGGAATCTCTCGATGGATATATCGTACTATGCGACGAATCACCAGGCACAATATACATCGAAAACGAATATGGATTCGTACTCATATTAGGTAATCCAAAGTTCGAATACCCATTTCCACCAAATCGTGTACCTAGCAGTGAGAACAAGGCTTGCTGATCCATCACATTCAATTGACTGCCATTAGCAGGAAAGAAAGAGGTCTGCATGGGGGTGAGGAACGAGAGCACTTCGCCTGTGAGCAAATAGCTCTGATCATTAGCTGTTAACTGGGTTAGATCTTTTCCTACCTGATTTGCGCCTGTCTTTGCAGCTATCGCATAAAAGAGCGATTGCCCAGGAAGAGGTGAAGAGATATTAGGTAATGTAAACGTGGAGTTGCCCGACGGATTGAGTAGCGTCGATAATTCGGGATAATCGGCTTTATTTTTTACCGATCCATCCAGCTTCAACCAGTCACCAGGCACATAAAAGTATGGGAATAGATGAACTTCTCCTAACAAGGCACTATTTGTACCGCTTCCCGCCCCATCGCGCGGAGGAAAGATACCCGTCGTTGCAATGTAGTATGCCATACCGTCAGGTACAGGCAATCCGGTCAGGTTAGGAATCGCAAAGTTGGTACGTCCATCCCCACCGTATGAAGTACCCATCGTACTATAAAGCGCCGTGTTCGATTGAATCGTTAAAATTTGGCCTGCGGCAAACATCCAGCCATCGGGTGCGAACCCGTAAGGAAATAATTGAATCTCTCCGATATACGGCTCTGCCGCAGCCGCATGCGCAGAACGCATCGTGTTAGATCCTGTCGATAATGTGGCAAAAACCAGTACAAACGCCAGCGCAATTTTCCAACTGGCACGACAGGCATAATGAAGCACTGTACAATCTCCCCCTTTGGATATAAATCGTTATCTCCTCATGTTACATACAGCTTCGCCAAGCATTACATCTGTTATAAGTTACTGGTACACCGTTCATCCAGAACACTTATGTTAAGCGCGCCAGACACCCCAATATAAGCAAGCTTTCATTTTGAGTAACAGCTGACCACTCCCGTCAGCATGCGGTTTTCCGTAGCATATTACATGATTCAATACTATTAGTTTACTTTATGAATCATTAAAAAAATATAGGTAATATCTAGCTTTAAGACTTTATTTCGTGCGTTTTTATGCATATGCAATGAACAATATCACTCACTTTGGATTTGCGTCTACAATATTACATTTTCTTTTATAATTGGGTTGGAGCACGCTGATTGATAAGTCACGGTAAATAAAATGGAATGGTATTCAGGCGGTTGATTAATTTTGTGAACATTCATTCAGCAGTAGGGTGAATATATTTATTCAGTAGTAGAAAGGTAGCCAAGATGTGCAACATTTCTGCTATAAACATAGAAAGAGATGGAAAACAAACGAACAAAGAAATGAGAAACTCTAATATGAAAAATTGTATTCAGGAAAACTTTTTATAGAAGCAGATTTTTATAGAGTGTATCACTTGGTGTAGTTTATGAAGTCTTTATCATCGCTGCATCATTGCTGCTATGTATTGCTGCTATTGTTGCTATTGTTGCTATTGTTGCTATTGTTGCTACTTTATTATGACTGCCCCATCGTGTATTCGGATCAAGCCGATTGGTTTAATACACTGTACGTATGTTGTGTATGTAAACTTGCCTTTTTATATAACATAAATGGGATCAACAGAGCTTGGCATGATCTGACCTGCATCCTGCAAAAGGAGAGATGACGTATGATCGAGATTGGTTTGACGGGCTTTGGAGATCATCCAGAGCTGTACGGCAAGCTCAAAGCACCGGAACGCTTGCCGGCATATAGCTCACATTTTCCGATCGTCGAGATCGATAGCTCTTTTTACGCTGTACAGCCAGTGAAAAATGTAACGCGCTGGGTGGAGCAAACGCCGGAGCATTTTGGCTTTATTTTCAAAGCCTATCAGGGAATGACCGGACATCTACGCGGGAAGAAAAACTATTTTGATACAAAGGAAGAGATGTTTGCCGCCTTTCATGTATCGCTCCAGCCTGCGATTGATGCAGGCAAGCTGCGGATGGCCTTATTTCAATACCCACCCTGGTTTGATTGCACCCGTGAAAATGTCGATACATTACGTGAAACGCGTGAATTAATGAAAGAGATCCCGTGTGCACTGGAATTCCGCAATCGCACATGGTATATGCCTGAATTCCGCGAGCGGACATTGGAGTTCATGCGTAAAGAAAATTGGATTCATACGATTGTTGACGAGCCGCAGGCAGGGATTGGCTCAATACCAATTATTAGCGCCGCTACCTCATCCCAAGCGACCTATGTGCGTATGCATGGACGCAATGTAGATGGCTGGCACAAAAGCAATCATCCGGACTGGCGCAAGCTGCGTTATTTGTATCGATATAACACCGAGGAGCTGACCGAATGGCGTGATCGACTGCTGGAGCTGCAAAAGGAAAGCGAGCATATTTACGTCGTATTCAATAACAATTCAGCAGGCGATGCGACACCGAATGCACAGGAATTGATTTCCATGCTGGCAGAGCAGGATGCACTATCCGACAAGCATCATGTGGAGCAGGAGTAATCGTGTGCAGCAAGAGTAGATGATAGGACTGATATCATAGATAGAAATCGGCAAAACACCTTCATAGTTCGTCCAGCGTAGATCGCATATTAAGCGGTACGCGGATTAACATGAAGGTGTTTTGGTGTTTTGGTGTTTTGGTGTTTTGGTGTTTTGGTGTTTTGGTGTTTTGATATGCTGCTATGTTTTCAACGTATCCTAGCGTGTATGACTTTTATTTCGATCGAACATTCGACATCTTTTCGTTAACAGGAATGGATATGCTCATGAATTCGATTTGTTGCGAAGAACCTATTGAAGAAACTGGGCTGGTGATTACAATCACTACGTACCACAGCAAGTCCAGCTACACTAGGATGTACACCGATCAGGTAGGCGACCAATACAGCTGGATTGCTTGCTTGAACGAAATGGAGGTAGATCGTATGAAAATCGAATCATTACACCAGCATCAGCACTATGACACTGCTCGGTTTACGAAGCGAATCGTATTTCAGCATACCGGCAACAATGTATTTGTATTGAATTTTGAGCCTGGACAGCAATTGCCTGCCCATCGTCATCCTGGAAGTGATCTGTATTTGCTCATGGTGAGCGGAAAAGGAACACTGACGATCGATCAGCAGGAGGTGGGATTGCATACGGGAGATATGATGCATGTGGAAGCGGATGAATGGATGTCTTATCGAGGTGACGAGAAAGAATCATCCAGTCTGTATGTAGTACTGGTATCATAATTGCTAGTATCATAATTGCTAGTATCGTAACTGCTAGTATCGTAACTGCTAGTATCGTAACTGCTAGTATCGTAACTGCTGGTATTGTAATTTCTATTACCGTAGTACCCACACAAGCAGGATTGGAATGATGGTGACTAAGAGTGAACACGATCATGTCAAAACCCCTTTCTACTGGTAACCAGCAAGAAAGGGGTTTTCTTTTACAAAGCATCGTTCTTTTATATTGGATAGTTTAAGGGACTACGAGCTTGATTAGCGAATAAGATCAATCGCTGTCTGTGGTACAAATGTTTTTTCACCATTGAAGACGATGGTGCCGTTCAGGTTGATCGTTTTGTCATTCAGCATTGCTGTGTTTTTGTATACAGGCAGACGCAAGGTGTCGCTGCCTTTCGTCACGACCATGACTGGATTACGTTCATCTGTGCGATCCCATGTTACCGTTGCGCCTTTGGCAGCGAATGTGGACTCCGCAGGTACGAACAGTTGCTGGGTGACGGAAGCCAGATTCAAACCAAGTGCACTTTCCATATAGCGTGCGATATCGGTATTTTCCACCAGACCGGTGAGTTGCTTACCGCCAGGACCGTATGAATACAGCACCACGTCGCCGCCGGTATGTCCGTTGCTTGTCCAGCCGATATGCGCGCGCTTACTAATCATTGGACCTACTGTATAGTTCATGCTGCCTTCTTTGGTCTCTTTAATCGCAGCGATCTCTTCAGCCGTCAAATCGGTAATGCCGAAATTTTCACTCATCACCTGTACGATATTGCTACGGTCGCTGTTCAGCAGCTTTTCGATCCCTTCACCGGTCACTTTCGCTTTTTTGAGTGGATCGATAAACGTGGACAATGGCAGCTTATCATACGTTTTGGATGTGTCACGGTCACCGATCGTTAGACCACCGTTCATATGGTCAGTTGAAGCGATGACGAGTGTATTACCATCCTTTTTCGCAAATGCCAGTGCTTCAGCTACCGCTTTATCAAACGCATTCACATCGCTAATAATACCGATCGGATCATTCGCATGGGCTGCCCAGTCGACTTTACTACCTTCGACCATCAGGAAAAAGCCCTCTTTATCCTGTGACAAAATATCGATCGCTTTGGACGTCATCTCTGCCAGACTTGGCTGCTTCGCAGGATCACGATCCATATCGTAGTCCATTCCTTTGTCGGCAAACATGCCCCATACTTTACCATTGCTTGCTGCTTTGAGACCTGCTGTATCGGTCACGACATTGTAGCCGAGACGATGAATAGCCGCGGTCAGGTCTTCGCCATCTTTGCGTCCAGCTGGAGTGAAGTATTGCGCACCACCACCGAGCACAACGTCAATGCCTGCATACACTTGCTGCTCGCTCAGCGCATCGTAATTACTGCGATCCGGATAGTGTGCGCTAAAGTCTGCTGGTGTCGCATGCATAATTTCGGATGTTGCAATAATGCCGGTTGCCTTGTTAGACAGCTTTGCCGCTTCCAAAATGTTGGCGACTGGACGCTTCTCATCGCCCGGTGCGATTGGCTTCAAGCCTGGCATCGTATTCTGGTCAGGCAATACGCCGACATAACCAGTATGTGATTTGAAGCCTGTCGCAAAAGCAGTTCCGGCTGGTGCCGAATCGGCAATCGCTGCGTCTGCGGAATAGGTGCGTACAAGTCCGCTTGCCATTTCATCCAAAGCTAGCATCTCGCCGCCATTGTACCAGCGCGCCAGTGCCGTCGCATCCTGCGCCATGCCATCTGGAATGAGCATGATGACATTTTTCGCTTTGATTTCCGGCTGCTGCTTGGCTGCCGCATCACTCACACCCCCTGGGAACGCCAGTAGCATCGAGGATGCCAGCACCCCCGCCATAACCGCGGCTACTTTACGCTTGCCCTGTTTCTTCACTGTATTCATCATCGTATACTCATCTCCTTATTCATATGGCTCATTCTGGATGTCGATCTGCTTGAACATCCTATGTATATGCTTGTTTGCCGACTTGATTGTAACAATCGATAATTAACGAGATGTACGGGAAACCGAAGTAAAATGTAAAAAAAGAGCCGCTTTGTCAACTGTAGATTAACAAAAACGGCTCTTTATTCCTTTTTATTCATATTTATTGGGACATTTTTTACAAGCTGTTCACAATCCCTTTGTATACGTCGATAGCGGCGGCGCGAGATGTTTTCAGATCGACAATCGCATGTGGACGTGGCTGATGGATCTGTTTCGCTGACAAATCTTTCAGCTCAGGTAGCCATTGCCGAATATAATCGCCTTCAGGATCATATTTTGCTGACTGGGTGACCGCATTCACAACACGGAAATACGGTGAAGCATTCACACCAAGCGATGCACACCACATCCAGTTGCCACGGTTAATAATATTGTCATAGTCGAGCAGCTTGCGCCGGAAATACTGCTCACCGAGCGTGAACGGACACTGCAAATTTTTCGTTAAAAACATGGCGGACAATATACGCAGGCGGTTATGCATACAGCCGGTTTCGTTCAGCTGACGCATGGAAGCATCGATAACCGGAATGCCTGTCTCTCCCTTATACCATGCTTCAAAATGACGATCATCCAGTGCAGACAGATCATACTTTTTCTCATACTGGAAGTAGTTCTCGTCATAGATCGCCTGATACAGGTAAAAGTCACGAAATGCAATCTGCCGAATCCATTCCTCACTTTGCGTCTGATCGATCGCACTGCTATACATTTCCCGTATCGATAGCGCGCCTGTAACCAGATGCGGATTCAGCTCGCTGGACGGATCGATCGCATAGTAATCGCGTTCCTCGCCGTAATCTTTTATTTTGCCATGTACAAATTGCTCCAGCTTCGGCTGTGGATCGTCTGCTGGCTTAAATTCATCCAGTGCAAATGGAAGTCGGAACTGCTCTGGCAGTTGGAGCTGCTGCTGACTTACCTTTAGTTCACCCAGAGATACAGGTGACACCGGATTCGGATTAGCATTTAAGAAATCAAGCCATTTGCGATGAAATGGAGCGAATACTTTGTAATAGCCATCCTTACCTGTAAAATCAGTGAATGGCTCCACATCGATCATCATATGATCCAGCAGAAGCGTGAACGATGCACCATGCCGCTTTGCCACTTCACCTAGCTTGCGATCACGTTCACGCGCATACGGTGTAAAATCACGATGCGCCACAATCTCATCGATATCATGCCGCTCCAAAATAGCGTCTAGCACTTCTTCCGGCTTGCCATACGCAATTTGTAACTCTCGCTGATGTTTATGATATTGATGAATCAGCCGATGGGTATGACCGAGAAAATTGATGCCGCTATGCTCCTTTTCCCGATGCTTACGCAGCAGAAACGGGTCGATAATGAGCAGATGCAAACTGTCCGCACCACTCTCTTTTAAATAATCAAAGCCTGCCAGATCATGTGTACGCAGGTCCTTGCGATGAATAAACAATTTCAATACGGTGTCCTCCTATATGCTGTAGGTGAATGGCCTGCTGCCATATAGAGGTTATATACCCGATTTGCTAAGCAATATACGCGGCAATATTGGAGTACATGAACTTGATGGATGTTAGCCAGCTCCAGCATAGATGCACAATAGATACATAGCTGGCTAATCATGATAACGTAAGGCAAGCTATTACGTTTGTGTCTGTGTCTGTGTCTATGTTTATAATTGTGGCTGCAAACGAGCCAGTACATCAGACAACGACATTTCCTCCATAGAAGATAGGCGTAAATCGTACTGTTCAAACGGCAGGAATGAAGTTACCGGATTCGGTACAATCGTACAATGCAGACCTGCCCCTTTCGCTGCACGCAATCCATTAAGCGAATCTTCAAAAGCAACCGCTTCGTGCGCTTGAATGCCCAGTTCATCGATGACTCGCAAATACAGCTCTGGATCAGGCTTTACTGCGGATACATCATCACTCGTTTGGATCACCTCAAAATAATGACGCAGCTCCAGCCGCTGCAAATAATAGTCAATCCATTTCCGATCTGAGCTAGTCGCGAGCGCAATTCGTAAGCCGAGCTGACGTGCTTCCTCCAAATAGGACTGTACACCACCACGTGCTTGTAGTAGATCGACTCGCCCCGGAATCATGGCTGCCACTTCCTGCTCAATCGCATGCCCAATACCAGGCTCGCTCAGTTCACGTTCAATATAATTGCGAAAATCATCATTATGCGTACCGATGCTTGGCGCAAACTGCTCCAATGTCAGCTCCAGACGGTAACGCTCCAGCACCTCTTTATAACATTCAAACCATACCGTTTCCGTATCCAGAATCAATCCATCAAAATCAAATACGACTGCTTTAATCATAATGTATCTGCTCCCTTCATCATCTATGTATCACCAGCATATGACGCTAGATTATGCTGTATGTAGGACTAATTTTCATTATACGATCTCTGTCTGTATCTCTATACATGATCTCTGTCTGCACCTCGGCGCCTGACATTATATCTATACATAATCTCTGCGCCTGACATCCTGCTAATCTGGTCGATTACAATCCTATTGACTCCTGCTCTGCTGACTCTTGCACATTCCGTCTTAACTTACTCTGTCGTACCAATCACTTTTCTCATACAGCTTTCCAGCGAGCCGTATTGATCCAGTCGATCTATAAGCAAGATTATACCGAAGCATCGCCGTTGTTCAACTGTAGCCTGGCGCTCACTCTCTTCTCTATGGACAAAACCTTATTAACCGAAGCAAAAATACATTCAAGCATGTTAGCTTTTGTTTAAATGCAATTTATCGAGGGTAATAGAAAGCATGCTCCAATCGATACATGAATACCTAACATGATCAACTTACGAAAAGGAGATGTTTATAATGACAGAACATAAAGATAACGGCCTGGGTGACAAAATCAAAGGTACCATTTCCAAAATTAAAGGTGAAGCTAAAGACCAGTACGGTAATGCAACGAACAACGCTTCCCTGCAAGCTGAAGGTAAAGTCGACAAAGCTAAAGGCGAAGTTCAACAAAAAGTCGGCGAAGCGAAAGATCATCACAATCACTAATTCTATACGATTCATGAATTCTATACCATTCATGCCAGTTGCTATAGTTGTCTCAAATTGAGTTGCTAGAAGCGGCTCACATTAAAATGATGACCTTGCTGTATATACACTCCTAACTATGTGTACACTAACTGAGCAAACAGTTACAGATTGAACAGTGAGTTATGCTTATGCGGAGTGAACGGTTACCTTATAACATAAATAAACACTTATCTGAAAAGTATAGGTGAATTATGATTGAAGACAAGGTATAGATCAGCTGGAATGTTTTAGAATGAATAAAATATTCTTATAACATGGTGATTGGGACATTCCGTTTAGCCTGTTATACACGATTTAGACGGTGTGCCCGCTCTCTAACGAATTTTGGATATAAAGAAGCGCCTGATCTCAGTATGGAGATCAGGCGCTTCTTTTGTATGTCATTTTATTTGTGTATGTCATCTTATTTGCTTTAATGTGTACCGTGAACGAAAATTAATGTGTACCGCGGCTAGTGTAATCGTCATAAACGCTGTGGTCGGTATCGTAGAACAGTACGTCTCCATCGGCGACTTCATATTGTACACCGTAGGGGTCGGTGATCTGGTGATCACGTTTTCCATCGGTACCGTCATAGCCTTCCATGTGCCACCACTGGTTACTCAGCGGCGCATGGATGTATTGCAGGTGCGGATGGGTCGTATCACCATTCACAATCGATTCGATATCCAGGTTGACCACGATAAAGCCCTGCTTTAAGAAAATCGGCGACTTTTCATCCAGCATATGACGGCGTCCGTAGGC
>NZ_JBCGUH010000026.1:0-30588 GCF_039822605.1 Paenibacillus wenxiniae
ACCCATCAGCTACACGGAGGCTGTCTGTTACCAAACGCCCCTCGTGAGCGTATACGAGCTGTTCCATGCTCAGTCCCCCTGTCCTATTAGTTGCGCGGCGGCCAGCTCCAGCAGCCTACATCCTCGCCCTCGTGGCACTCCATACCGGCGCGAGTTTCATTCGTATAAAACACCGTTAAGATGATCGTGCCTGACTGGTTGACCTGAGTGACGATAGCTGGGCGATCACCACTCACTGAGTGATATTGCACAACGCGACCGATTGTTGGTTTCATGGTGCAGCTCCTTCCTCACGTTGCTTGATCCAAGTGATGAGCGCATCTTTGCGGATGCGCCGAATATTACCCAACTTATAACTAGGCAACGGATGCTCTTTAGCAAGGCACCACTTCCGAGCTGTCTTGGTACACACTCCTTGACTTTCAGCCAATTGCGCTATAGTTAAAGTTGGTGGGTACATCTCAAGACTAGTCATACAAACCCTCCCCTTATTTTTGTCTAATTAAATTAGACTCAGAGCTAAAAAAAATAGACTCAAAGTCTACACCGACAAGCTCGCAAAATTGCTTCGCTTCACCAATGGTTATGAGGTCGGGATTCTTCTCCCATTTCCCATAAGTTTGTGGGTGAACGCCCATTACTTCAGCAATTTCCTTCTGCTTTTTGTCTGCCAACATCCGTGCTTGCTTCATGGTCAATATCACATTTTCACCTCCTATCCATCTTGGAGATAATCTAATATTAATCTATTTAAATTAGACTGTCAACATCCTAATCTATTTTAATTTCACTTTCACATTGATTATTTTCGACTTTTACAATATAATCTAAATTAATTAGAATACATTGATACGGGGTGTTTACAGTGGGAATAAAAGAGAACATAAAGATACTTAGGGATAGATATGATTTAACGCAACAAGAACTAGCAGAAATAGCCGGAGTAGGCAATAAAGCTGTATCCGCTTGGGAGAATGGATTGTCTGAGCCAAGAATGGGCGCGATCGAAAGAATGGCCGCGCACTTTAACATTAAAAAAAGTAATCTTATTGAAGAAGGTGGATTGGAAATAGCGGATAATGCAGAATCAGAATTCGATGAAGCGTTAGAAGGGTTTTTAGTGAAATATGGATTTGATCTAAGTGAAATTAAAGACATTGCCGCTTATATTGAATATGTAAAATCGAAGCGTTAATAACGCCGACTACATAAAATTTACTTTTACAAGGTGGTGATCTTATGGCAAGAGCTAAACGATATCCCAAAGTACGTGAACTGAGCAACGGACGCTTCACTTACCGTTATTCAGTCATCAATTCGGAAACCGGTAAACGTAAGCAAAAGGAAACTAGAGGTTTTTCTACTGCGAAAGAAGCGTATCAAGAAGGGTTACGCATAGAAGAAGAAATCGCAAGAGGTATTTACATCGAAGAATCAAAACTTCTTGTAAAGGATTGGGCTGATAAATGGTTAGAAATTTATTCTTCAAGCGGACGAGTTAAGCCATCATCAATCCATACTCGTAGATCGAATTTATCTGTGTTAAAAAGAAAGTTAGGTTTCTTGAAACTAAAAGATGTCACACCTATGATTTACCAAGATATGCTGGATGATATGAAAAAGGAAGGAAAACAAAAAAATACAATTTCTAATTTTCATACTACTGCTAAAATGATGTTTAAAAAAGCAAAGCAGTTAGAGTTGATAGCTAAGAATCCGACCGAGGATGCAGAAATCCCTGTATATTCTAAGACCGTGGAAGAATTAGAAACAGAGGAAGAAATCCCTAGATTTCTTGAAAAAAACGAGCTGGCGACCCTTTTAAAAGTATCTCAGGAACACGGCGATACACAAATGTATCATGCCCTATTCGTCCTTTCTTATACAGGATTGAGAGTGGGAGAAATGCTGGCGCTGAAATTGAGTGACATAGATCGAATCAATAAAAGAATAAAAGTGGCTAAAACTCTCTTCGAAAGAGGAGGTATAAAGAAATTCAAGTTAATTCCGCCAAAAACAAAATCATCAAGAAGAAGTGTTGATTTAGGGAGCAGTGTTTTAAAAATAATTTCAAAGCAGGAAGCTTGGAGGAATGAATTCATAATGTTTCGAAGAAACGAAATCCACAATGTTGGAGATTTTTTGTTTCTAAACCAAAAAACTTTGCCTGGGTATCCGTTAAGTGAAGGTGATGTTTTAGATTTTATGAAAAAGATGTTAAAAAAATCCGGTCTAAACGAAAGTCTAACTCCGCACTCTTTGAGACATACCTACACATCGTTAATGGCAGAAGCTGGGGTAGAATTGCCTGCAATTCAAAGGTTGCTCGGTCATAGCAATGATGTGATAACACAAACTATTTATCTTCACATTACTAAGACAAAGAAAAAAGAAGCGGTAGATAAGTTAGATTCATTAATGAGTGGAGTATTTTAGTTTGTGGTTAAAATGTGGTTTTTTTTAGATTACTTTCTTCGTAATCTCTTATGTATGAAGGGTTCACACCTCGTTCAACAGACATCTTCATGATCTCCTGCGGTGTATAATAAGCCATTGTATATCCTCCATCCATGTCATCTTCGTTGTTAGCATACGGTTGTGTGCAAACAGGGACTCGCTCATTGTGATTACAGTTCCGGCGCCAGGTTGCAATACCCAATAGCAAATCATTACAGCACAAAAAACCACCATAACAAGCCCTCATCCTGCTGACATAAGACATGTGTCATAACATACAGAGGAACCGGTAATGCTGGTTAATTCCCTTACATTTCACGTATAAGGTCATCAATCAACGGTATTACATTTATGTTTAGAGCCTAGACATCATATGAATCGACTCCAAACCAGCTTGAGCTGCTTTCTAAGATTACTGGACAGCCTATTGTTTGTCAATCTTGTGACAAAAAAATAGAAGGCATGCGCCTTCTATTTTCCATTTTGTCGCTATTCTCTTTTGCTACTGTACAAGCTTCTTTTGTTAGCATGAGCTTATTTTACTGCATTCGATTCCTCTACCCGCTATGTTTTTGCAGGTTAACCACCAATATGAGACATCTCCACTTTGGAACCATATTGTCGATCCGGCGCTGCTTCGGTTCCGCGATCGAGTGAATACCGATCATGTCGACCGTTCCATATATCCGATACACGCTGAGCAATATCATCATCGCTTAAATCCGAGCGTAGCAGTGCACGCAGATCATGCCCTTTCGTAGCAAACAGGCATGTGTACAGCCGACCTTCCGCCGATAACCGCGCGCGCGTACAGGAACCGCAAAACGCTTCGGTCACCGAGGAAATAAAGCCAATCTCTCCCTTGCCATCGGTAAAGCGATAGCGTGTCGCTACTTCTCCCTCATAGTTCGGCGCAATCGCTTCAAGCGGCCAATGCTCGCCAATGCGATCCAATAGCTCTTGCTTACTGACCACATGCTCCCGATTCCAGCCATTCGTATTGCCCACATCCATATATTCAACCAGGCGCAAAATATGACCGCGCTCCCGGAAATAATTTACCATCGGTACGACTGCATCTTCATTGAATCCACGCTGCACGACCATATTGACTTTAACCGACAATCCTGCTGCCGCCGCCGCATCAATACCTTCCAGCACCGGCTTCACCCGACTACGTCCACCGTTCATTTTTAGGAACAGATCATCTTCCAGACTGTCCAGACTAACCGTAATTCGGTGCAGTCCGGCTGCCTTTAGCTCCGTTGCCTTGCGTGCAAGCAGACTGCCATTCGTCGTTAGGGACAGATCGTCTGCCCCTAGCGACGACAGACGCTCAATAATGCTGGCCAGATCTTTACGCAGTAGCGGCTCACCGCCGGTAATCCGCAGCTTTTGCGTGCCCAATCCGACAAAGATCGCCGCCATGCGGCCAATTTCCGCTTCACTCAGCACATGCTCATTCGATAAAAAGGTGTAATCTTTACCGAAAATCTCCTCCGGCATACAATACCGGCAACGGAAATTACAGCGGTCTGTGACGGAGATCCGTAAATCCCGCATAATACGGTTATGCTGATCATAGATAGCCATCGTCTCTCCTCCAATCCTCGCTTCATGTCCGATATATAATAAGGCGCCTACCGTCTGCGCTAACCGAACGCATCATTGCGCTGGAAAGTAGGGACGATATCGCCTGAAAGTGATTCCTTTTAGAATAGCACAGTACTTTCCTGCTTGTCCGCATATTCTTTCAAACGCTGCGGATGCGTGTACACATTGCAGCTTTCGCCGCGAATAAAACCGACGGTTGTAATGCCAAGATGATCTGCCAGATCCAGCGCCAATTCGGTCGGTGCGGACTTGGATAAAATGACCTCACAGCCAATTTTGGACACTTTGGTCAAAATTTCCGAGGAGATCCGTCCGCTAAACGCGATAATTTTCCCCTGCGGTGTGATGTCATTTTTCAGACACCAGCCGTAAATTTTGTCCAGCGCATTATGACGACCGATATCGCTGCGAGCTAGTACGACTCCATTCGGATCGCATAAGGCAGCAGTATGCACCCCACCTGTTTGCTTGAACAGTTCACTCTGTTGCTGCACTCCATCCATCAGGGCAAAACATTGCTGAAAGGTAAGCTGGACTCGCACTTCATCCATCCGTTTCGCTGTACGGGCATCGTTAAAAAAAACAAAGCCCTGCCGACTGGTCCCACAGCAGGATGTAATATACCGCTTCGTGAACAGTTGCCGATGCTGTGGTTTCCAGCGATCGGTGCGCACATGCACAAAGCCTTCATCCTCCTGTACCCACAGCTCGTTAATATCGCTATATTGCTGAATGACCCCTTCGGATGCGAGAAATCCGATCGTCATATCCTCCACATACTCTGGCGTACATACAAGCGTGACAAATTCCTCGCCATTAACCTTTACAGTAATCGGCTGTTCGGATACGACCAGATCCTGCTTTTCTTCCAACTGTCCGCCTTCGTAGCGGATCATCGTGCGTTGCTGCTTAAACTCCGCGTTCATGATATCATCCCTGTTCAATATTTTTTTCAAACACAAACACGGAGATGGCAAAATCATCCTCCACTTTAATATCGGTAAACAGATGTTGAAGCTTTGAACCGCATAGCTCTTCCATTCCGTCCGGTACATGCTGCTCATACAGCTTCTGTACCATCTGCGTGCGAGCGCGATGCACCATCTCCTTGCCCTCTACCGTGCCGGCAATGAATTTCTCAGTCGGGGTAAAATTGCCCCACATTTTCGTAATCGCCATATTGTCAACAAAGGTCGTATGAATACGCTCCGGCCCTTTGCCAAATGTATCTTTGCGTACTTTACGTACAATCTCGTTAAATGCCGCCTCTTTTTTCATCGCTGTTCCTCCCTGCCTGTTGTAGCTCAACGGTACGTTAATGATCATACACCTGATCCCCTGAAATTCAAGTGCCGCTTTATTTCCCAGCGGTTCAGCACTCGTTTACGATTCGTCTATCACCTATCATGTTAAGTTTGAACAAGTTGTGTCTTGAATTTCTATCCAGGAGGAGTATAATATTTTTAGTCACATGATTGTCAATGATTTTGGGTTGATTGGTTAGTATGTCATTGCTAACGGATTACTCCACTTTAAACTTGCTGCCTGATCCAGGCGTCGACTTTAAGGTGGAGTTTTTTTATGCCCTTTTCATGCCGAACCCGATCATAGATAGGCAAAATACACGCAAATTGATAACGAAGGAGTCTCCACATGAACGAATCTTCAGCCATCAAGTTAACGATTAACGGACAAGAGTACGAAGCCCAGCCGGGCATGACTGTACTGCAAGCGATCAATCTAGCGCAGATTCAGCATCCACAAGTATGCTACGTACCTGAAGTCGATCCGATCCAGACCTGTGATACATGTATCGTCGAAATTGATGGCAAGCTTACCCGTGCTTGCTCTACACCGGTAACGGCAGACATGAGTGTACAAACCGATTCGCTCTCTGCTAAAGCGGCACAGACTGAAGGCATGGATCGCCTGCTTGAAAACCATATGCTATATTGCACCGTTTGTGATAACAATAACGGCAACTGCACACTGCACAATACCGTGGAAGCGATGGGCATCGAGCATCAGAAATATCCATACACACCTAAGGCACCTGCCAATGAAGTGGATATGTCTCATCCTTTTTATCGCTATGATCCAAACCAGTGCATCGCCTGTGGACAATGTGTCGAGGTATGCCAGAACTTGCAGGTAAACGAAACATTGTCAATTGATTGGGAAGCAGATCGTCCACGCGTCGTCTGGGATGATGGCGTGTCGATCAATGAATCGTCCTGCGTCAGTTGCGGACAATGTGTAACGATCTGTCCATGTAATGCACTGATGGAAAAATCGATGATCGGTCAAGCGGGCTTTATGTCGGGTATCGGTGAAAATATGTTGAACCCGATGATCGATGTGATCAAGGAAGTCGAACCTGGCTATAGCGGTATTTTCGCTATTTCCGAGGTTGAAGCAGCGATGCGTGATACACGCACACGCAAAACGAAAACGGTTTGTACGTTCTGCGGTGTTGGCTGTTCGTTTGAAGTATGGACCAAAGGTCGCGAAATTTTGAAAGTACAACCGACTCACGATGCACCGGTCAATGCTATTTCCACTTGTGTGAAAGGGAAATTCGGCTGGGACTTCGTCAACAGTGATCAGCGTCTGACGACACCGCTCATTCGTCAGGGCGATGAATTCGTGGAAGCGACATGGGATGAAGCATTAACATATGTAGCCCAGCGTATGAATGACATTCGTAATGAGCATGGCAGCGACAAACTGGGCTTTATCTCCTCTTCCAAAATTACGAACGAAGAGAACTATGTGATCCAGAAGCTCGCTCGCCAAATTTTCCAAACGAACAATGTGGATAACTGCTCCCGTTATTGCCAATCCCCTGCATCAGACGGTCTGATGTCAACGGTTGGTATCGGCGGTGATGCAGGTACGATTAAAGATATCGCGGCTGCGGGTCTGGTCATTCTGATCGGCTGTGCTCCTGCCGATGGTCACCCGGTACTGGCGACACGCATTAAGCGTGCACATAAGCTGCACGGACAAAAGCTAGTCGTTGCCGATCTGCGTAAGCATGAGATGGCAGAACGTTCCGACCTGTTCATTCGTCCGCAGCAAGGCACAGACTTTGTGTGGATTACTGCAATTACGAACTATATGATTCAGCAGGGCTGGCATCAGCCCGACTTTATCAAACAGCATGTGAATCAATATGAGGATTACCTGAAGCTGATCGAGCCATACACGCTCGCTTATGCTGAAGAAGTAACCGGTATCGCGCAAGCCGAACTGATCTCCATCGCTGAAATGATTCGCGATGCCGATGGTACAGCAATCTGTTGGGGTATGGGTGTAACGCAAAATATCGCTGGCTCTCATACGTCTGCGGCGATCTCCAATCTGCTGCTTGCCACTGGTAACTATATGCGTCCAGGCGCAGGTGCCTATCCACTGCGTGGGCATAACAATGTACAGGGTGCCTGCGATATGGGCACATTGCCACCGTGGTTGCCGGGTTACCAGCATGTATCGAATGATGAAGCACGTGCCAAATTTGAACAGGCGTATGGCGTACCGATCTCTCCGGTGCCGGGCAAAGACAATATCGCTATGGTCGATGGGATTGCCCGTGGCGAGATGAAGGCGATGTATCTAGTTGGTGAAGATATGGCGTGGATCGATTCGAACGTGAATCATGTGCATGAAATGCTATCCCAGCTTGAATTTTTCGTCGTACAGGATGTGTTCTTATCCAAAACGGCTCAATTCGCCGATGTGATCTTGCCTGCGGCTCCATCGCTGGAGAAGGATGGTACATTTTCCAATACAGAGCGTCGTGTACAACGTCTGTATCAAGTGCTGGAACCGCTTGGTGATTCCAAACCAGACTGGTGGATTACGACACAACTGGCGAAGAAGCTTGGTTTTGATTGGGGTTATACACATCCAGCTGAGATTTTCGCCGAGATGGCGAGTCTGACTCCATTTTTCGCACAATGTGATTATGATGTGCTGGAAGGCTGGGGCAGCTTCCACTGGGGTTCGTCGGATGGTGCGGATACACCGCTGTTATACACCGAAGGCTTCCATTTCCCGGACAAAAAAGCACGCTTCTCGCTCGTCGATTATGTGCCACCGGTGGAATATCCTGCTGAATTCGATCTTGTACTGAACAATGGTCGCCTGCTGGAGCATTTCCATGAAGGTAATATGACGAACAAGTCCCAGGGCATCAATCGCAAGTTGCCAGAAGTGTTTGTAGAGGTATCGCCGGAACTTGCGGCAGAACGAGGCGTTGAAGATGGTACACTCGTTCGTCTGGAATCTCCATATGGAGCGATCAAGCTGCGCGCGGTCGTTACCGATCGTGTACGTGGACAGGAAATTTATGTACCGATGCACTCGGTTAGTCACGAGACAGCGGTCAATTTACTGACTGGCTCTGCGGTCGACGTGCGTACCCATACGCCAGCTTACAAGCAGACCAAAGTACGCATGCAAATTTTGAACGTCAAAGGCGTCAACCCACTACCGGAAATCAACCCGCGCTACAAAAAACGTCATCCGCAAAATGGCGTCGAAGTACAGCGTAAATGGGATCGTCCTGACTACGTATCACTTGTAGATATGTAAAAGAGCCTTCTCCCGGGTTAGAAATACGGATCAACTAGGGCGTGTACGCAAACTCTTTTGGCTGGGACAAACACCACGCCGGCAAGGAAGAAAGGGACCGATTCCGGTCTCGCACAGGAATCTACGGAATAGGAGCACGTTGTAGATTCCCGTGCTCAAAACAGTACGATATTTGCTTTGCAAAAATCCTTTCTATATAGATCTCGTGTTAGAAAATAGCTAGCCTTACAAGTCGTGCTTTTCCTTATTTCCTTCCCGCAGTGAATTACTGTTTACACGTATACGAGTTTGCATACATGCCCCAGTGCCTATTCACATGACGATATCAATACGAAATAAAAGGAGCATAGCATATGGCCGTACCCATCACAGCGATTCGCAAGAAGATGCTAACCGAACAGGAACAACAGCAACAGACGATCGAACGATTGCAAAAGGAATTGACCGAATCGAATGCCGCATTGGAGCGCTCGCTGTCCATTTTACGAGAATTGGAAACGAGCGGCATACTGGAAGCGGCGGAATCGATGCTCAAAGCGAAAGCAGAAATTGCCGAGATCGTACTTAGTCAGGTATCCCGTAAGGAAATAACGAATCTGATCAACAACGGTATGGCAGCAGCAGGCGCCTTAACTGCCGTCGATCCTGCGCAAACTGCCCAGCTGATGAATAGTGTACAGGCAGGACTCCAAGAAGCAGCCCGTCCACAAACCGAAAAGATCGGTCTAATGACGATGCTGCGTGCACTCAAAGACCCTGATATTCAGCGCGCATTAGGATTTGGATTGCGATTTATGAAAGGGCTAGGTAAAGGTTTGAAAAAGGATACCCCTTCACAGCATTAATGGATATTCATATTATGGATATTCATGTTATGGATATTGATCCGACTCGCTTTGGATCGCGGAAATAAACTGCTGTTATCTAATAAGCGATTAAAGATCAACAGACTACAGACGCTCAATACAGTCTCCCTCTGAGGAACATTATAGGTAATACTCTGAGTATTGTGCACATTCTGATTAGCATTTTGAGGAATCCTACTTGAATTTTATGATTCATTTTAGGTTAAAATATCCCACTATCCCAACAACGGAGTCCGCTATGCATAGCGCCTCCGTTGTTTTATTTTGTCTGTATGAGCGATATTTCCATTTATATAAATATGAAGGATTTATTATGAGGAATGCTATTTGTACGCATTCTGAGTATTATGCACATTTTGAGTAGCATTTTATAGATTTCCTTCTTTTACTTTGTTGCATTTTGCCTGGTCGTATTTTGCTTTGTTGCACGATCGTCTCTTGCTTGGTAAACCTACAATTTGCAACTATGTATTCATAGGTAGATTTCCCTCTTAAATTCTTCTATTTTTCTAATGTTCTATTCTTCTATAAAACATTAGAACAGCAAAAAAATAACCTATCAAAACTATATCCATCATTTATCGCTCATTTATCGTTCAATACTCAGCGAACTGCTGATACCTAATATAGACTGACACAAGCTTTGCTATCAGTAATTGACAATATTTACAGCTCTATGTAAATATAAAGTATCCGACTTGCTGCTTTTTACATACATATAACAACATACTTCCACCATCACGCAGTACATACTCCCCGATCTCTTCGCGTGATACTCATTTTGCATTCTTTCTACGTAATTGCAGTAGAGTCTGAATTCAACTTGCTTAAGGAGGAATAATAATGATTAAAAAAGGTACCGCACTGCTTGTTACAGCTACTCTTACATTAGGTATTGGCACAGGTGCAATCGCTGCCACAAGCTTGCAGCCGATTCGCGCCTACCTGAATAGCGCACTCTCTTTTAATGTGAATGGTACAGCGGCTCAGCTCACCGATGCAAATGGTAAAAAAGTTCTGCCCATTACGTACAATGGCACAACGTATTTGCCAGTTCGCGCAGTTGGTCAATTGATGGACATTCCTGTTAATTATAATAGCGCCAATTCTTCGATCAGCATTGGTAACGGTAGCACATCTGGTGGTAACACTGGCGGTGGCTCAACTACAACACCTTCGTCCAGCAAACCAACACTAAGTCAGCTTGGCTCAACAGCAATGGAAAGCTCTGAGCTACGTACGAAAGACCCAGCCAAAACGGTGTACAAAGGTAAAGACTACAAAGAAGTGTATATTAACGATAAGCCGGAATCATACCGTGACTTCCAGATCATGACCGACAACAAATATAGCACCCTTCATCTTGAAATGGCATTGTTAAGTGGTAACCAGAAAATCAATATTTACGATGGCGATCGTACAGTGCTCAAAACGGTATCGCTTTCCGCAGATCAGGGCATGACAAGTGTTGATGTCGATGTTAAAGGCGTAAAATCTGTGTTCGTAGAAAGCACGGACTATGACCCAGGTTCTGTATTGTTCGTACCATTAACGACTTCTTATCTGGTGCGTTAACTAGAGCAACGGTGCTTAACGTAAATTGTTGGTGAACGATCATGAGCATGAGGTTTTATTTTATCATTTCGATCAAGTGCTCGTGTATAACATTCGAGCGTTCTTTTATAACAATGCACTTCTATACTTCCAAGTAGTGGAACACGATATCTATTCCATTTTACAAATGCAAAATTTATAAATGCAAAAAAGCTGACGTTCAGGGGAGGACGTCAGCTTTTTTATGTGAACTGCCCGGCTGCATTTGGCAGATGCAGCGGACAAGGTGTTTTTGGCCGATTCAACATTGAAAAGGGGGAACTTTTCATTGGGTCATCATTTCAATTCTGTAACACTCCTGCACTCCGAAGAGACAAGGGGACGAGTTCTCCGGTACAGGAGTGTATGCAGAATCTGTACAAACGGTGCTACACCCGATCAAAGTTGTAGCTGGCTTGTCGACACAAGTGGGGAAGCTTCTACCGACAAGCTTTATACAATAAACGTCATTCAATAAACATTATGCAATGAAAATGGTCTAACAAAACGTTCTTATTTTTGTGGAACAGTCAGTTGAAAACCAGCAGGCAGCAGGTTGTTGGCAGCAACCAGCTCGTCTACAGTGACACCGTATTGAGCAGCAAGATCAGTTAGGCTGGCACCTTGTGGAACGACAACAGTGATGGTTTTGTTCGTTACATTAGTAGCTGGTGTTTGGGAGTTGGCAGGCTCCTGTGTTGTTGTTGTGCTGTCTTCTTCATCTGTACCGAACATGGCTTGGAATTGTGCTTCTTGTGCAGCTAGGAAAGCGGCATTGTTCGCCATGCGATCTTCTTTGTCTTTACGTTTCTCGTGGTTCGATTGATCGTTTGTTGCAGCGTAGGCGTGGCTACCTCCGATTGGGGCGATAGCAACGGCACCCAGGGTTGCAGCTAAAGTAGCGGACATCAGGATTTTAGTAAATTTGTTGTTCATGAGTAATGGCTCCTCTTCACTTTTTTATATTTTTATAAAACGTAATTAACTTTACTTAGGTAACTTATAACCAGTTCGTAACCTTGTGAATCTAATATACAACTAATTAAAGAATATTGCAAGCCTATCTAAACAATATTTTATTATATTTTGCAAAATTAATATTTCCGATATATAGTTAACCAACCTATCTACATTTTAAACACTGTTTTAACGTTTTGCAAAATTAGCCCAGCGTTCATTCCTTTCTACTCCACTTCCTACTTCCACTTTATTGAATTGAATAGCTTTGTTCGCCACTAAACTAACTCACATGATAGTTTATGCATTATGTCGATATAGGATCTTAAAATATAGATATGCCTCTATTTGGTACCAGGTGCTATATAAACGAAAAAATGCTACAATAAGCGAGTATGCATAACCATAACGTCAACCTATCGATATATACGAAAGCGAGGAATTTTATTTATGATTATTAAACCAAGAACTCGTGGTTTTATTTGTACGACAGCTCATCCGGCTGGATGTGCACGTCAGGTACAGGAACAGATCGAATATGTAAAATCCAAACCGGCGGTTAACGGTCCACGTAATGTGCTCGTGATCGGCGCTTCGACAGGATACGGGCTGTCTGCACGTATTGTAGCGGCATTTGGTGCAGGCGCAAATACGATCGGCGTGTATCGTGATGGTGGCTCGGTAAAAGGCCGCACGGCTTCGGCTGGCTGGTACAACTCGGCTGCATTTGAGCAGGCTGCGGAAGAAGCAGGTTTGAAATCGTTTAGCGTTATCGGCGATGCGTTTACGAATGAGTTAAAAGCAGATACGGTTGAAGCGATTCGCAGCGAATTGGGCAAAGTCGATATGGTCATCTACAGTGTAGCTGCGCCGCGTCGCACCGATCCGAACACAGGTGAAACGTATACATCCACACTGAAACCAATCGGTGAAACGTATACGAACAAAACGGTTAACTTCCATACCGGCGAAGTGAGTGAAATTAGTATCGAACCGGCTACACCAGAAGAGATCGAAGCTACGGTACGTGTGATGGGTGGCGACGATTGGAAATCCTGGATCGATGCGTTGAGCGCTGCCGACGTACTGACCGATGATGTCGTAACCGTAGCTTTCTCGTATATCGGTTCCAATATTACACAGGCGATCTACCGTCAGGGTTCGATCGGTCAGGCGAAAGATCATCTGGAAGCAACTGCTCGTCAGATGAACGAGGATCTCGGTTCCAAAGGCGGTCAGGCCTATGTAGCGGTATGTAAAGCACTCGTCACCCAATCCAGCTCGGCCATTCCGGTTGTGCCTCTGTACATGTCTGCCCTGTACAAAGTAATGAAAGAAAAAGGGATTCATGAAGGCTGTATCGAACAAATGTATCGCATGTTCGCTGATCGCCTCTATAATGGTGCCAATACACCTGTAGACGAGAAAGATCGTCTTCGTCTGGACGATTGGGAAATGCGTGATGATGTACAGGCCGAAGTGGCAACGATCTGGAACCAACTGTCGACTGAAAATGTATACGAGTTAACTGATCTGGAAGGCTATCGCAAAGAGTTCTTCCAACTGTTTGGCTTTGAAACGGATGGTGTCGATTACGAGGCTGATCTTGATCCGGATGTGAAAGTGCCGCACGCGAAGTATTAATTTTTAATTGCAAAGCTTTAATCGATATGATCAAAAACGATATCATCAAAAAGCCGCATGTTCTCTGTTACCGTTGGACAGAGACTTATGCGGCTTTCTTTTACTTACGATCCGATTTAAGCCCCAGGCTGAGCAATGCGCCCACCGCTGCTATACAAGCTGCCAGCATAAACGTATCACGATAAGCAAGCGCATGAGCGATCGGTTCTATCATCTGTGCCTGATCCTGTCGTACCGTCATGCGTAGCATGAGAAATTGACTTAGACCTGCAATCGACAGCGGAATAATTAGATTCGCCCCTGCTGAAGTTAGCGGCGTTACCCGATTGACTGTATCCGCTGGAGCAGACTGTAAAATATACGTGTTCAATGACATCATACATAGCCCCATTCCTACGCCTAATAGACCTACCATTGCACCAGTGATGAAGCGATCTGCATCGACATTCATTTGCGACATCAGTAGTAAGGCTACAGCAATCGTTGTTAAACCTGTAATAGCTAAAGGTCGTATCCCCCAGCGATCAAATAACCTGCCTCCAATCGGCATCAACAAACCCGATGTCAGCGCCAGCATACTCATAACCAATCCAGCTTGTAGCGGAGTATAGTGCTTCACATTTTGCAAAAATTGAGGGATAAATACAATCGAGCCGTTTAGCGCCATATATTGAATCCAGCTCACGAACATTCCCTGTCGAAAACGTTTCGTCCGAAAAGCTCGCAATTCCAAAATAGGATAAGCATGCCGGTTTTCATGAAACCATAACCAGATCAGCAACCCTATACCTGCCATAGCTAGACAACATACGATCCAGAGGCTTGTCTTTACATTCAGCGCCAGTGCCAGCAAAACAAATGAAGACGGTGCTAACAGTAAACCAGCTACATCAAGCGGCTTTTTATGAGTAGTGGAGAACTGGAGCGCTTTTAAAGGAGCGACATAGCGGATCGTTAAAATGATTGCAGCGATGCCAATCGGAACATTGATCCAAAAAATCCAGTGCCAGCTCACAATTTCTAACAGCCAGCCTGATAAGATTGGTCCTGAAGCGGGAGCGATCAGCATCGGTATGCCCAGCATCCCCATCACCTGACCCTGTTTGTGAGAAGGAGCGAGACGAAACACAGCAGCCATGCCAATCGGTTGAATCAAGCCTCCACCTAATCCCTGTATGATACGAAAAATGATCAGTTGCTCCACACTTTGCGCTATGGCACATAATACAGAGCCGATAACAAACACAACAATAGCCCCTATTAACGCTCTAGCTACGCCTACCTGCTCGGAAAACCAACCAGCCAATGGAATCGTTACAGACATAGCTAACATGTATCCGATAATGACCCATTGTAATATGGCAAAAGCAACTTTAAGATCGTCACTTAATTTGGGAATCGCCACATTCATCGCCGTACTATCGATCATAACCATCATCATACCTGGAATAATCGCAGCTATTGCATAAATAAAGGCTTTCCTGCCTACAGGCTTCCGTTCTATAGGGGATGCTGATGACGCTGATAAGAAAACCGCAGATTGATCCGACATATGATCCTCCTTTTAATGAACACAGTGTTGATTAGTGATGATAAGCTCATTATAATGAGGCATATAAAAATCTAATGATCACTATCGTATTCTATGTTCATTAATCAACACGGAACGCTATAATGCTCAGTAACTTTAATTATTTTTAAGTGGGGGATGGGAAGTGGACAAAAAAATAGATCGTCGTATTTTACGCACCCAACAGCAGTTGAAAGAAGCTTTATTTGATCTCGCAGCCTACCAAACGCCTGATGGGATTACCGTCAAACAATTGACCGATCATGCCGGCTTAAATAGAGGAACGTTTTATTTACACTATCAAGGGATGGATGAATTTTTTGAGCAATTAAAAGAGGAGATATTGGACGAATATTATGCCATCATTAAAAAGTTAGCCTATACTACGCAAGATCGTGAACCTTTTACCGATCCGCCTGCTGGATTTGTGCGTCCCTTTCAGTATATTTGCGAGCATCAACGTTTTTTTACATTGTTTATGGGTTCGGCAAAGGATGGGGATTTTGCCCAACGACTGACAGAATTATTGAAGCAGCAATTTCAGTATTCGTATTTAGCGAAAAATCCTCATAAAGAACTTCACGATATTCCTGTAAAACAACTTTATCTTTTTGCATATATGGCATCTGCCTATGTAGGATGTATCAAATTTTGGATTCAACGTCATTTCGATGTATCTCCAAGCGAAATGGCTATATTATTTTCCGAAATATCCCGCTTAGGTTCTGCTCAACTGTATGATGCAGACTGATGTTCCATTCGTCTGTTTCCCTTGCGCTTTGTTTGCACGCTCCACGCTCTATGTAAAACTTCGTAGAGTTGGACGAAAATATGTATCCTACCGAGTTTGCAGATACGTATGGAACATGTACGCCACTCTTTTTGGCACGGCAGACACTACTGCGGCTTACGTTATAGGAGTTTGCCTACACGCTCTGGCTAGATGCAAAAGTATAGAAGTGATTGCAAAAGCGCCACATCTATTATTCCCATAGTTTCATATCGGTATGATTGCATTCATATAACAACGCAATAAAAATTAATTTAATCGCTTACAGGTTCAAAATATTGTAACTTTAACCGTGCCTGTATAGTCCTGATTTACGGTATATTTAAATTATTCAAATTGTAGTTAATTTACTCTATTCAGAAATCGGATCGATGCAAGCGACAATAGCATCTATACGCCTGGGATGATCAATGGCAGTAGATCAGAGGAATAACAGCTTGCAGTCCAGATTCAACAAAGGAGCCTCTAAATGGGAAATATGCTTAAAACTCTCCGTACAGTAGGTCATGTGGAAGCGATTTCGTATCTACTGCTCGTGCTGGTGGCAATGCCGCTCAAGTATTTGGCTAATCAGCCACTAATGGTTACATATGTAGGCATGATTCATGGTGTATTGTTTGTCGCTTATGTGGCAGCGATTGCGGTTACACTGATCATGCGCAAAATCACGTTTAAACAGTCGATTCTAGCATTTATCGCTTCGTTGCTACCATTTGGTCCATTTGTATTCGATCGCTATTTGCAGCGTCATACTACACCAACAGCTGAAGTGTCTGCTACAGAAGTGCAAAAAGGCTAATTTATCTTTCCTGAGATGGAGTTGAATGTTATAGCCAATGCTTTGACTGTCATTCCTTGCACAGGTGAAACCACGTCAGATTCTCCGTGATAGCACGATCAACCTAAGCGAAGAAGTAAGTGGCAAAATCATTAACGTACTCGCTCTGTATGTAAAAGAGCTATCGATTATACGCTGGTAGGCTACGAGTTAGCTGTAAATTATACGTTGAGTGTGAGCTATACGCTAATTCTATGCCATATCCTGTTTGAACGGTATACGTTAATCGTATGATCGGAGCAATTCATATGAAGCTCGTTGATCCTACAGACAATTGCTATACGACATGGAGTCATTTCAGTAAAGCCCTGTGCACCGGAAAATAAAGCTCCCTTCACTTTCCGGTGAAAGGGGCTTTTTGGCGTTAGGGATTGTGCGAATGGGCAAGTCAAGGTAAACTGCATTCAATACATAATCAGAAATATGCGTATACGAAACAACTATGCTTTAGTTTTTGCTTTAGTTTTTGCTTTAGTTTTAGCCTTACTATAGCGTTATAGTAGCATCGCCTATTGAGCAGATATATGCTCTTACTGCTCTTACTGCTCTTACTGCTCTTACTGCTCTTACCTATTCTATCCGATATCACAGGAGGCATTATGCAAAACGACCATTCTATTTCTACCACAAACGCAACACCTGCTCACTCCGCGCTCGCCAAGCTACTCTCTCCGCTTCGCCAGTCGAAAGCATTTACGTACCTGTGGCTTGGTCAATGGATCGCCATGCTGGGCAGCTCGGTCACGATGATTATTTTGCCGATCGTAATCTATAACCTGACCGGTTCTTCAACGATGATGGGTCTGGCGATGACGATCTATATGTTACCTAATGTGCTTGTTTTGCCCGTGTCTGGCTGGATCGTTGATCGTACAGATCGACTGCGGTTGATCTGGCTTACGAATACGACACGCTTTCTAATTATGTTCGGCGCTGCTCTGTTAATGTTTATGGATATGCTCACATTGCCTATTTTGTATGTAGGGCTGGCTCTGTATGGATTGATGGATGGAATTTTTGTACCAGCCTACTCTGCTCTGCGTGCAGAAATCTTCACGCCCGATATTCGCAATGCAGCTAATGCGCTTAGCCAGATGAGTATTCAGGCTGTGCGTTTACTTGGACCCGCGATTGGTGGATTGATCGTTACATTCACATCGCCGGGCAGTGGGTTTGCGCTTGATTCGCTTACGTATTTGATCTCGTTAGCCTGCTTTATCGTACTGGGCAGGTTTTATGTTTCTTCTCGTCAGCAGACGAAGCAACAGACTACAAGTGCAGGCGAAGTCTCAACTGGCTCGATGGTCTCTGAGCTACTGGAAGGGTTTCGCATCTTAAAATTACATCCGTGGCTATGGATTACGATTGTAGTATTCTCGCTGCTTAATATTTGCTATCAGGGAATTATCGTTGTGCTCATACCGTGGTTGTTCAAAATCCACTATGGTTTTTCTCCAGTCGTCTATGGGCTGGCGATGGCTGGAACAGGTGCAGGAGCCGTACTTGCCGCGCTGTTATTCGGTTCTCGTAGTCGCTGGCGCCATCGGGGCTGGCTTGGTTACGGTGGAGCGCTATTGAGCGGCGTTGCTTTATTGTTACTCGCTATCGTCTCATGGGCACCCGGCCTTGTACTCGTTATGGTGCTGGAAGGCTTCGGTATGATGATGTTTGCACTGATCTGGGAAACGAGTCTGCAAGAGCTTGTGCCGATCGAGAGCTTTGGACGTGTGGCGAGTCTGGATCTACTTGGTTCATTTGCACTCTTGCCACTCGGTTATTTGCTCGTCGGTTGGCTCGCTGATCATAGGGGTGGAATTTGGACAATTGCTGTATTTTCGATTATTGGGATGCTGTTACTTGTGGCAGGGTTATGTACGAAGGGAATCCGTAGTTTTGATTAAGGATAATGTTAAGTAGAAACGTTGTTTGAGCGCGATAGCTGGCTGTTGATCATACGAGGAGTATACCTTTTCTTTTTCTAAGCAGCTATAATTTAGCGCTGATTTTGTCTCTATCGCTATACATATCGCTACGCAATCACTGCATGACACCGCTCAGAATTGGAGCAAGGCAGTTGCATATCTGAACAATAAAAAAGAAGCATCATCTCGTAGGATCTGCTTCTTGTGCTTAAGCTTTTGTAATTTTTCCTGTTTACCTGGCTTGATACGTGTGTGCTGCGATATCGCTCCATAAACTTCATTCGTTTTGCGACCGTAATCAGGTGCCAGATTGCCGCTGCGCTGTGCTTTGCGCACGGCTTTTTGTGTTTGTGTACGTGCCATACTAAACATTCTCCTATCTGTTAGATCATATCGTGTGCGAGTAGACGTATAAGCTCCATCTATTCACCACTTTAAAATAACACATGATGTGAGTATTGAGCAATACATAGGATGTTTTAATGTGAATTTATTTCTTTTACTAGCAAATCAGCAGGCTTATTCATAAAATAACGAACAATTTGTAATCTAAATTTACATGTCGTTCGTTATTTTTTTGTTTTCAGATTCAATTTTCATAATATTGATTGTGCATCATATTAAAAGATAATAAATATTCTGTTATACGAACTACGATCATGTTATAAAAAGCTACATAAGATTTTAATTTTTCGTCTATGTATAAGAAACCTAACTTAACCAATGAAAAACGGAAGGAACAAACGAACTGTAGTGAATCAGCGAATCGTTCCATATCCTTGATGATCATTTTGGTACATAAGCTGTCATTCTATCCAGTCTATTCAGTTTTGTAAACGTACAGGGACAACAAAAGTAAAAGTTCAATCCGTCGAGTGCTCCCGCATGACCATTATGGAGGAGGTTGATTATGTCATTTTTCAAGTCGTTATTTTTTCAAATTGTCGTGGCGGTTATAATCGGTATTGGGGTTGGAATCATCTGGCCCGGCTTTGGTGAAATGTTGCAACCGCTCGGAACTGGCTTTATTAAGCTGATCAAAATGCTAATTGCTCCGCTGATCTTTGTCGTCGTTGTCGCTGGTATTGCCAAAGCCGGCGATCTGAAAGCGGTCGGACGCATCGGGCTGAAAGCGATTCTCTGGTTTGAAATTGCCACGACCGTCGCCCTCCTGCTGGGATTGGTTGCTGCACGCTGGATGCGTCCAGGTGCGGGGATGAATATTAATGCAGCTACACTCGATCCGAACGCAATTGCTGCCAAAACAGGTGGTGCAGAGTTGCCGCATACGGTGGAATTTATTATGAATATTATCCCAACGAGTGCGGTAGACGCGTTTGCTCAAAATTCACTCCTGCAAGTGCTACTGCTTGCCTGTCTATTTGGTACCGCGCTTGCAGCAAGTGAAGGTGCGGTTAAGCAAAATATACTCACACTCATAGATAACCTCATGGAGCTAATCTTTAAAGTGATCGGCTATATTATGAAACTGGCTCCACTCGGCGCATTTGGCGCGATTGCTTATACCGTGGGCGCCTATGGCGCTGCTACGCTTGCTTCGTATGGTATGCTCATTATCGCCTGTTATGTATCGGCTATTGTATTTCTCGTCTGCCTCGGACTGGCGGCATGGTGGATTACCGGTATGAATCTTCTGCAATTTGTACGTTATACACGCTCTGAAATTATGCTAGCGATCGGTACAGCTTCCTCCGAAGTCGTTATGCCACGCATGATGGACAAATTAACCCGTGCAGGCTGTAATCGCGCCGTTGTTGGACTTGTTGTACCTACCGGCTACTCCTTCAATCTGGATGGCGCTTCAATCTATCTGTCGCTGGCTACTGTATTTCTGGCGCAAGCAGTTGGCATTGAGCTTACGCTTATGCAGGAAATTACGATTCTGGCTGTGCTCATGCTTAGCTCCAAAGGCATGGCAGGTGTACCTGGTTCGGCGTTTCTGGCTTTATCGGCTACCGCCGCAGCGCTTAATGCCTTTCCGGTTGCTGTCGTTTCACTATTACTCGGAGCGGATCGTTTTATGGATACGATGCGTGTATTTACGAACCTGATGGGAAACTGTGTAGCAGCGTTTGTCGTGGCGAAGTGGGAAGGCATGCTGGATACGGATCGTATGAAAGCCGTATTGTCTGGTGCAATCTCGGATGAAGAATTAATAGCAGATGCCGGGCAAAATAAGTTGGAACCAGCCATTAGCGCTAGTAGCCCTACATCAGCTACAGAAGATTCAGCAGGTGCTGTGTATCGTACACCTGTGATGAATAAATCTTGAGCTTAGGCTTGATCGGTGTGATACGGGTAACGATGCCCAGTGAGTCTGCACCCCTAGTACATCCTTTCTGAACACTCGCTGGCGTACATCTTCTATCACCTTTTCGCTTCTGACTTTGTTCGTTTTTCTTCATCTACGTTTGCACGACCTCTGGACATTTCTTAAGCTGCAAAAGAGAATTTTGTAAAGTCGGCATCCTTTTGAGTTTTCAGATACTTTCTGGATGTCGAATACTACCGAACCTGAACATTAGAATGATCAACAATCTAAATGCCAGCTACATTGCATCATACCAATAGCCGACAGGAACGTTAATGCTCCTGTCGGCTATTGTATTTCATATACAGCGTATACGCATAGCTGATTATCTTATGCGTAACAAAGATTTCACTACACCTAGTACATTGACCGAGATTCATTTTAGTTTTGAACATGGTTGAAGTTTTAAAATACAATCGTTTTAAACTACAGTCATTTCAAAATATAATCCCAACTAATATTGAAACTGTGCAACGTACTAACTCCTACCCTGTTATCCTTCACCTACACTGCACCACTCTGATGAGCGTTTAAAACCGATCACAGATCGATCGTACGACCTTCTTCTTGCGAGCGGAATGCTGCCAGAATGACTTCCAGTGAACGACGACCTTCTTCACCGGAAATGACCGGTGCTACATTGTTTTGGATGCAGCTAATAAACTCGTCCATTACACCACTTGCCACCTGCTTATCATTCGTTGCAATCGCACCGACTTGATAACGCTCGATCGAACCGTTTGTCAGCTCTACGATCACCTGATCAACCGGATCTGTACCGATCTTCATCACGCCATGTTCGCACCAGAGCACCGTGCCGTTATCTTCACCACGGTAAGATGTCCAGCTTGCCACCAGCGAACCGATCGCACCGCTGCCCATACGTAGCAAGCAGATCGCGTTATCGTCTACATCTGTATCTTTTTTATCAAGAGTTCCAATAAATGCGCTTACGCTAACGACTTCATCATCCAGCAGCCAGCGGATCATATCGGACTTATGTACGCCCAGATCGCCCATCGCACCCATTACCGCTTCCCCTTTACGGAAGAACCAGCTATTCTTACCATCGATACTCCAGCCTTCCGGGCCGCTATGACCAAATGCAGTACGGAATGTGAGTACACGACCGAGATGACCCTGCTTGAGAATTTCTTTCGCTCTCACATGCGGAGGCATCAGACGCTGGTTGTGTGCAACCATCAGAAATACATTGTTTTTCTCAGCCGCTGCAATCATGTCCAGCGCTTCTTCATTGGATACAGCCATCGGTTTCTCCACCAGTACGTGTGCGCCTGCATTCGCAGCTGCAATCGATACTTCAGCATGCAGTGCATTCGGCGTGCATACGCTTACAGCATCGAACCCACCAGCCGCCAGCAATTGTTTATAATCGCTATATGCTTTGGCATTGTACAATTCAGCATAACCTTCTGCACGCTCCAAAATCGGATCAGCAAAAGCCACCAGTTCTACATCTGGATGTGCTGCATATTCAGGAATGTGGCGACGCTCCGAAATACTACCGCATCCCACTACTGCTACTCTGACTTTACTCATGAATCCCATTCCTCCCACAATTGAAGTTGGTGACAATGATATGTTCCACAGTTATCTTAACGAAAATGCAAGCAATTATCCAGCTTTTGTATGCGCAATCATAACAAGAAACGGACAACAATGCGTTTGAACACTTCTGCAATATGCGAAATTCAGCCTATATATGGGCAAACATCGCTGTAAGCTGCCCACATATAGGCTGAATCAGGTGAAATAAACGAATATTGTATTGGAAATCTGGCTATTAAATTTTTTTGAAAAAATATAATATCGATCCACTTAAACAGGCGAAATGGGTAAAAGCAGCTCGTTAAATCTCCGCGCCAGCAATACGATTCATAAACTGCTGTGCCCGTGGACTCTGTGGATTGTTAATGACCTGTTGCGGTGCCCCTTGCTCTACGATGTAGCCGCCATCCATCAAAATCACATGGTCAGCCACATCTGCCGCAAACTTCATCTCATGCGTAACGATGACCATCGTACGCCCTTCTTGAGCGAGCTGCTTAATAACGCGCAACACTTCGCCTACAAGCTCAGGATCAAGCGCAGACGTCGGTTCATCGAACAATAATACATCTGGCTCCATCGCCATCGCACGCGCGATACCGACGCGCTGTTGCTGCCCACCGGATAGCTGATGCGGATAATAATCGCCGCGATCGGCAAGACCGACTTTCGCAAGCAAATCCTGTGCTTGCGTTCGCGCAGTAGCACGGTCTTTTTTCTGCACGATTACCGGACCTTCCATAATATTCTCGATGACCGTTTTATGAGGAAACAGATTGTACGATTGGAATACCATGCCGGTACGTTTACGCAGCTCGGTCACTTCACGAGTAGGCAGTTTACGTCCAGACTTAAATTCCAGCTTACGATCACTCAGCTTCATCGTCCCCTGATCAGGCAGCTCCAGCAGATTCATACAGCGCAGTAATGTTGTTTTCCCTGAACCGGAAGGGCCAATGATCACGAGAACTTTGCCTTTTTCCAGATCCACATCGATTCCTTTCAGCACTTCAAGTGAACCGAATGCTTTGTGTAGATTACGAATTTCAAGCATGATGGAATCTTCACTCCTTTACAAACAGAATCATCCAATACGATATATAGCCTATTCACATCCAATACATAGTGTGTAGAGACTAAGTTAGTAAAAAGCCTTATAATATAGTCGCGTGCAACCGGCTATAGAACATAAGTTATTGAGCAGAGAAACGGCTCAATCTTTTTTCTAGCCATCCTTGCAAAATGAATAATACAGAGGTGAACATTAAATAAATAACAGCAGCCTCTGTGTAAAGCACAAGCGCTTCGTAGGTTCGAGCTACAATTTGTTGTGACTGTCGAAACATTTCAATATACGTAATACTAGAAGCAAGAGACGTATCTTTAACCAAACTAATAAAGGAATTAGATAAAGGCGGTACAGATACACGAGCTGCTTGCGGTAATATTACTCTTTTTAGAGCTTGTCCGCGTGTCATACCAATTGAATAGGCTGCCTCCCATTGTCCTTTTGGAATAGACTGGATAGCTGCACGTACAATTTCAGAACCATACGCCCCTACACTGAGCGTAAAGCCAATCAGCGCGGCAACAAATGGCGGTAAAATAATACCTACAGTTGGTAAGCCATAGAAAATAATAAACAGCTGGACAAGCAGTGGAGTTCCACGAATAATCCATATATAAAATTGAGCAATAAAATCCAGAATCCGTATGCCAGATGTTCTCGCCAGTGCGGTTAGCACCGCTACAATCAGACCCAGCACAAAAGATGCTAGTGCCAGTGGTAGTGTATACATTAGCCCCGCTTTGAGCAACGGCCAAAAGGAATCGATTACAATCTGTATCTGTCGATCAGTCATCTTCTATCCTCCCTAAATAATAGGACTTTATATTTTACAATCTAAACTATATTCACAAAAATTGTACCTAGAAAGCACGATATCTTGATGATCATAAGCGATCATCAAGATATCAGTATCGGTATTGCTGTTCAGTTATAAACCAGCTGGATTATTTGGAAACATCCTCACCGAAATATTTCTCAGAGATTTTCAGATAGGTGCCATCAGCAACCATATCTTTCATCGCTTTATCGACTGCTTGAACCAGGTCTTCACTACCTTTGTTAAAGATCGCACCACTTTGAGAAGCATTCGCTTCTTCAGCAACGACTTTGATTGGAGCATCCGGCTGTTGCTTTTTCAGATCAAGGAACGAAAGGTTGTCGTTTACTGTAGCATCTGCACGACCGGAAGCTAACAGCTCAACCGCCTGTGGGAAACCGTCTACAGATACTAGCTCAGCACCATTTTGTTCAGCGATTTTACCAAAGTTACTTGTCAAAGACTGTGCAGACTTTTTACCTTTCAAATCAGCAAACGATTTGATGTCATTATTATCCTGTCTTACGACCAGAACAGCTTTAGAAGAAATATATGGGTCAGAGAACAGATATTTTTGTTGACGTTCTTCTGTAATCCCTACTTCATTAAATACGGTGTCAAAACGTTTAGCATCCAAACCAGCAATCATGCCATCCCATTGCGTTTCAATAAACTCTGGCTCAACGCCGATACGTTTACTTACTTCTGTTGCAATGTCCACATCAAAACCAGTCAGTTTACCGGATTCGTCGTGGTACGTGAATGGTGCGTATGTGCCTTCTGTACCGATGCGCAGTTTGCCGTTTGCTTTTACGGATTCCAGTGTAGCTGCGCCGGAAGTCGATGCGCTGCTTTCGGTTTGTGTTTGTTGATCTGTACTGCCTGTTGTAGCTGTATTCGCCTTATTGCCACATGCTGCGATAACGAGCATGGTTAGAATCAGCATAAGTGTTAAAGAACTCCATTTTTTCATCTTGGTAAAACTCCCCTCGGTGATATGAATCATTCGTTTATAACCGTCCCTATCCGTTTAATACACATATCAGGATGATCACAATCAGTTTAAGCCATGTTCAAGGCTCTGATCCGCATCCTAATGTATCTATTCCACTTCCAGTCGCGGTTATGAAATGCCCTGCTTATGGCAAAGTTATGCTCAATACAGTGGCAAAATCATTTCGTTTTTCGATCAACCTGTTCATGTATGTCACGCACACTTTTTAATCTGGTCTCAAAAAATAACGAACTGCAAATTGAATAGTACACCGTCTTCCATGCTACGTCAACTGTTTTTCCGATAAAATTAGTTGGTTTTAATCAAACCTTCATTTCATAGTGTTTATCAGGTTTCTATGTAGGCGATTATACTTACAGGAAAAGGATAAAAAAAGGAATCCGAGTTAAACTCAGATTCCCTTAACTTTATTTACATGTTATTAGTTAAATCATGCGACCATGTTGCATTTCCTCTTTTATAAACTACTTTTGTAGTAACACCTATAACTGTACCAGCTGCACTACCGACACTTTTAGCTGCTACAGGCTTCCAAGTTGTAGGAAGGGTGTAATCAAAAGAAGTTCCCGATACATTCCAAGTTTTAGCTTCACTATATCCTACACCGCCATAAACAGGACCTGCTTGTCCAGCTGTTATAGTTCCAGAAGCGATACTAACATTATTTCCCTCTAATTGCCATCCACCAGTCACACGAACAAGTGTTAAATATTTTACTCCTCTAGGGTCAAACCAATCATCAGTATAAATGGTTGAATACGCTTTGTTTCCAAGCGTAGAGTCGTTACTAGAAGAATATTTATTGCCATCTGAACTAAACGAAGTAATAGCTACTCTATTGACTTTAGTTCCATCTGCCCTCTCAGCAGTTTGCAATATTTGTGCAGTTCTAACCACTTCAGATTCATTACTTTTTTGATTCTCAACACTATTCAAATTTAATTTAGGTGCTAAAGACATTTCAGACTGATCCAGATCACTAATACCCGCTTTGGCACGTCTCTCTAACTCATTCAAATCTTTTATTTCTTTTGCTTGATAGGTAATCACCATATCATCTTTATTAAAATTAAGCTCTGGTTGACTTTGGGCAGAATCTAAATTAGCTGCATATGTCCTGGACAGCGTCGACGATAAACCTACAGAAGCTAAACCAAACGAAGCTAAAATCGAAACAGTTATAACTTTTTTCATAAAAGACATCTAATCATTCCTTTCTATTTTGAAGCTTTAGTTTAAAAATATTTTAAGAAAATACCATATTTGATTTACTTATGTCAAATCTACGAGGGATGAAATTATTTCATTTTTTACTATATGGTTAATAATTTTTAAATGATTTATGGAGGTGATCTTTTTGTTTTTATGGATCACATTAGAGTATATTCTCAGAGTCGTCGTCGCCGGTCTGTGTGGAGCGATGATCGGGTATGAACGTCGAAGTCGTCATAAAGAAGCAGGGATTCGCACTCATTTCATCGTGTCGGTCGGAGCGGCGCTGATGATGGTCATTTCCAAATATGGTTTTATGGATATGGCCAACTGGGAAAATGTATCGCTTGACCCTTCCCGTATCGCTGCTCAAATTGTGAGTGGTGTGGGCTTTCTGGGCGCAGGTACGATCTTTATGAACAAGCAGCGCATTAAAGGGCTGACCACAGCCGCAGGCATCTGGGCTACAGCAGGTGTCGGGATGGCAGTTGGCGCAGGGATGTATGCTGTCGGCATTGGGGTCGCTGCACTGATCTTAATTATTCAATTCGCCATGCATGGGCATTCTTCGCCCGCGATGAGTTCTCGGTCTCATCAACTGACCGTGCATCTAATTAATCATACCGATCCGGTCGAGAATCTGCTGGAAGTGCTGGAAGAAAATTCAGTGCAAGTGCTGAGCATTCAATCGTGTACCGACGAAGCCACTCAAAACAATAGCGACATTCGTGATCATGATTTGAAATCTGAAATTGAGCTTGTTCTTACTATCAAATTCCCAGCCGCAATGAAGATTGCTGATGTACTACTCATTGTGCAAGCACAACCTGATGTGCGCCGTGTTCATCTGGAATGAGACAGGGCACACTTCCATTTGACATTGCCTATTCCTAACCTAAATCTGGTGCCTTAGCCATGTTAAGCTTTAACTTAGATGGTGTGCCGAGGTGTGTTGACATGTTTATCGTTCAGGACTTGAAGTAGCTTGGAAGTTAAAATGAATCTCGGTCAAGACACCGAGACGTGTATACAAACTACTATCCTGGAGCAGACACCACTCTGGCAAGGAATAGCGGGATGCTCTACTCTGCCATTGCAAAGAGGAGCATCTCGCTTCTGCTTATTAAGCACATGTTTGGTAACTATTCAATACTAGCTGCTCCACAGCAGCCTTGATCAATCAACATACATTAGATCATCAACCTACAATAGATCAATCAACACACATCAGATCGATCAACATACATAGATGAAGTGAACTGGATAGCGATTAAGGCATATCGCTATTGATCAAGTTACGACAATATGCTCCCTCTCCCTCCCCCAGTTCGATATTTTTATACGAAGCTCAATATTTACTTATATCCCAGGAACAGGAATCATTGATACAATAGTTCCATAAGGAGGTGAAATAACTGCTCATATATTCGAGCTGATAAGCTTAATTTTATTTCCAGCTCAAAAGTAAACGATATGACGCGCAATAGAACGTACATATCGTCATTTTCGTTCATTTTAATGTAAGCGCTTTATATTATATGAATAGAGGTGTACCTTATGATCAAAACAAGTTTTAGAAGCTATTCGATTCAACGTCTGTTCCGTTATGGCTGTCAAGGAATGATTGCTTTACTTCTGCTTCAGATGATCGGTATGTTATGGCTACCCGGACAGCAGGCATCGGCTGCACCAGTGACGATCACCAACGGCACACAATTTAAAGATACAAGTGGCAACGTCATTCATGCGCATGGCGGTGGGATGATCAAAGTCGATAATTTCTACTACTGGTTCGGGGAAAATCGTAATTCCGATGGTACATTCAAAGCGGTATCGGTATACCGTTCGTCTGATCTGAAAAATTGGACATTCCGCAACGATGTACTCACGAGCAGTTCTGCTTCAGAACTAAACCTATCCAATATCGAACGTCCCAAAGTCATTTACAATAGTGCAACTCAGAAATTCGTTCTCTGGATGCACAAGGAAAATGGCAAAGACTATGGCGAAGCACGTGTAGCTGTCGCAACTTCCAGCACGGTAGATGGAAACTACGACTATCAGGGTAGCTTCCGTCCACTAGGGTATGACTCGCGTGATATGACCGTATACAATGACAATGGAACAGCGTATCTGATCTCGGCGACTCGTGTTAATGCAGACTTAAACATTTACAAGTTAACACCTGACTTTCTCGGTGTTGATTCACTTGTAACTACACTATGGCCAGGTCAATATCGCGAAGCACCAGCGATGTTCAAAAAGGATGGCATCTACTTCCTCGTCACCTCTGGTGCAACGGGCTGGAATCCGAATCAGGCGAAATATGCAACCGCGACCAGCATTACAGGCACGTGGAGCGGACTGAGCAACTTTGCGGATAATACGACCTATGGCTCGCAATCTGCTTATGTGGTGCCGGTAGAAGGCACGCAGGGGACATCGTATCTCTATATGGGAGATCGCTGGGCAGGCGCATGGAATGGCCCTGTGCAGGACTCCAAATATGTATGGCTACCATTATCCTTCCCAAGTGCAACAAGCTTGTCTATGAACTGGTATGATACGATTACGATTGATGCGGCTGCCGGTACGATCACAGGCAGTACGAATACGAATAACTGGGATGCCAATGCTTCGTACCAGATCATTAGCCGTAAAAGCAATAAGTTACTGAGCGTAGTCGACAACTCGTCGACGAATGGTGCTGATCTGGAGCAACGCGCAGACGGCGGCACAACTAGTCAGCAATGGCAAATCGTCAATGCAGGCAATGGTTATGTAAAAATTATAAATCGTGCATCAGGTAAACTAATCGGGGTTGAAAATGGAAGTACGGCGGATGGCGCAACGATTGAACAGTGGAATGATGGAAGCTGGAACAGTCAGCAGTGGCAACCGATTAGCGTAGGCGGCGGTTATTACAAACTGAAAAATCGCGAAACCGGTAAACTGATTGATATTTCGGATCAATCCCTGAATGATGGGGCAAAGGCGATCCAATGGACAGATAATGGCGGCACAAATCAGCATTTCCAGATCGTCAAAGTCAATTAATCATCTACATGATCTGAACCCCGTTGCTTGCTACAAGCTGCGGGGTTCTTTATTGAGATTCGTGACCGGCTGTCAGTAACCGTTGGCGATTATATTCATTTAGCGTATGGTCTAATTGCTGCGACTTGATGAGTACCCGATCATCGGAAAATCCATACAATTCCACGAGCAAATGCAGTTCTTCACGTTCCTGCTCAATTCGCCGCAAGCACCAGAACATATCCAAACGCCATCCCTTCTTTGACTGGAAATTTTTCCTTCGCCTACATTATATACCCTGTTTACGTTTAATTTAAATTCCAAATTAAGGAATTGAGTAAAAATTTTATGATGCTAACAACTTGTTCTCGAAATCACAGTAGTTTACAGCATAGAGTGTGAAACGTGATCACACGATATCCAACCAGCACAGGCGTAGGCGGCATGCTGTTAATGAACATAGAGTTTGAAACGTAATCACACGATATATTCTGTAAGTTATTCCATGTAAATGATGTATCGGCTGCGTCACTTTGAACGGTAATAGATTTTGAATCTATTTATAATAAATATGTAAGTAAATCCCATGAATAGTTAATCATTGATCGATATCGACCTACACCTACACCTACACCTACACCTACACCTACACCTACACCTACACCTACACCTACACCTACACCTACACCTA
>NZ_JBCGUH010000027.1:0-21863 GCF_039822605.1 Paenibacillus wenxiniae
CTAAAAGCTCTAAAAGCTCTAAAAGCTCTAAAAGCTCTAAAAGCTCTAAAAGCTCTAAAAGCTCTAAAAGCTCTAAATTAGTCTAGCGCATGTACGCAAACTGTTTTGCTGGAACAAATACTACTATGAGAAGGAATAAAGGGACGGACTACGGTTTTGCATAAATGTCTAGGGTGCAGGAAATTATTGTAAATTATCGTGTTCCAGGATGTAAGATATTTTGCTTCTTAAAGATCCCTTTTTCATTGAACACCGTGTTAGGAAACAACTAACACTAGCAGAAGTAAGATACTTTGCTTCTCAAACATCCCTTTTCATTGAACCACGTGTTAGAAGATCGCTAACACTGAAGTAGTAAGATATTTTGCTTTGCAAAAATCCCTTTTTTATTGAACCGCGTGTTAGGAGATCGCTAACACTGTAAGCAGTAAGATATTTTGCTTTGCAAAAATCCCTTTTTTATTGAACCGCGTGTTAGGAGATCGCTAACACTGTAAGCAGTAAGATATTTTGCTTTGCAAAAATCCCTTTTTTATTGAACCGCGTGTTAGGAGATCGCTAACACTGTAAGCAGTAAGATATTTTGCTTTGCAAACATCCCTTTTTTATTGAACCGCGTGTTAGGAGATCGCTAACACTGTAAGCAGTAAGATATTTTGCTTTGCAAACATCCCTTTTTTATTGAACCACGTGTTAGGAGATCGCTAACACTGTAAGCAGTAAGATATTTTGCTTTGCAAAAATCCCTTTTTTATTGAACCACGTGTTAGGAGATCGCTAACACTGTAAGCAGTAAGATATTTTGCTTTGCAAAAATCCTTTTTTCATTGAACATCGTGTTAGAAGATCGCTAACACTGTAAGCAGTAAGATATTTTGCTTTGCAAAAATCCCTTTTTTATTGAACCACGTGTTAAAAGATCACTAACACTGTAAGTCATCCCGTTCCCTTATTTCCTTCTCGCACTGAAGTCCTGTTTACACGTATACGAGTTTGCATACAAACTCTAATAACATTAAAGCTAAAATGATCAAATTTCTTCTTGAAACGTATACGCTCCATCTATATACGTTTAGTATTTGACACCTTTAATTATCAACTACCTGCGTTCTGACGGACTACAGCCGCGTAACTGACGAAATACACGGTTAAACGTGCGCACATTGCCAAAACCACAATCGAGTGCAATATCGATCAACTTGCGCTCACGAATCGTCATCTGCTGTTCGGCACGTTGGATGCGCAGCTCATTGATGTAAGTGTTATAGCCAATACCTGTCACATTTTAAAAAAAACGGGAAAAGTGAAACACACTCATGCCAGCCTGATCCGCACCATCTTGCAAAGTAAGCGGCTGTGTACAGTTTTGCTCCAGCCAATCGAGCAAACCTTGCATCACGGCCAGATGGGTAGCGCTCGCTCTGCGCCGAACAGCCGGGCCATGTGCTGGCATACAGCGCAGACAGAGACCGCACAGCATATGAAGCAGACCGGTAATGACCGTTTCTGCATGACTTTGCTGTTGTTCATGCTCTACCAGTAGTTGCTCCATAATCGTGGCAAGCTGTTGTCTGCTCGGTTGCCCACTATCATCATTCGCTTGTGAGCTTGCCTTATCGATATCCGAGCGCAAAATAAAGCCAGAATGTTGACGCTGCTGGGTGGGCCATCCGGCAGGTGCACCGATCAGCCGTGGATTGAAAATGACCATAACGATTTCTGACGTTGTACCGGTATGCTCATAATAATGAATATCTCCGCTACCACAAAAGGCAAATTCGCCAGCCTGTAGTGTCCGTACTTCAGAATTGATGCCGACACGCAGCGTTCCCTGACGCACGTAGATAAATTCCAGATCATGATGCCAGTGCGCCAAAAAGCTCATATTATGAACGGTACCAATTTGTACAGGCCAGCCTTTGTTATAAGAACGCGTTTCATGAAATGCGCGCATATCCATTCACCCCATTCATTTCCTATAGGCTTGCTGTTTGACTCCGTGTCACAAAAAGCGATTGGAATTGATAGAACGATCTGCGTACGATATTAGCAAAAAATGTCCACTGAGGCAATGAATTTGACGCGCAAATTGTATGCGCTTGCATTACAATTTGGCTATATCTGCATCATGCAGCTAGATACTTCAAAATAAGATGGGAGCGTATGACTATGAAAAAACAAGCATTGCTCGTCAGTGGGGGCTGGGATGGACACCAACCGAAGGAAGTAGCCGATATTTTTGCTGATGTATTACGTCAGGAAGGCTTTGATGCGGAGATTTCGTACACACTGGATGCTTTTCTCGATGAGGAGCGTTTGCAAAGTCTCCATCTGATCGTGCCGATCTGGACGATGGGTGAAATTACAGATGAGCAGCTTCAGCCTGTTCTACGTTCTGTTGCAGGCGGTGTAGGTCTGGCAGGTTGTCACGGCGGAATGTGCGACTCTTTCCGTAACAGTGTCGATTGGCAATTTATGACTGGATCGCAGTGGGTGGCGCATCCATTTAACGATGGTGTGAATTACGAAGTTAATATGGTGCGCACATCGTCCAGTCCGCTAATCGAAGGCATTCCTGATTTTCAGGTGAGTTCGGAGCAATATTATTTGCATGTTGATCCGGTCGTTAATGTGCTGGCAACGACGACGTTCCGCAAGAGCGAAGGCCCACACTCTGCCAATGGTGAAATTGTCATGCCTGTCGTATATACGAAACGCTGGGGTGAAGGCAAAGTGTTTTATAACTCGCTCGGTCATCAGGCGAATATTTTCGATATTCCAGAAGCTAAAGAACTGATGCGTCGTGGCATGTTGTGGGCAGCGCGTTAAGCAGGAAGCGATCCCAGTGTACGTATCGATCATGTCTATGTTGTACTTATGATTTAGTTCTGATGTGCTTACGAGATGCAGTGCATATTGTGCATAACAGGCAAGGCAGCTACATAGGCCGAGTTCTATCGAACATGGTAACGAATCGGAATATCCGATCAGATAACGATCCCTGAAAGGCGGAATCCAATATGCGTAAAGTGAAAATTGGTATGATCGGCTGCGGTAATATTAGCGGCATTTATATGGAAAATCTCACACGTACATTTGCCAATACAGAGGTATATGCGTGTGCAGATTTGAATCCAGAAAAAATGGAAGCTGCGGCAAAAGAATATGGCATTCCGAACCAGTGGACTGCCGAGCAGATAATCGCCAGCGATGAAATCGAGATCGTCGTCAATCTGACCACGCCCAAAGATCATTTTGAACTATGCCGTCAGGCGCTGGAAGCAGGTAAGCATGTGTATGTAGAAAAGCCGCTTTCGCTGTCCTCAGAGCAGGGCAGGGAGCTGGTACGTCTGGCAGGGGAGAAAGGTGTACTGCTGGGCGGCGCGCCGGATACATTTCTCGGAGCAGGCTTACAGACGTGTCGCAAACTGATCGACGATGGTTTTATCGGCGAACCGGTGGCGGCGACCGCTTTTATGGTCAATCATGGACACGAAAGCTGGCATCCGAATCCATCGTTTTACTATAAAAAAGGCGGTGGCCCGATGTACGATATGGGTCCCTATTATCTCACCGCACTCGTCTCCCTGCTCGGCCCAGCACAGACTGTAGCCGGTATGACTAAAAAGTCGTTCCAGCAGCGCACGATTACGAGCGAACCGCGCTTTGGGGAGGTGATCGATGTCGAAGTACCTACCCATATCGCTGGTACAGTGCGTTTTCATGGGGGCGCAGTGGCTACGCTGATTACCAGTTTCGATGTGTGGAGCAGTACACTGCCATGTATTGAGATCTACGGAACACAGGGCACGCTGATCGTTCCAGATCCGAATACATTTGGCGGCCCGATTCGCCTGCGCACAGCACATGGAGAAGCATTTTCCGAAATTCCGCTCTTACATCAATATGCAGACAATAGCCGTGGTATCGGTATTGCCGATATGGCAGACTGTATCATCAACGGCGGCACCCCGCGCGCAGGCGGCGAACTAACCAGCCACGTGCTGGAAATGATGGATGCTTTCCATAGCAGCGCTGATTCCGGCCAATACGTGACCTTGCAAACAAGCTGCGAGCAACCCCGTTCGTTGCCAACCGGACTTGTTAAAGGGCAGGTAAGGTAAAAGGAATAGCAGCCAGCTGCTATAAACAAACAGCGCGGATCTGGACTATATATCAACAACATACACACACTCATATGCTGGATGTGAGTGCACCTAACCTATACGATCCCGATCTGTGAAGCATCCATGTACCAAATAGGAAGCAGTATATCAATACGCTTCTTATCACATATCATCACACATCCTGTGGTGTGGACAGGATGAATGAGCGCTTTGCCTTCTTGCTGCATCCGCGGCTGGAAGACAAAGCGTTTTTTATATGTTGCACATTCCGTTACAAAGTGAGCTGGAATAGATACCGCTCCAGTAGGGAATAACGGAAGAGACTCCAGTTTGGCAAAGGAATCTACGAAATAAGAGTAAAGGTTAGATTTCCGTTCTTAGAAAAGATAAGATATTTTGCTTCGAAAAAATCATTTTTTCATTGAATCCCTTACTTAGAAAATGGCTAACACTAGAAGTTGGCTCTCCCCTTATTTCCTTCCCTTCTGCTTACACATCCACAAGTTTGCTACATTTCTTGATAACGTCAGCTTTCAATTTTCACTGCACTTCTTAAAAGCATTAAGAATTGACTATCCTCATTACGATCACTACCTCCCACAGCGCGTGCAAACGAATGATGCGAGCAGCACGGAGCGAAGGCACGGAAATAAGGGAAAAGGACGACTTTGGAGCGCTGAGAATCTACAAGTAGCTCCCATTCCGTAGATTCTCAGCGCTCCACCTGAGTCCGTTCCCTTATTCCTTGCCTGAACGGTGTGCCTTCCAGCACCCAGCTATGCATTTCACTATCCGCAAAAAAAAGCTGAAACCAAACCCAATATACATTATCATGAAAAGAGGGTAATAACAGAACAAAGCCTCATGTATCACACCACCAGATGATAACAAGTACCATATTCAATTACACCGAGCGATCATTTGGATTGAACCAAAGAAGGGATGTTGCGTATGTTTGGAAACGATTGGGATGATATATTAAAGGAAGAGATGGAGCAGCCGTATTTTCAGGAGCTGATGAGCTGGCTGGATGAAGAATACAAGCAGCATACGGTATATCCACCGCGTGATTTGCTGTTTCAAGCACTTCGGCTGACACCATATCATGAAGTGAAGGCAGTTATTTTGGGACAGGACCCGTATCATGGTGCTGGACAGGCGGAAGGTTTGAGTTTTTCCGTACAGCACGGTGTGAAGGTGCCCCCTTCGCTGCGTAATATTTACATAGAATTGAAAGAAGATATCGGCGTGCCTACCCCATCGCATGGCTCGCTCGTAAACTGGGGGAAACATGGCGTGTTACTGCTCAACACCGTACTTACCGTGCGCGAAGGCAAGCCGGCTTCCCACCGTGGTAAAGGCTGGGAACGCTTTACAGATACGATTATTCGGCTGTTGAATGAACGGGAGCAACCGATCGTATTTTTATTATGGGGCAATCATGCTGGCGAAAAGGAAGTGCTGATTCATACCGAGCACCATCTCGTTATTCGCTCCGCACACCCAAGTCCGTTTGCCGCACGTAAAGGCTTTTTTGGCAGTCGTCCATTTTCGCGAACGAATACATTTTTGCAAGAGCATGGCCAGCAGCCGGTAGACTGGACAATTCCGGAGCTGAATTAAGCATGGGGCGTGGAGGTGGGATGATGAAACAGTGGGAAGGCAAAAAGGTAGTGATCACGCGGGATGATGAATATCACTCCAGGCTCTACGGCACGATTCAGCATTGGGATGTGGAGAAGAATCGGCTCGTCCTGCAACCCGGCTCCATCCATATCCTGCTGAATGATATTTTGCATATTAAAGAACTGGACATGCTGCCACAGGATTTGAATTCTGCTGCATGGGAACTAAATGCCGTTGGTTACGTAATGAAGCAACCTGTACAATTTGATAATGCGATCTTGTTCGGCTCTAAAGTGATGATCTGGAAAGAAGATCAGCTGATTGAGCCGTTCGCCCGTCTCGTTCGTCATAATCGTGAGCGGGTCATACTGGATGATCAACGTATATTTACGAAGGCGGATCATGTGTTTGTCGTTCGTTCGCGCCGTGGCTGCTAGTACGATCGTATAGGTGTCATCAAGCTCTAAATGATGTGAAATCTGTGATAGAAACGAGTCGATATGTAAAATAAGGACTATCGTCACCAATACAGGACGATAGTCTTATTTTGGTAAAAAAACGAGGTCTTTTACAGCAGAAGCTTCAATTTTAGGACGTTGTCTCCGATATTATGTAAGGACTGAACACAGACGAAACTATAACTCAAGGAGAGAAATGAATGACACATACTGTGAAATTAGGAAAATGGATGTTGTCGCTTCTGCTCATGAGTACACTGCTTTTTCCAAGCGGAGTATTCGCTGCCGATACGAGTGCCGTGTCCCTGAAGTTTTCAGATGATAATGCACCGACTACTGCACTGACGGTATCGCTTGACGATGATACGAAGGATCTGACGTTGTATGCGGTAGATGGAAGTGGCGACACGACAGATGTAACGGATCAAGCAACATGGTCTTCAAGTGCACCTACGGTAGCGAAAGTGGATAAAGGAAACATTGATCCTGTAAGTGCGGGTACAGCAACGATCACTGCCAAATACGGCGATCTGGCTGCAACGAAAAAGGTGACGGTGACCTCTCCATACACGAAGCTGACGCTGTCTCCAGCGGAAGCGGTTAATGTAACGATTGGTACGCCTTATGAATTTACAGCGACAGCTACCAAAACGGACGGCACGACCGTAAACGTTACCAATACGGTTACATGGTCTACATATGATAGCAAAGTAGCCAGAGTAGTCGAAGGACAAGTAACAGGTCTTTCTCAGGGCAGCACAGCGTTGACTGCCAAATACGCAGGTCTGACAGCAAGCACAACGTTGTATGTACGTTCTTCGTTCCAGGGTCTGATTCTGACGCCGGAACAAGATCAAACGATGTTTATCGGACAAGCTCCATTGCAAATTAAAGGAGAAGTCGTAAATGTAAGCTCGATTAAAGATGTAACTGGTGATGTGACCTGGACATCTTCCAACCCGATGAATGCGACAGTTAATGGCGGTCTGCTCACACCATGGGTAGAAGGAACGGCTACAATCAAAGCGCAATATCAAGATTTTGCGAAAAGCTTCAAAGTTACCGTATATAAAACGATGAAAAAGCTGGAGCCAAGTGTAACATCGATCGAACTGGTAACCGGTCAATCCGTAGCTGTGCCTAAAGTCAAAGGGATTGCGGTAGATGGCACAACGGTCGATCTGTCCAAAGCAATCGACTGGAACATCGATAGTTCTGTAGCGACGATTAACAATAATAAACTGACTGCTGAAGATGCAGGTGATGTCAAACTGGTCGGTAAAGTGGGCAATATGCAGGTGAGCATTCCAGTTAGCGTCAAAACGAAAGTGCTGAATCTGACGGCATCTGTTAGCAATCTGAGCATCGTTGTCGGTTCTTCATCGGTACTGCCTAATGTAACAGCGATCAAGGCAGATGGTACAACTGTTAATGTCACCGATGCGGTGAAATGGACAGCAAGCACAGAGAACATTTTAATTCAAGGCAGCAATGTAAAAGCACTTGTTAAAGGTTCTGCTACGCTGAAAGGAACCTATCTCAACGATTCCGTTCGCGTCAGTGTGAAGATGGAAGGCAAAATTCAGTCATTGGACGTATCTCCACAAACGTTGGATCTGGGCATCAAAAAGAGTAAAACGATCAAAGTCATCGGCACGTACACAGATGGCAAAAAAATTACACTGTCCAGCAAAATGGACTGGGTATCTTCGAATCCTTCCGTAGCCACTGTGAAGGGTGCAAGCGTGAAAGCGGTAGGTCAGGGTACAACGACGCTGACGGGTTCTTATCAGGGACTGACAGCAACGGTGAAAGTATCCGTAACTGCACAGCTCAAAAAAGTAACATTGTCCGAGAAGACACTTAAGCTGACTACAGGTTCAACAACTGTAGTAACATTGACAGCAGAATACGACACAGGCAATAAGGTTGATGTGACGAAAGATGCAACATGGACATCGTCCAAAACAACCGTGGCTACAGCATCTGCTGGTCGGATCAATGCGGTAGCAAAAGGTAGCTCATCGATCAAGGCAGAATATGGTGGCAAACGAGCTACACTGAACGTGTCGGTTAAAGATCCAGAAAAATCTAAATAAGCATACTCCTTTTGAATAGCTACCTGTTCAGTCTGACAGACGGTAAGAGCGGCACGGCTTGTTCGCTCTACCGTTTGCCGGTAGCCAGCACATGTATTAGATAGGGCTGGCAGCGATTCTGTGTATAGGTTGTATATGTACCGCCTGCAACATCCTTCGGGATGCGGCAGGCGGTTTTTTTCGCGGCTTTATTTTTAGGTTTAGTTAGAGGTTTATTCTTGGATTTGGAAGTTTGGAAGTTTAGAAGATTAGAAGTTAAAAGTTAGAAGTATAGCTACGAATGAAGCTCTATGAAGCTCTATGAAGCTCTATGAAGCTCTATGAAGCTCTATGAAGCTCTATAAAGCTCTATAAAGCTCTATAAAGCTCTATAAAGCTGTATAAAGCTGTATAAAGCTGTATAAAGCTGTATAGAGCTATAAAGCCTACCTATGACGAAGCCTAACTATAAAAAATGAATGTGATCCAAATTATACTGTTGCCAAAAAGCAACAAATCGCATATTATATACAGGAACATACGTTCTTTATTGAGTTTTACCGTTGCAATCGATACGGATATACATAATACCGACTGCAACTCTATTTTTAAAAAATACATATTAATCAATCTAACCCATATCATCCATCAAGGAGGCAAGAGCCATGCTGGAGGATGCAGAACGAAAGCTATTGCGCGTACTGTTTAATTTTTTTGTGAAAAATCGCCGTATGCCTGTATGGAGAGAATTAACGGCGATGACAGGTAAGCATCGAGCCGAACTGACTCGTATCGTACTTTCATTAGAACGGCAGCAGTACATCGTATGGTCGCACAGAGACAGTCCCCATACGATTATACTTATCGCAGGCTGGGAGCGGCGAGATAAGCTTCCAGCACATCGTCATACGTCTGCAAACAAATCGCCTGGCATTACATACTGGACGCAACATTAAAATAAAAACGGATACAGCGATGGCAATGCGCATCATCATATATGCCTATTTATAATACGATCCACCAACCTATACAGTAACTTATCTACCCATCTATCCAACAATCAATCCACCGATCGACCAACCAGCCAGTCAAGCAACCAAATGACCAAATGATCTACCTATCAGATCGGCATCAGTTTAGACGATTCTCTTCATAAAATATAACTGATTATGCTTGCTCTATAAGTAGACTATCATCAAAAACCTCATCAAACGGGCATAGCATAAAAATATCCGTATTTCGCTAAATGTTTACAAGTTGGATACAAGCGCGAGCGTGGAATGATACATTTACGGTGTAATCTGTTTACAGAACAGAAAGATAACACGGTAAGCGAATGATCAATCAGCACAGTTTACCGAATATGACACCATAAAGGAGATGTAATCATGAAAACAAAAAAATGGGTAGCAGCTGCAATGACAGTAGGTATGGTAATGACAGGATCAGCAGGTGTATATGCCGGCACACAGCTGGAAGCGATCAAAGCGTATATGAATCACGGCATCAAAATTGAAGTGGGTGGCAAAGCGTACACACCAAAAGGCACCAACGGTACAGAGCTGGCACCGATCACCTATAATGGCTCTACGTATTTGCCAGTACGCTCACTCGCTGATGCACTAGACGTTCCGGTAAATTATAATGCATCCCAGGGTAAAGTATCGATCGGCAAAGGCAGTTCCTCTACAGGTTCGACTTCCGGCAGTGGAAGCACGTCGACAGGTAGCGCCTCCACCAATAGTATCAAAGCGGTCTCTTATACAGCGAGTCAGATTCAACAATTGAAAGAAGCACGTAGCGGCTTCGGCGTACCAAGCTTTGCTACACCATACGCCCCTACAAAAATCGGTAGCCAGGATCAATTTATCAAAGTCGCTGCGGCTGACGGCGCCGATAGCGTCAACTTGCTCTACAAGCACATGATCGTATCCGCCGCAGCCCGCGACAATAGCGGCGGTGATTTCGGTAAAGGTGGCACCAAAGTACAACTTGCCAACGGCGCAGCCGGCACGTACTATGCTGCTACCGCGACAGAGAGCGCTTCACTTGCATTTGAATTAGATGGCAACTACTTCACACTGCGCACACTGGACGGTTCGCTGACTAAGGATCAACTGGTGGCTGTAGCAGGTTCGGTGAGCAAGCTGTAATTGGTAAGGAATTGTAAGTGGAGTGCTTGTAAGTTGAAACAATTGAATACGGAAAAATGAATGCGGCAATAGCATAGAAATAGTGAAACTATCGGCTTGCAGGGTAGATGGGTGATTAGTGTCTCGAAGATAGCAAGCAGTAGCTAACTGTTCTGTAGTAAGTTAAATGTGTACTAGTTTGAACGTAATATGAAAAGCGGCAGGATGCGATTCCTGCCGCTTTTAGTATTTATTTAATGATATGATTAGATTCTTGTTTGGATATAGATGTTTAAATGTTAGGTAGCATGCAGATAATATCTGGAAGTAAGCCTGCATACTTTTTATCGGCTCCACCCCTATAAGGAGAGCGAGTTATTTATTACTTGACGCACCTTGCAGGATTTGATATATTAAATCTTGTTCTTGTAATATGACCTGTTAGCTCAGCGGGAGAGCACTATCTTGACAGGGTAGGGGTCAGTGGTTCGATCCCACTACAGGTCATCAACGAAAGCCCTTGAGAAATCAAGGGCTTTTTTGTTTTTCACTACACTAATGCACAAAACTAAAAATTGAATACACATATCCAACTGCACAATGCACTTGTCGCACTGTTTATCATTTTAAGTCGAATCATTACAGCTGCTATCGCTTGAAAAGCAAGCTGCATTCTTTTCCTTCTATGTATCGGTATATAGATATTGAAAAACACTAAATTATTTAATTTATTTGCTTACCTACAGCAGGAAAAGAAAAACAAAGAACGAATACAATAAAGAAATCGTATCCAATTTCACTCTGGACGCATCTGCCTTGATTCTCATATATGAATAGTTACTTACCTGGAAGGTAAGATGTCTGCTATACACGATCGATTTTATTCGAATGAAAAGGAGGGGCGATCATGAGACGGATTCTGTCGCTTATTTTGTTCCCGTTGATTTTTGTTTGCATCATTTTGTTCCCGATCATTACACTTGTAAAAACACTGATACTGGCACTACGCGATGTACCGATGCTTATCATTGTATTTGTCGTGCTGTTGTTTGTGTTGTTCCGTGTGGGTGCACATATGTATCACACTAGCAAAATGCGTCCAACGAACCGTTAATAATTGATTCGTAAAGCAAGATTTTAAAAAGCAACGCTACTAACGCTAAGCCGCCGAATGGATACAGCTACATGTATCCCGGTTTGGAGTTACTAGCGTTCTTTTTATGAGCGCTATTTATTATGAACGAAGGTCGTCACGAACGAATATAAAGGTCACGAACGAATATAAGGAGGGGAAAGGATTGACTGAGCCAGCCTACGCCTATATTGATCGGTCAGTGCTGCATGTATTTCATGTACTGGCTGATTATAAAGCGGCGTGTCTGCATGCGAGTGGACGTGTGGTGGAATATAGAGGCGAGCATGAATACGGTTATCCCATGATAGACGGCGAGCCGTTAATTATATACACGAAAACGATGAAAGAGAAAAATAAGCGCAGCATTCCGCCGTACATTAGTGCAGCTATTGATGCGTTGAAGTAGTGATCAGACTAAAGCAGCAGATGCAGGCGAAGCAAATGGCGTATGACGGCGTTGCTGCGAACAATGCATGCAACGGACGGGGAGGCTGCACAGCTCTGTACAAGCCTACTCTATTCATCTCCATACTCACAAATAACCTTCCGCTGGCAGGAGCTTTTTACTTTGTGTATAATAGAGCTTTGAAAATGAGCAAACAAGAGGAGGCCCATAATGGCTCAACGTTATCGTATTACCCGAGACAATCAGCAAATTGATGATGCACAAAAGCCGATTACGCTGGAGGAATGCAAAGCGTATTTTGATACTCAGCCTGATATGGAATATACATCGGTGTTTACGGTAAAAGGAGAATCGACGATGTCGATCGAAGGCGACTTCTTTTTGTGGCATGAAGGAACAGCCGTTATTCCTTTCCGTCATTATGGTGGAGATCTGTATGTGTCTGGAACGAATGAAGCGGTCATTCCGAAAATGATCCAGGCGGCAAGCGTGCTGCGCGCAGACATTGCCGAGGATTAAAATAACGGTTAAACGAAAGGTCTGGGCGGTGACCATGATGCGATGGTTATCTGATTCCAGGCCTTTGTTTTGTGCGTTTTTCGTTCTAAATTCAAGCTTTATTTACAAAAAAATCTATTTATGTATTCAATTTAGATAAGTTAGTTTAAGAATTTTTTAAAGCAACGCTTTTTTTGTTGAAAAAGGATATTTTTACCGTATACTTTAGATATGCTTTTGAATCAGGAGGAAGAAAATTGCTAGAAGCGATCAGATTTGTATTCTTTTCCAGCATAGAGTATTTGGCAATTTTCACGTTGATGTTGTCGATATTTCGGCTTAAACCATTTGAGTATATGGGGACTGTTTCATTTATTGTATTGATTATGAGCTTGATGAGTTTTATGCTTCGCACCGAGTTGGATTTGTCATTTATGATGACAGCGGTAAGTACCATTTCTTATATTTTGATTAATGCTACGATTGTACGAATTTCACTGTTATGGTCGGCCATTTTAGCTGCGTGCGGCATGTTCGTGTATACCGTCATTCAAGCGCTTGTCATTTTGACATTATTCGGTTCGTTTACTCCAGATATGCAATACTCCGGCACAGGAACGATTATTCAAATCGTATCATCAGCGATTACATTCGGAATTTGTTATTTGCTGCATTTTTTCAAATTTGGATTTATTGCCGATTTTGAGAAGTTTAATTTCAGGTTTGAACATATCGCTATTGTTGTATTAACGATCATCGCGCTGGTCATAGCCTCGTTACTTATGTACTACAATAACCTCTATTATATTATTTTCTTTTTGGCTCTCCTTGCAGCAATCTTTATTTATTACTCCATCATGAAGGAGCGGGCTGCATATGATTGATTATTTGGCACAACGTACTGCTGAACATATCAAGCAAGTCATTCCTGAGCATCCCGCAAGTATTGCTGTGTTAAAGTATGCCTTATTGATCGTCATCAATACGCTTGGCATTGTATTGATGACGATTTTATTTTCGTCGCTATTAGGTACTTTCGAGCATGCTATGATCATTATGATCGTCTTCGCGTTATTAAGACAGCTTACAGGTGGATACCATTTACAATCCGGTGTGAGCTGTATTGTTGTATCTTCTTCGTTGTTTGTTGCTCTCTCACTCGTGACATTTTCAGATTTGTATTGTATAATTTTTACATGTATGAGTATTTTACTCATTTTGATCTTTGCTCCTTCTAATATTCACAAACAATCCCGTATCCCGAAAAAGTATTATTCCTTGCTGAAAATAGCGGGTTGCTTGCTGGTAGCAACAAACTTATATGTGTTATCCGTCCCTTTTGCACTTGCCTCCTTAGCGCAATCAGTTACTCTGATTCGAAGGAGGTGACACGATGCGATTAATTAAAAACGGATATTCAGGGTTGGCAACATTGCTTTCTATTCTAAGCGTATTCTTTATCAATGTTTCCAGCGCAGCATTTATCTATTCACCAGAAGCGCCCGAGGAGCTCTTAAAGAAATAATATAGGAGTGATCGTGTTGTTGGAGGTAATCAGAGAACTAGATAAGCATACCGTGGAGACCATACAGCTTGCTGCTGATGTTGTTTGGTTTATGGAGTATGATCGTCGGAAAGATCGGATTGTGATCCATGTGCAGGACGGTACCTATTATATGAACGGCTCGATCAAGCATTTGGAAGTTTATTTGCGTGACGAGGGCTATCGTTTTCTTGAAGTTGACCGGGGAACGCTGATTAATGCGGATAATATCGTATGGATCAATCTGGTGCGTAAGGAAGCTTTTTTTGAGCCTTATCCAACACGTAAATCCAAACGCTGTAGCATCGCCCACCATCGTTTCCTCAATACAGTGGATGAGCTGCATCGCATGAATCCGGGTCTTAGTGTGACTTCGCCTGCCTGAGTGGCAGGCTTTTTTATTAGATACGTTATGAATAATTGGCACGACTGTCCATGTGCATGACGATTGGATTCGTACTTTTTTGTTGGATACGTTATGAATGATTGTCTCGTGCTGCTGGGTTGCGTTTACATCATATGAGAATTTTTAATTCAGTTTGTTTTAACGGATTGGCTGCTTGGTAAGGTGCCTGTCATACGAAGCAGAAAAACCGCCTGCAAAGGCGGTTTTTCGTTGTTATATTGTAAATCGTTGTTATATTGTAAATCGTTGTTATATTGTAAATCGTTGTTATATTGTAAATCGTTGTTATATTGTAAATCGTTGTTATATTGTAAATCGTTGTTATATTGTAAATCGTTGTTATATTGTAAATCGTTGTTGTATTGTAAATCGTTGCTATATTATGCGTCCTATTCTATTGCAATTATTAGTACATCATTGCTTCCTTTGTATCGCTAGTATGATCAGACTTTGAATCTGGCTGGATCAAACACTAAGCCGTAAGTCGCTGCCATAACCAGAACGCTGCAATACAGACGGTGATCACGCTCAAAATCGGCAATGTGCGCCCATATGCACGGGAACGATGCCATAAAGTGAGCAGTGGCAGAGCAATTAACAGCAGTGTCAGCTGCGTAAGCTCAATGCCCACATTGAATCCGACCAGTGCAGGCACAAGCTGACTGTTCGGTAGATTCATTTCGACGAGCAGATCGGCAAAGCCGAGGCCGTGAATCAAGCCAAACAGGAAGGTGAGCCACCAGCGATTTCGTGCATTGCGCTGGAAAAATAGATTTTCCAGTGCGACATACATAATGCTAGCTGCAATCATCGATTCGACGAATTTGGATGGTAAAGTGACGATATGCAGTACAGATAGAGCAAGCGTCAAACTATGCGCAACGGTAAAAGAAGTAATAATTTTGACGTAATCGCGTATACGCATCCGCAGTGCCAGCAACGTTAATAGAAATAACAGATGATCTGTCCCGGTCAAAATATGCTGTGATCCGAGCCAGATAAAATTCAGCCAGCCGCTTTGCTGTACTTCGCTCGTTCCTTCGGCATGATCCATCTTGACCGTAAATGTCCACGGTGCCTGGAATAGGGCAGAGGTCGATTGTATCTGTCCGTTGTTAAGTACATTGATGAAATTCGCATATTCGCTTGGAATGACGTTATGGAATTCGTCATTCAATTGAATTTGATCCGTTTTACCGGTTGCTGGAAAGGTAACGGTAAGCGTGACAAGCTTAGCGTTCGGTAGCAGCAGATCGCCATAATGCATACTATCTTTGAAACGAAAACTATTTTTATCCGGCAGCTCGCGATTGAGCACTAGCTGACCGCTATTCAGATCAACCGGATGTCCATTGTCGGTCAGCTGTAAATGAGCGGAGATCCACTGCATAATCCGATCATGACCGGTCTGAATTTCCGCTTCATCCAGATAATAATCTCCATTCGTATCTACACCAGGTAATGCTTCCAGTACAGATAGATCATCCAGGGCATATTCCATCGTAATCTGACCTTTAGCGTAGCTAATTCTCGTAAACGCAACACTATAAGCATGAGCGGAAGCGATAGGAACTGCCCAGCCACCCATCATCATTATCAGTAAAAAGGCCAGCGCACACGTTCTCGCCGGCCATGACTCCTTCTTCAAGCGATAAAACCATCGTGGATTAAGCATCATATTCATATTACAGATACCCCATTGGATCGACTGGTGTACCATTAACCCGTACTTCAAAGTGACAGTGTGGGCCGGTCGAGTTACCGGTTGAGCCGACTTCAGCAATTTTATCTCCGCGTCCTACACTTTGACCGACCGATACAAATGTACCACCATTGTGAATATGTGCATACAACGTCTGAATGCCATTGCCGTGATCGATAATGACCACATTGCCGTAGCCGTTCATCCAGCTTGCTACCACAACCGTTCCACCATCTGCTGCATAGATCGGTGTACCTTGAGGAGCGGCAAGGTCGATACCCGTATGCATTTTATATTCACCTGTAATAGGATGAATGCGATAGCCAAACGGTGATGAGATACGCGCACCGACAACAGGCATCGTCATCATACCCGAGCCGCTAGGCTGAATATGATCGTCTGAATTTCCACCATTATCTGTGCCGCTATCGCTGCCGGAGTCGCTTGCGCTTGTGTTGGCTGGAGCGGAGGTAGCTGTACGTGTTGCTGCGGCAGCTGCCGCACGGCGAGCTTCCTCTGCTGCTCTAGCGCGCGCTTCTGCCTGTGCACGTTCTTCGCGTTCTCTTGCTTCCACAGCCGTTTTCTCTTTGAAGAGCGTTGCGCGCTGATCGGCTAATGCCCACAATTGCTGCTCTTGATGGGCACTGATGTCGTCTGCATTTTCAATCTGTGCATTATATTTAGCGATGAGCACTTTCTTTTCGTTTTCCTTCGCATTCAGTTCGTGCTTGCGCTCGGCTTTTAGGGCGTATAGGGATTTGGCACGTGCATAATCGGAGTTAAGCTGCTTTTGGGTAATAATAACGGCTTGTTTATCCTGCTCCTGCTGTTGCAAAATATCCTGATCTTGCTCAACGATCATACGCAGTGAATCCGCACGTGCCAAAAAATCGGAAAAGTTATTGGAAGACATGAGCACATCCAGATAAGATACCATGCCATCTGTATACATCATCCGCACTCGCGTATTGATCATGCCTTCACGTGTTTGAATACGCTGTTTGGTTGCTTTTAGATCGATTTCTGCCTGTCGTAAGCCCGCTTCGGTTTGAGAAATATCGTTCGATACGCGCGCGAGCTGGCTACTCACATCGTTGATCGCCTGAAGCACAACACCGAGATCAGTCTGGGTGCGATTTTTCAACTTTTGTGACTGTTGTTTTTGAGCTTCTGCTTGTTTTTGCTTCACGGCAGCATCGTGAGCTTGCTGTTCAACCGCTTCCAGTTCTTTTTTAAGATCATTTGAAGATTTGGCTGCATAACCTGTTTGACTTAAGGTGCTGGCTAGCAGCAAGACGGCTGCGAAGGACATGAATGTTTTCAATAGATTGCCCATCCTTTGTATACAAATTTCGTTAATATCTGGACTCTTAAGAAGTTATAAAGCAGAAGCTGTCCATATCCGTGGTGAATGATCTCGATCCTTTCCATTGGCTGTAGCACGATGCAGAATCTGAAAGGGTGTGAGAATGACGGTTCATTATATTCATCGGCTAGTTTCAGATGCAGATAGAGTGCTGTGAGCTAAACAGAGTTGGGTTGTGTTGATTTTGGATGTGCTGCTATAGTCGTTGTTTAAACAGTATGTTCGACCACAAGCGTTCACTTCCCTGCTAAAATGAAAGAATTTGCAATCATTTGATGAATAAATCGTAACCTTTACTAGGTAGAATATATCAGTAGCAATAATAGTGTCAATCGTTGCATAACAACGACATAAAAATAGTCTATACGTTCATATAGGAAGTGAAAGCAGCATATTACATTATATCCAACGATCACCAAATTCATTCCCAATGAAAATGTCCATGAATATAATGAATGGTAAAAAAAGTATAAAAAAATCTGTTTAAGCTACGTCCAGAACGGGTGATATAAAAGTATAAATTCATCATTTATCGGTATTCCAACCGGAGATGTGGGGAAGCCGATTCGATAAGCAAATACGTATACATCAATAGCATGTAATTAAGTGGAGGGAATAACATCATGGAAAACACAAACAACCAGAACACACTTGAAATGGTCACACCTGAATTGGATTTGATGACACAATTGCGCCAGATCGTAAGTAATCGTGAAAATTCCGATCTTGCTGTACGTGGTAAAGTGACACAATTGCTGAATCAGTATATGGAAGCGAACTGAGGATAGAGAATAATCGAATCAAAGTTAAAATGGATCATACTCGTCCGAATAGACGATCATTTTCACGCGTAGCACGGTGCAACTATACCGAGCTGCGCGTGTTGTTGTATGAGCGATAGACGTTGTTCTGCTGACCGGGGGTTAAACTGAGGGCTATTTTCTGATATGATACGAAGGTCAATGTCGATCAGGAGGTGAATGCAGCGATGAGCATCCGCCATGCTGTGCCCAGGTATTGGACGATTCAGTCCAGCGAAGCCTGGCAGGCCGCGCAAAAGGTTGGCTTTTTGCACGGTCATCCCGAGCATGCCATGTTTATCGAGCCTTATCACTGGATGATGAGCCAGATGGGGCAACGTCTGCCCGGATACGATGGAAGCTATCCGGTATGGGTATGGACGGAAAAGCCGGATTTGCTACAGCTTCATCATTATACAGGGCGTGCAGGTTGTGTATGTCTGACGCTAGAGCTGAAGCATGATGAGGTATTGCTATCGGATTTCGATGAATGGCATGCGGTGTTAAACGACACATTTAATGCTCGTACCCAGCGCGAATGGCAGCGTTACTGTGCAGGTCGCTCGGTAGTGACCAAAGAAGAGAGCTGGCAGCGCATTTTCGAATTACAGTCGTCGCTTGTGCATATGAATAAGCGTGACAGTCGACAATCGCGTCGATTACAGGGCGTAACCGGTGCTGTTGCCCTGGACCGTGTGTTGCGTGTAGAGCATCTGGAAGAGGCATTACGAGAACGGCGTTTGTATCATGTGTAGCAAATGTAGCAAATGTAGCAAATTCGATGGGCTGCTGTGGGATTAGCCGGCAGTCTTTTTGCTGTGTAGAGATAGTTGGGATGGACGAATGTCGATGGATAGGCATGTAGGGTAGCTGTTTATCGATTAGTAACTGATCGTTTAGGGATTAGTGACCTATCGTTCATAGATCGATAACTTGTTGTTTATGGATCGGTAACTTATAGAGTAATAGTGCTTAAATTACTCATCGCTAAATTAATAACGTTCACATCCATAACGCCTACATTAATAACGTTTAGATCCATAACGCTCATATCCATAACGCCTACATCAATATCAATAACGTATAGAGCGATATTCGAATAAAAAATAAGCGTATTCTTTAGTAAGCTTATGCTGATGAACAGAATGACAGGGTGTAAAGCATGCCAATATGGTGTAAAGAATAAGGGAGCTGTAGTGGCAGGTGATCCGCTATATGATCGATGATTGAAAATATAGTGTACTGTGCTATACGATACAGGACAGGATATGGAAAAGACAGGAGTGGATGAGATGAATCGTTTTACATATACAGGATTGATGCATCGAGTGATGGACATTTATGCGGAGCATGGCAGTGCGGCTGCCTATCATTTTATATGTGAGCATCTGGAAGAAGGGCAAGCGAATCCTGCACAGATGTACAATTTGCGTTATTCGTTACTCGCTGCGTGTGAACGGAAAGACGAAGCGCTCGCCTTGCTGAAGGAAGCTGTACTGGAGCATGGATACTGGTACAATGCAGATGATCTGCGTGAGGATGAAGATCTGGCGGTGCTGCATGATGAGCCAGACTTTCAGCACGTATTGCAGTTATGCAGACAGCGAGAAGCAGAAGCGCTTGCCGAAAGCAGTGGACATCTGAATATTGTATTGCCAGAAACGAACGGAGCACCGGCTGCGTATCGCACATTGCTCGTACTGCATGGAGAGCTGGAAAATAATGAAGCTGCTGAGCCGATCTGGCATGTGGCTCTAAACCAAGAGTACAAGCTGGCACTTCTGCAATCGTCACAAATTCAGTTTTCCGGTGCATACGATTGGTCTGATCCGGAGCAAAATATACAGGAGCTGGAGCAGGCATTGCTTGAGCTAGGACGTGTGGATGGACGTATCCAGGAGGAGGATGGATCGATTGAACGTGAACCTTCGCAACCTCAGGATGAAGGGGTTATTCAGGCGGCACAGCAAGCAAGTGATGTCACCAAACCGATTATCGGTGGATTCTCCTCCGGTGCTCGTGCGGCTCTGCAAGGGGCAGCAACCTATCCGGCAGCAGTCGGTGGTCTAATTTTAGTCTCTCCCTGGTTGCCTGAGCCGTCTGAATGGCAGGACGCGCTAGTGCACTGGCAACAATATGGGATAAAGGTATATTTGATCTGTGGCGAACATGATGAGGATTGTCTGGCAGGCACAGAAGAGCTGGCAACCGAACTGAAACGTAAAGGAATTGACTACCAGCTGCATCTGATGCCAGGGCTTGGCCATAATTATCCGGTGCATTTTGAACAATTACTATCATCAGCACTACAATGGATGAACGAATCCTGAAGCAATGCGGCTGGACTGTAGAATATGGAATAGACAGTAGAGAATGTGGAATGATCTTGGGATGCACGCTGCCCATATTTCCAATTTGCCTGGAACAGGCTATAATCATACATGAAAAAAAGACCGGAATCGTTCCGAAGCATCGGATACACGAGCGGCCAATGAATGGATAGAAGGATGAGTGAACGGAGTGAAGATCGCAATATTTGATTCTGGCATCGGTGGGCTGACTGTATTGCATGAAGCGATGAAGTTGCTGCCTGACGAAGATTACTTATTTTATGCAGATACCCGGCACGTGCCTTACGGTGAAAAAAGTAAGGAAGAGGTAAAGCAATACGTACTGGAAGCAGCGGAATATATGGCGGAACAGCACGTAAAAGCGATCGTACTTGCTTGTAACACAGCGACCAGTATTGCGGTAAATGAGCTGCGGCAGCGGTATACATTTCCAATTCTCGGTATTGAACCTGCGGTCAAGCCTGCCGTACAAAACAGTACGATTAAGCATAAAAAGGTGCTCGTGATGGCGACCCGTCTCACGCTAAATGAAGAAAAATTTCATAATCTCGTGAAAAGTATTGATAAGTATGACATCGTGGAAAGTTTGCCTATGCCCGGGCTGGTCGAATTAGCGGAAAAGCGTCAATTCGACGATGAGCATGTGACACAATATCTGAATCAAGCGCTGGCTGGATACAGGCTGGATGAATACGGTACGCTTGTACTCGGTTGTACACACTTCCCTTTTTTCCGTGATCAATTGCGTCGATATTTCCCACAGGAAGTGGATATTATCGATGGTAGTAACGGAACAGCGCGACATTTGCGCCATGTGCTGGAAGAGCGCGGTGAATTGGGCGGCGGGAATGGTCAATTGGAATTCGTCCGATCAAGCGAACGTGTAGAGTCTGCGGAGGAGCTGGCAGATTATCATCGCTTGCTGGACAGGTTGTCCTGATCCTGGCTGGATGAAGACATGACCATTGATTATTTGGGCTATGACGGTGTCTCGATTAACAATTAAAGTAATGATACAGCATGAAAAAGATGCGATCTTAATACAATGATGTAGCAGGCTACACAAAATTGCATATACGATCGTTGAATACATAGCGGCATCCTTTTTGATAAGGTGCCGCTATTTGTATAGGCAAAACAATATCCGATACGTAGAATGGTGTAGGTGTAGGTGTAGGTGTAGGTGTAGGTGTAGGTGTAGGTGTAGGTGTAGGTGTAGGTGTAGGTGTAGGTGT
>NZ_JBCGUH010000028.1:0-21631 GCF_039822605.1 Paenibacillus wenxiniae
CGAAAGGCGAGAGTACGTTGTCCGTATACAGCTACCAGTACGACAACAACGGTAATATTACTTCGGTCACCGAACAGATCAAAGACAGTACACCGCAAACCTCGACGTACAGCTATGACAAGCTCAGTCGCCTGACGGGTGTCAAACGTGCGGATGGTACCGAAACCCAGTATAGCTACGACCTGCGCGGCAATCGCCTGACGCAAAAAGATACACGTGACCTGCCTGATGAGAAAGCAGCGAATTATCGCTATGATCTGCAAAATACACTGATCTCGGTAACGAAAGATAGTGTGAAGACAGCACTGGATTACTTGCCCGATGGTCTGCGTTGGAAGAAAACAAACGGTAGTAAGGTGACGCAATACAGCTATAATGGAGCCGATCAGGTGATTGGAGATCAGACAAGTAATGGCACAATCTCCAGCTATATTCGTGGTGACCGCGTACTGGTGAAAAAGGATCTGACGAATCAGAAGGATTACTACTACCTCTACAATGGACACGGTGATGTCGTGCAGATGGTGGGGACGGATGGTAGTCTGGTGAACAGCTACCAGTATGATGAGTGGGGCAACCTGACACAGCAAAAGGAAACGGTAGCCAACGAGTTTAAGTATGCGGGTGAAACGTATGATTCAGAAACAGGATTATACTATCTAAAAGCCCGGTATTATGATCCGAATGTAGGACGGTTTTTGAATGAAGATACAGTGGAAGGGCAGATTGACAATCCGCTTAGTTTGAATATTTATGGATATGTGAATGGTAATCCTTTAATCTATACAGATCCGACAGGGCATCTTATTAAGGAATCTTATAATGATGGGGGGTTGCGGGATTTACTCCAACAAGCTCGAGTCCAAGTTGATTCTAAATCAGATCCATTGTATCAACGCTATAAAGAAAAGGTTACTGAAATTTATGGGCATTTCGAAAAAAATAATCGTTATAACTATTTGTTTGATCTTGCTACTGGTACGAGTTCATATGGGAATAGCGCGGGTAAATCTGACTGGGCAATTGAGCAGTTGATAAGCTCTTATCAAGATTACGAATTGGCAGAATATGTAGCAACACTTGCTATGGGTTCGGTCGGTGGTAACGGATATGCTAAGAGTACAGGAAAAGGAAGATCTCAGCGCGGACAAAACACTTGTCAATGCTTCACGGCGGGAACAAAGGTGAAGACAAAGACAGGAGAAAAAAATATCGAAGATGTTATAGTTGGAGATCTCGTTCTTGCGAAAGATGAAGCGACTGGCGAAGTAGGGTATAAAAAGGTTACAGCAACATTCAATCATGAAACAGATGAAATTTATCAAATTCATGTTAGTAATCAGATTATTGAATCGACCTTTAATCATCCATTCTATGTGAAAGGCAAAGGATGGATATTCGTCAAAGATCTTAAGGTTGGAGACTTGCTTATTCAGAGCGATGGGAATACTCTGAAAATATACAATATTGAACTGTTGCGCAAGCATGTTACTGTCTATAATATGACAGTTGATAAATTCCATACTTACTTTGTAAGTGACTTGGGAATTTGGGTGCATAATACTAGTTGTAATTTTGTGATGCAAGTTGATGTATCAAATAAGAGAGGTTGGACTAAAAATTATAGCTCTATGGATACCTTTATGAAAAATAATGATTATACTGTAGGGCCAGCAAGATCAACATTCGATATGAATAAAAGTATTATTTATGACAAAAATGGGAAAGCAATTGGTGAAGTGCACTATAATCAACCACAATATGTAGGTAATAACACAAGCAATGCTCAGACAGGTTATTATTATCCAACTCATTATCAAAAATATCAACCTGGTACAACTAAATTAATGAACGAGCATATTTATTTCCAACCATAGGAGTGTATAGAAATAATGAATTATGAAGCAATATACTATTTAAAAGATATTGATAGACTGAATGATACTGAACTTTCACAGTTATTGTTCTTATTTAAAAAAGAGAATGATATATTACTATTCGCTATAATTGAGGAAAACCTTAAGTATGAATCGGAAGAGACAAGTAGATATTTGTGTTCTTTAAAGTATTATGTAGGGGATAAGTGGATATTCCCTCATTTAAAGCCCAGCTTTTTAGAATTTAAAAAAATACTTTGGTATAGAACTGATGCTATTAGATCTATCCAAAAAGCAGTAAGTTTAGATCACCTGTTTAGAAGTGTTGTATTGGAAAATGGGGATTCAATTGAGAATGCAAAATATGTTTTTTATGTTATTGAAACTATCGATTCACAAGTGTTATGTATTGCTGTGAAATCGATAGAAGATTTTAATACATGTATTTTGCCTGCAATTACTAAGTTCGATCAATCTATCCAAATACTAAATCAAATATAGTTTCGAACAACCAATATTAAAGATGTAACTAAGCTAAATATAAAACAAGCAGATTCTTTTTGCAAAGTGCTATTAAATGTAGATGTTGATTCTAATATCTTTTATCTTGAAAGGATAAACGTTTTTGTTAGATATGATTATCTAGTGACAATCCATTTTTTCACATTGATGTCTATATTTATCTTATCTATTAAACAACAACGTCTATTTGTTGAAAAGTATTTAAAGAGAACCTTGAGGGCTACAATTCCTCAAGGTTCTCTTTTTAAATATTTTAAAGAAGGACAGAATAGTTTAGAATCACCGTCTAAAATCTCTGTAGAATGATAAAAGATTAAAAATTAACGATCTTAATTGAAAAGCATCCTGAGTAATGTATACTTCTTTAATGAGAATACAACATGTGAACAAATACCCAACTTACAATCCGTTCAACCGCACAAAGGAGACAAAACCAATGACAGATGCAACAACAACAGAACAGCGTATCGCTGCATGGATGATCGAGCAGATCCAAAATCAAGGTACATTAAAACAAGAAGATGCCATCGCTTATGTACGTGCAGAGTATGGAGAAGACTATGTATTTACAAGTGAAAGTGGAAATGTATCTTTGTCGAAAGAGATCAAAAAAGCGTTCCGTAAGCAGCATGGCGGTCGGGTCGCGTGGGATCGGGATGGCTTTTTCTGGGCGTGGACTTGAGTAGTTTTTTAAACGGATGTAGCTGTTAAAAGTAGCATCTTCATGAAATTGTACGGACAGGCGAGATGAGTAGAAGTCATCCTAGCTGAGCCTAGATCAGGCGTATTATGGCGTGCTGAGACGATTGTTCATCGGCTTTAATGTTCGATATACTTTACTCTAGTTTGCTAGAGATGATCATGAGAGAGCAAGTGATGTACAGATCATCAATACGAATGTGGAGGGAAAGTCATTGAATTCAACAGCCGTATTAGAACGGAAAAACGAGATTTTACGACGAAATATTGACACGATGATTATGAAAAACAACAAGGATGGACTGAGCCGTCAGGAGAATAACTTTTATCATACACTGGTGAAAGAATGGCATCAGAATCAACATGAAATGAATCAAAAACGTGATGAGATCACACCATAGTAATCGTATATCGTATGAATAAAAGTGTCTGCCATAGGTGGACGCTTTTTTGTATGATTACATAAATGTATTTTAGTTTAGCCATATAATACAACGCGTTGTTATGATATATTTTGGATATAAGTATCATTTCAAGCAGCTGGCTTGGAAAAGAAAATAATCGCCCCATTTGTTTCGTTGTATACATATATTCCAGAATGAAAAAAGATAATTTGAAGCTATGAAATTTTAATTGAAATAACAAAAGCTTAGCTAAAAAAAGATAATTCGCTACGTATTAAAAAGAAAGGAATCGAAAAAAGCATGGTGAGTCAAAGTATAGAAGAACTTTATCAACAGCCCGATTTTGAGCAGGCTAAAGGGTTAATATTTCATTTGTTTGTCTAGGCGGATCAAATACTTGAGCAATTCTATCATGAACATTTATTTGATATGATTGATCATTGGACATTCCCTTATCAAAATCAGTATATCAGGCCATTCCGTGTGAAAAATTATAAAATTAAAGGCGATCATTTTGAGTTTATCATGGTCATAAACGAAACAAGTGAATTAGATATGTTGAAATTAATGAGTGAAGATGTACTGTTTGCGTTTAATTACGCTGGTTATTTTATTATGAACTGGAACTATTCTAAATATGGAGATAGCTTATGAATACTACAAAAGAAAGTAACTCCAACTCCTACACTTTTGAAGAAGATGCATTTTATATCATTGGGTTGTTGAAGATTTGTATAGAGAAAAAAGAATGGAATGAAAGTGTACGGATAGAAATCAATCAATTTTATGAAACGGATTATGAAGATGAAAACCCTCAGATTTCCAAAGAAATTGCAAGTGTATATATGGCGTTTTTAGGGAAAACAGATTTTAAAAATATAGAATCAGTTGCAAATGAGCAGCATTTGCAAAAATTGATGTGGGAACTTGAACTGATTGAGAATAAACTGGGTACATCTTATTAAAACAACTGTGATGTAGTTATAATAGCGGTATAGTTTCTGATTTCAAATTATACATATTTATCTGCTCATGTGAATTGATTATGATGCTCTACGCAGACTAGCCTATCGATTACAGTCGCTTTTTCACCGGATCGCAAGAAGATGTATGAGCAAATGTTTGATATGGTGCGGTGGACTAAAGAGAATTAATATAACGCCACAGTTTCTTTTATAACAGAAGAGGTTAGGGTGCATATTGAGATTTCGGCTGAGCAATTAAAAAGTATGCAAACTATAAATGATCTTATGAACTACAAAATAATAGGATAGAGGACGATCTATGCTAAATAAGTTGGTTGGTTGCAGTCTGGCATTGTTAGCGACGATTCTGTGTTTTATCTTATTTAAGCTGCTGGTCCATCATGAATATAATGGAACGATGTTAATGATGGGCGTGTTTTTTATCATTGTATATTCTGTTCCATTCCTTGTATTAGGTGGGGTCATATCTTTTGTATGGGATAAAAGTCGATCTAACCTATCGAGAGATGGATTTCACTTATCTCTTGGATTGATATTGGCTGCTATAGTCGTGGTGGTGTTTCGATTCACTTCTACAGATGTCGTGCTATTTGTAGTAGGTACAGGTCTGGTAGGCAGCTTTGCTTTTCGTTGTAGCTATTTTATCCATAATACTGTAATTAAGTACTGCATCGGTATAGCTGTTCCAGTCGCAGTCGCGATTTTTCTAATTATGATGTGAATAGGAGAGAACTATTTTGCCGAGACAACAATGTTGCCTAAATTGAGTTCTATTTTTGTTGTGTTTATGAAAGGGTGAGTACAACTATGCTCTATTTCTTGTACAAAGAAGATAAGCAAGCATGGTACTACGAAACAGATCAAGAAGGTAATGTATTTAGACAAATAGCTAAAGAATATGATCAAGCGATCAAGCTGTCTAATCAAAGGAAGTCTCTATATTATATGCAGGAGCATCCACTTGACTTGAATGATAGTGAGCTGTTATCCATGCAAAAGGCAGATTTTGAAATGGAATGGCGAGCTTGTAATGCTGGATATATGAGTGGATGGGAAGAGATGAAAACCGAACATGGAATAGGAACAGAGGTGAGAGGTCACATCGAAGTCATTTTTCCACAGGGTATTATCACCTGTCTGAATACAACGCAATATCCAGGCCTGATCGATTATGAACAATTTGCTCAACAGGCTCAAACTTCAAATATTTATCCGAAGGCACAGTGGAGAGGCACTATTGAAGGTTACGATGAATGGAATGGTTGGATCAAGATTGGCAATGCACGTTTGCTGGATGAGGCTGAAGAAGATTTGTGATGAGCAGCCGACGATATAATTATCGATTATGATCAAATGCCAACCATACACCATGCTCAAGATCTGGAAAAATACGTTCACTATGAATATGCTCATTCATCTAATGAGTGAAATGAGGAGTAAAATATGAAATTATGGCTGCGTACACTAACGATATTTATAATGATCGAAGGGCTAGTATCTGTTCTATGGTTTGTTTTGGGCGTAACTGCTTATTTTCAAAGAGGCATGGATCTTATAGCCACTGCTTATTTGGGTGGTCTGGCGGTTCCGATGTTACTACTCAGCTTCTTATTCGCTTATTTATTATCTAAAAAGTGGACTCCACGAGATAAAGAACAACGGATGTTATTGTATACTACCTGCGTGATCAATATGCTATTTTCCGTCGTTCTGGTAAGCAGTCTGTATACGAACGGATGGACGAATACGCATAGCGAAAGAGATACATTAAAAGTGACGGATGATCAGAAGTATGAGTATCAAATTGAATTGGTTAATTTGTTCCAGAGAAATAGCTATGCCCGGTTACATTTGAGAAACGTACAATCCGACGCACGATCTTCCATTAGAGTCGATATGCATTCAAATGAGATTGTCGCATTAGGTGTGAGTAACATAAACAACTGGGTAGAATTGAAATCCACAACTTCTAGCGAGAAATACATATTGCGAACGACAGCGGATTTAGGAATTCCTGAAGAGTCATTTATCATCGATGTTTTAGCTGAGAATGCTCAATCTTTTAATTAAGAAGAGGAGAATCATCATGTGGCTGTTTTTTCTCTGTATGTTGATTGCATTTGGTATTGACCGGCATTTAAAAACGAGAACATCCCCTGTTGCATCCCCTACGACGATGCCTGCTTTTGTTTCTTTAACCAATGACGACGACTCTTATACATATGATTTGTGTTATAAATCGGCATGGATTGCCATTCGACATGAACCTGTTTCTAGCGAGTATGTAGGTCAATGGCTAATAACTCACCATAGTCTGGTCAAAGTATTATTATTTCAATCGATGCAAGGATGGACAATACTATCAGCAGAGGAATTGCCTGATTTGAGTGAAGCTGGAGAACAGTTACCGTTGTTTACGATGCTACAGGCATTGAGTGAAGAATTTGGAGAGGTGCAGTATTTTGCTAGTCATCGTACGGTTGAATATTATGCATGGGTGAAGTACACAGATGGGATTTTACAACGGGCGTATAGCTATTTATGGGGAACCGTTATGAATGAAGGTGCAGAAACGAGCATCGAAAAACTTCATTTACCTCATTTCATGTTAGAAGGTGAATTATTGCCCGATGAAGAGCTGGTACTAACTATAGCTAAAGATTGGAGCGTTCTGCCGGAGGAACTTATTTTAGAAGCAACAATACAAGTAAGCTAATCTAAAAGTAGGCAAGCTGAGAATTGTGTATATGTATAATACAATTAAAATCAACATGAAATGAATCAAAAACATAATGAGATCACATCATAATAATCGTATATCGTATGAATAAAAGTGTCTGCCACAGGTGGGCGCTTTTTTCAAATCAGAACATAATGCACACAGTAGAAAAGTACAAAACATAATACACAACTCTATAATGCAGAGCATCGTATAAACCGCCATCGAGCTACACACTGGAACTATACAATATAAAAAAGTAATCGCTTTAAAACAAGTACAATGCAATCCACCCCATAACTTTACTCAGAAGCCCAATCAAGATCACCCCTATCAATCCACCCCACCCAACATCAATTACAAATTCCTCTCCAACAATGCACCTACACGTCGCGCCATATCCTGTGGAGAAGGCGATTGTTCACTTTGAAACCACCATTCCACTACTCCTACGATCGCAGACCCATAAAATGAAACGTACACCACATCTTCCTCTTTACCTAATCCTGGGTTATCTCCTTTGCAGATTGTGCAGATTGCCTCGTAAGGGCGGCAACGAATGAACCGACATGGAATAGAAAGATCGTGAACGTTGGGCGATAAGCAAGTTGGGTACGTTTAGGCATCAGATGAGGTATAAGATAAGGTATATCGAATTGTACTCATGTTTCGGGTCGGGGATTGAGAGAGGGATTCATTTTGTCCAGAATTACTAACAAGAGGAAACGTATCGTGATCCTGGCAATAGTAAGCAACAGGTACTGTCCTTGAGATCGTCCACTACGATACGATCCTATAGCATCTCGTATTGCGCTATTAGGTACATGTGTATTGTTCCATTTTAAAGCAACGTGCTACATGGTATAAGCTTAGTGTGCAATGGTAGAGTTATGCTTACTTCGTTTCGGTTTACTATAAGCTTTGCTCATTCACTCAAGTAAAAAAGGACAATTCTCACAGTAGGAGAGTTGTCCTTCGTTATTTTTCGATACATTTTATCGATCTGATTGACGAAAAGCACCAGCAGGATGCCCGGCATCATTTTGACCGTGCGCGTATGGGCTTGCTGCAAAATGATGAGACGACATCCCATTGCTATGTGTGATCTCATTTCTAAACGTAACAATGATGTACTGATTTTAAAAGTAAGCTATGACGAATAGCTGACCATATAGCACTTCGGTTTTAAAAACAATCTATAATCTACAGGTTACTTTTACTTACCACTTGTCTACTCGTGACTTTCCCCATCTTCCCATACGTCCCTTTAAGCCATAACCACTCTACCGGGCCAGATTTGAACGATTTCAGCCAGATCGTACTTAATATAATCAAGAAGATGAACACGGCCAATCCAATGCCAGCAATTCCAATCGGTTGCATGAGCTTTCCTAATCCTAAGCCATAATCATGAAATAAGAACGTCCCGATCGCCGAATGAAGCAGGTAGCAGGTGAGCGACATTTTACCTACATTACCGATAAGCATCAATAGCGGTCGGAGCTGCCCGACATGCAAGAACAGCATCGCCAGTGAACTCATATAAAACATACTGCCTACAACTCCGCCAAGCTGACCGGTCAGCATAGACAGATCAAAACCGCTCATTTCCTCACCGGAGCCATTCCGTGTACTCACAATCGTCACCGTCTGCACGACGACAAAACAGCAAGTGACGACGAACCAGATCCGATTCCAGATTGGCTTTTTGGTCTCCATCTCATGGAATAGCCCTTTTTTCACAACATACATGCCGAGTAGAAACATCATCAGCATCGGGATCAGCATCGTTTGTGCCGTGCTTAGCATTCCTACCACTTCAGAGAAACGTTCCCCAATCGAAGCAACATAAGATGTATGGGTTGCTTCACTGGAGAAAGCATCCATTGCTCCTGGCGACATCGGTTGCAGCATCCAGCCGAGTGGCAGCAAGCTGGATACCACGAATAATCCGACTGCCCAGCTCAGCAGTGTGCGTGGACGACATTTGTAAAAAGCGAGCAGGGCAAATCCAGCGACCGCGTAGTAGGTCAAAATATCCCCTGACCAAATCAAAGCAATATGCAGTAAACCGAATCCGAATAAGATCACCAGCCTGCGCATAAAGACGATGCGTGGCGAATCGAATTTGGCTTCTGCTCGGTTCATAAAGATCATAAACCCGATCCCGAATAAAAAGGAGAAGAGTGTGTAAAACTTGCCTTCCGCAAACCAGTTGACCATGAGCGTGGTCATATTATTTCCTGCTGAGTTGGCAAACATACCTGAGCTGGCGATCAGAAAATAATTGACCATAATAATACCGAGCATGGCAAAGCCACGTACAATATCCAAAAAATGAAGACGTTCCTTTGCACCTAGTGGTGGCAACATGGAGGGTGAGGCTTGTATTTTCATTGTAGATTGCTCCTTTGCTCATATTGTTATTGAGATTCATTCGAATACATACGAATAGATTGAAATTGTTCATGATTGGTCTATGATGATGTACATCTATGTCATAGACTCATTCCTAACCCTTCATAACGCAGACGCTTTAATCCTACCCTTTCATAATCGATTTCGTAATAGTCCAGCCCATTCATAGCCTAAAACTCTGACAGGATAGAGCGGTTCATCGACATGGACGCAGCAGAAGCACGACAAACGAAATGAACACCCTGATCTGGTAGAGAAGTTTATCTCGATCTTTTATCTGCTATCTTTACTCCCATTCAAATGCCCCGGTGTACAGCTGATAATAATTCCCTTTACGCTGGATCAGCTGCTGATGATTACCGCGCTCGGTAATGCGTCCCTGTTCCATGACCAGAATCACATCCGAATTACGCACGGTAGACAGGCGATGAGCGATAACCAGCACGGTGCGACCTTCCATCAGATTGTCCATACCGGACTGCACCAATGCTTCGGTACGGGTATCAATCGATGAAGTCGCTTCGTCCAAAATCATAACCGGTGGATTGGCAATCGCAGCTCTGGCAATCGCCAGCAACTGACTTTGTCCTTGCGATAACCCATTGCCACTTCCGTCCAGCTTGGTAGCATATCCATCGGGCAAGCGTTCGATAAAGCTTGCGGCATACGATAGCCTGGCTGCTTGAATGATCTGTTCATCGCTTGCTTCCAGACGGCCATAACGAATATTGTCTGCTACCGTACCTGTGAACAGATGGGTGTCCTGTAGCACAATGCCCAGTGAGCGACGCAGATCGGCTTTGCGTATACGCTGAATGGAGATGCCATCGTATAAAATTTCACCTTCGTCAATCTCGTAAAAGCGATTGAGCAGGTTAGTAACTGTCGTCTTGCCCGCGCCAGTAGCGCCTACAAAGGCTAGCTTTTGCCCAGGCTGAGCGTAGATGGTCATGTCTTGCAATATCTGCTTTTGCCCATCGTAGGAAAAGGAGACCTGATGAAACTCGACCTGACCCTGCACCGGAATGGTCGATCCATCTTCCAATCGCCATAGCCATACACCATCTGAAGTCCGTTGTTCGATCGTGACGGTACCCTCATCGGCTTCAGGTTGCTCATCCATCAGGATAAAGATGCGCTTGGCTCCTGCAAGAGCGACAGCAAACATGCTTACCTGCGAAGAAATTTCAGCGATTGGCATCGTAAAGTTTCTCGATAGACTCAAAAAGGCAGCGATTCCTCCTAACGTCAAGCCGCCATGCCAACCGGATAGAGCAATCGCACCCCCGATAATGGCAACCATGACATAGGTCAGATTAGCCAAATTTTCATTCAGCGGCATCAGTAGATTGGAATATTTGTTAGCAGTGGCGGAATGCTTGAACAATTGATCATTGAGACGAGCAAATTTTTGCGTGACATGTTGTTCGCGTCCGAATACCTGAACTACCTTTTGCCCGTGGATCATTTCTTCAATATAGCCATCTACCGTACCGATCGATTCCTGTTGCTGGAAAAAGTGATCGGTCGCTCTTGTGCCGACTTTCTTCGTCGTCCACAGCATAAGCAGAGCGCCAAGTACGACGATTATCGTCAGCGGCACATTCAGATAGATCATCGTGCCGAGCACAACGAGTAGCGTAACGACCGTAGAGATGATTTGCGGCAAACTATCCGTCAGCATCATATTGAGCGTGTCCACATCATTCGTATAATGGCTCATCACATCACCATTTGCTTTGCGGTCAAAATAACGGATAGGCAGTTTTTGCATACGTGCAAACAGTTCGTCTCGAATTTGTTTCATAATCCGTTGTGAGATCGTAATCATGAGTCGCTTGGACAGAAAGGTACTGATGATCCCGGCGATGTAGATTACCGCAAGAATCGTTAACGCTTGTAGAAGCGCATCAAATACCGGATTGCGATTGCCCAGCAGTGGAACGATAAAATCATCGATTAATAAGCGTAAAAAGGCAGCGGAGGCAACCGAAACCGCAGAGCTGATCAGTACGAGCAGAAGTACAAGTAAAGCTTTGAATTTGAATGGTTTAAAATAAGCAAGCAGCCGCCATATCGTTTTACTGTAGCTCATAGGCTTCGGCATATTGTTCACTTCCTTTCGTTTGCGTGTTGTAAGCTTCCTGATAAATCGAGCTTCGTTCTAACAGTTCTTTATGCGTACCCACATCAACAAGTTTGCCTTCATCTAAAACGATAATTTGATCCGCATCTTCTACGGAGGCGATTCTCTGGGCAATAATGATTTTGGTCGTTGTCGGCAGCTGTTGCCGGAAGGCTGTTCGAATGAGCAGATCGGTTCGTGTATCGACTGCACTGGTAGAATCATCCAGAATGAGAATTTTCGGATTTTTCAATAAAGCGCGCGCGATACAGACACGCTGCTTTTGACCGCCAGACAGATTATTTCCACCTTGCGTCAATGGCGTATCATATCCGTCAGCGAAAGACATAATAAAGTCATGTGCCTGTGCTGCCTGACATGCTGCAATCAATTGCTCATCGGTTGCTGCTTCATTGCCCCAGCGCAGATTGTCTCGAATGGTGCCTTCAAAGAGGACGTTCTTTTGCAATACCATAGCGACCTCACTTCGTAACACAGGCAGATCATATTGCTTCACATTGATGCCGCCGACAAGCACTTCGCCAGCGCTGGCATCATACAATCGGGGGATAAGTTGTACGAGTGAAGATTTTGCGCTCCCGGCTGTACCGATCATACCGATCGTCTGCCCGGAACGAATGTGTAGATCGATATGAGATAGGACGTAGTTGTCGTTGTTGTTAGAATAGCGAAAGCTTACATTACGAAATTCGATCTCGCCGCTCTGTACTTCGGTCACAGGTGCAGATGGATTTGTAATGGCAGGCTGTTCACTAAGTAACTCATACATACGTCCAGCAGATGCTCTCGCGATGGCGGTCATAATCACGATGATCCCCAGCGTCATCAGACTCATTAGAATTTGCATGGAATAGGCGAATATACTGGTCAGTTCACCTGTGGTCATTGCGCTGCTCACGACCAGCTTCGCTCCAATCCATGACACGAGCAGCATCACGGCATAGAGTACAATTTGCATCAATGGCAATTCATAAGCGAGCAAGCGCTCTGCTTTGACCATCTGGTCGAAAATCTTCTTCGACACTTGCTGAAACTTGCCCATCTCGTGCTGTTCGCGTACATACGATTTGACCACACGAATCCCGCGCACATTTTCCTGGACGACTTTGTTCAGTTCATCATAGCTAGCAAAAGCACGCTCAAAGATCGGAAACGAGTATTTCATAATTAGCAGCACACCTGCGGCTAGAATCGGAATAATGATTAGAAACCATGCTGCAATCACCGGGCTGATCTGGAATACCATCACGGTGGCGAAGACCATCATGACCGGACTTTTAAAAGCGATAATTAAGATCATCGAGAACGCATTTTGTACATGGGTGACATCTGTCGTCAACCTTGTCACAATGCCTGATGTGGAAAACTTGTCCATATTCGCAAAAGAAAGCTGCTGAACATGACGAAATAGATGATTGCGCAAGTTTTGCCCGAACCCTGCCATAGCGATTGCAGAGTATCGACCAGCAAGCACACCGAATAGTAGCGATACGAGTGCATAGATCACAAGGATGAAGCCATACTTGGTAATCTGGTTCATCTGACCGCCGCTAATGCCCTGATCAATCAATTGAGCGATGGCTAACGGAATAGCCACTTCCATAGCGACTTCATCAAGTAAAAATAAAATAGTCAGCCACGCATGTTTGCGGTAGATGCCGACCTGTTGAAGCAGTGTTCGTATCATAAAAGATTCTCCTCTATCGTAATGGGAAATCGCCAATTTTCATGAAGTTTGTAGCGGTGGACTTCATGAATCGGTGTTATCATAGACTGTATAGTAACTATACAGTCAACATTGTTTTTGGAGACGGAGGAGATTTTGATGAATCAAGCTGAACTGATACCGATTAGCGCTTTTTCCAAAATGGCAGAGATCACACGCCAAACATTGATTTACTATGATCGAATTGGTTTATTCAAGCCTGCATTAGTCGATGATAATGGGTACCGGTATTATCATTTGAATCAACTGGATGCGATCGGTGTGATCGGCATTCTGAAAGAACAGGGCATGTCGCTGCAACATATTCATGCCCATCTGGAGCAACGTAATCCAGAACGTACACTGGAACTTCTGCGCAAGCAGGAGGAGATGATCCAGTCGCAGTTGGCAAAGCTGGAGCGGACGCGGCAGATGATCGGGATCCAGATGGAAAATTTGGAGCTGTCGATTGGAATAGACATCACGAAGATGCAGGTGATCTGGCAACCGGATATTCCTTTATTGAAAAGTGCGTATATGCGTGTAACCAAGCAGGATTTTGCGGAAAAGTTATGGATGGATTTTCAGCAACGTTTACAGAGGGAGCAGGCACCGATCGGCTATCCAGGTGGGGTGATTGTAGAGCAACAGGATTTACAAAATCGCAATGGAGATATGATGTCGTATATGTTTAGCCGGATGCAGACGCATACTGAAACACAGCATTATATGCCAGCAGGTTATTATCTTGTCTCATATATGCGAGCTGATTATGGAGATACAGACAAGATTTATCCTCGTATTTTCGAACATATTGAGCAGCAAGGATATGAGATTAGCGGCCATGCTTACGAAGAATATGTACAGGATGAAATATCGGTGCAAAATCCAGATGAATACCTGGTCAGAGTTTTAATACAGATCAAAAAGCCAGCTTCCAGCAGCTTATAAATTTGGATAAGACATGCTGAATAAAGGCGGATTTGATACAATCTAGCGATCGTCTTGATTAGCTATCATCCAGCATCATCCATTCTGTGAAAAATAAGGACGTTACATTATCGATGATATGTGATAACATACATTCGTTTGCCCCATTTTGTACCTGTGAATATCATTGAACAAAAGTTCAAAAACGATTTTACATTTGTTCAAACGAGTGCTATGATAGGTTTACGGGTAATACAAAATAGTGGCATGAATGCATATAAAAGGAGCGAGAATAGATGAATGTAGCAAAGCTGATCGATCATACGCTGCTCAAGGCAGACGCGACTCAAGCTGAAGTGGCGAAGCTGGTAGACGAAGCGAAGAAATACGAGTTTGCATCGGTATGTGTGAATCCGACTTGGGTATCGTTTTGCGCGACAGAACTAAAAGGTACAGGCGTGGATGTATGTACGGTTATTGGTTTCCCACTGGGAGCGAACACACCGGAAGTGAAAGCATTTGAAGCTTCGAATGCGATTGCTAACGGAGCAACAGAAGTGGATATGGTGATTAATATCGGCGCACTGAAAGATGGCGACGATGCACTCGTTCTGCGTGATATTCAAGCGGTTGTCGATGCAGCAAAAGGTAAAGCACTCGTAAAAGTCATTATCGAAACATGCCTGCTGACAGACGAAGAGAAAGTTCGCGCTTCCCAGCTGTCCGTACAAGCAGGTGCTGACTTTGTGAAAACATCGACCGGTTTCTCGACTGGCGGTGCAACAGCGGAAGATATCGCGTTGATGCGTAAAACCGTAGGTCCAGACGTGGGCGTTAAAGCTTCTGGTGGTGTACGCAGTGAGGAAGATCTGAACGCAATGGTCGCTGCGGGCGCAACGCGTATCGGTGCAAGCTCTGGCGTGAAAATTATGGAAGGCGGACAATCCTCGTCCTCTTACTAAACGTCTTGATCTGACGGGATGCAGGAATGTGCGGCGACAACCGAGTGTCATTCCTGCATGAATCGCCAGACCTATCGCTATCATAATGCAGTGAGCATGAACATCCGGGGAGGCAAAGTATACGATGAAAGAACAATTGATTCAGGCAGCGATTGAAGCAAGAAACTATGCCTATGTGCCTTATTCCCATTTCCAAGTAGGGGCTGCCCTGCTAGCAGATGACGGTAAAATTTATGGTGGTGCTAATATCGAAAATGCATCATATGGACTGACGAACTGTGCAGAGCGGACAGCGATTTTCAAAGCGGCGTCCGAAGGTGTACGTCGTATCGATGCGATTGCGATCGTGGCCGATACGGATGGACCGGTATCGCCATGCGGAGCATGTCGTCAGGTTATCGCTGAATTTAGCGATGAAAACACGCGCATTTATTTGACGAATCTGAAAGGTGACGTTAGCGAGTGGAGCATGTCGGAAATTTTGCCAGGTTATTTTCAAGCGAAAGACATGGACAAGGACTGAGCGATTACCACAAAGCTAATGAAACTAAGCTACGGAAGCTATTGTAAAGCAACCAGGCCTAAGTTATTGCATGGCAACGATAGACGGAGACGCATTCATGATCACTGATACGTAACGTATACAGAGTCGGTATCGTGAAGCAAAAGCTCCGTTTTTAAAAAGAATACTGGCAGAAACGTTATTTTCAAGCAAATATTGTAAGCGCTTTATGGATGTAAATCAGCATTTTCATGACTATTTTTACGGCTGGCTTTCATACTTCCATCTGATATTTTATCGGAGAAGCGAGGTATAGGAGGCAGTATAACAGAACAGGAGCTAAACGCGCATGAAGTATATTATCGCTATTATCGGTATTCTGATCGTATTCGGTCTGGCTTACATCGCCAGCAATGATCGCAAAAACATTCGTTATCGTCCGCTGCTTATTATGGTTGTGTTACAGGTTATTTTAACATTTCTATTGTTATATACGCCGATCGGTGCAACGCTAGTTGGGGGCTTCTCAGCTATATTTGAGCATTTGCTCAGCTACGCTAAAGTCGGTACAGATTTCGTATTTGGCGGTCTGGTCAATGGGGAAGGTTCGATTCCGTTTTTCTTTAACGTATTGATGCCGATCGTCTTTATCTCCGCCCTGATCGGTATTTTGCAATATATTAAAGTATTGCCGTTTATCATTCGGATTATTGGTTGGGTACTGAGTAAGGTAAATGGGATGGGTAAGCTGGAATCGTATAATGCGGTAGCCTCGGCGGTGCTTGGTCAATCCGAAGTATTCATCTCGGTGAAAAAGCAGATCGGTCTGCTACCAAAGCATCGTCTGTACACACTATGTGCATCAGCGATGTCGACCGTTTCGATGTCGATCGTAGGCTCGTATATGCAAATGTTGGAGCCGCGCTATGTTGTAACTGCACTTGTATTGAATCTGTTCGGTGGTTTTATTATCGCTTCGATCATTAATCCATATCGTGTCACAGAGGAAGAAGATATACTGGAAGTACAGGAAGAAGAAAAGCAAACGTTTTTCGAAATGCTGGGCGAGTACATTATGGACGGCTTTAAAGTAGCGATTACCGTTGCGGCGATGCTGATCGGTTTTGTCGCGCTGATTGCGATGATCAATGGATTGTTTGATCTGATCTTTGGCATCACCTTCCAGGATGTGCTTGGTTATGTATTTGCACCATTCGCGTTCATTATGGGTGTGCCGTGGGCAGATGCGTTTACAGCAGGTAGCCTGATGGCAACGAAGCTCGTATCGAATGAATTCGTAGCGATGCTGGAGCTGGGCAAACATCCAGAGCTGAGCGCACGTGCAACGGGTATCGTATCGGTATTCCTTGTATCGTTCGCGAACTTCTCCTCGATCGGTATTATCTCCGGTGCGGTGAAAGGTCTGAATGAGAAGAAAGGTAACGAAGTTGCCAAGTTCGGCCTGCGCTTGCTGTACGGTGCAACACTTGTCAGCGTATTGTCCGCAACTGTAGCGGGTCTGTTCCTGTAAAAGGGAGCAGACAAGCATAACGCTTGGATTGACGTAATGATGCCAACGTAAGCAGCTTTATTTCCAATGCTGCGGATTTGTTGTAAAATAGACTTTTGCATCATTTTGCAGAGCAACAGTTTATACAGTTGCTATAACGGAAGGAGCGATCAGCCAATGACACCATTTAAACGTGTACACCTAGTAGTTATGGATTCTGTCGGTATCGGTGAAGCACCGGATGCGGCAGAATTTGGAGATGTAAATGTAGATACATTCGGACATATTGCCCGCGAGAACGGTGGTTTGAATATGCCGAACATGGCTAAACTCGGTTTGTCCAATATTCGTGAGATTGAAGGCGTGCCGGTCGCGGATCAACCGCTTGCTTATTACACTAAAATGCAAGAAGCTTCCCGTGGTAAAGATACGATGACCGGTCACTGGGAAATTATGGGTCTGTACATTGATACACCATTCCGTGTATTTCCAGATGGTTTCCCGGATGAGCTGATCCAGCGTATTGAAGAGAAAACCGGACGCAAAGTGATCGGTAACAAGCCAGCGAGCGGCACGGAAATTATCGATGAACTGGGCGAGGAGCATGTGAATACAGGTGCACTCATTATTTATACGTCCGCTGATTCGGTATTACAGATTGCTGCGCATGAAGAAGTCGTACCGCTAAAAGAACTGTATGAAATTTGCGAGTTCTGTCGCGAGATTACACTGGATGATCCGTACATGCTGGGCCGCATTATCGCGCGTCCATTTGTCGGTGAGCCGGGCAAATTTACCCGCACATCCAATCGTCATGACTATGCACTCAAGCCGTTTGGACCGACAACGATGAATGCGTTGCAAGATGCCGGTCTGGATGTGATCGCGATTGGTAAAATTTCAGACATTTATGATGGCGAAGGCGTAACCGAGTCGATCCGTACCAAGTCCAATATGGACGGTATGGACAAACTGGTTGAAGTAGCGGCCAAGCCGTTTCACGGGCTGAGCTTCCTCAATCTGGTTGACTTTGATGCACTGTTCGGTCATCGTCGTGATCCGAAAGGCTATGCGGAAGCGCTGGAAGAGTACGATGCACGTCTGCCGGAAGTGTTTGAACAGATGAACGATGATGATCTGCTGATCATTACAGCTGACCACGGTAATGACCCGACGTACACCGGTACAGATCATACGCGTGAATATGTACCACTGCTTGTGTATTCCAAACGTTTTGCTAATGGTGGTAAGGAATTGCCATTACGCACAACATTTGCGGATATCGCAGCAACGGTAGCTGAGAACTTTGGTGTGAAGATGCCAGAGTACGGCACAAGCTTCCTCGCGGATTTGAAGTGATTAAAGTCTTAATGTCTTAAAGTATCAAAGTATCGGAGTCCGCAGATAAGCTATGAATGGAACGCCAGGTAAGATAGGAAGAGCATATCTACTGCGTGCGATTCAAGTCTATAAACCGTTCTATCCATCCTCATTCAGTATTATTTTTAAAAGGGATGGATAGAATACTACACATAAACAGGCGTTTTATATTGACGCCTGAATTTCCATTTGGAGGTTATATATAATGAGTGTTCATATCGGAGCTAAACCCGGCGATATTGCTGAAACGATTCTGTTGCCAGGTGACCCACTGCGTGCCAAATATATCGCAGATACGTATTTGGAAGATGTAACCTGTTATAACGAAGTGCGCGGAATGCTCGGCTTTACCGGCACATACAAAGGACAGCGCGTATCGGTGCAAGGCACAGGTATGGGTCTGCCTTCGATCAGCATTTATGTGAATGAACTGATCAGCGAGTATGGCGTGAAAAACTTGATCCGTGTTGGTACATGCGGCGGTATGCAGCAGCATGTGCGTGTACGTGATGTGATTCTGGCGCAAGCAGCAAGCACAGATTCCAGCATGAACAACCATATTTTCGGCGGATATACGTTTGCACCGGTGGCAAGCTTCCCACTACTCAAAGCAGCATATGATCGCGGCGTCGAAAAAGGTTTGAATATGCATGTAGGTAATATTTTCAGCTCCGATTCGTTTTATCGTGATGACAAAACGATTACCGGCTTGATGATGGACTATGGCGTACTCGGTGTAGAGATGGAAACAAGTGCATTGTACACACTGGCTGCTAAGTTTGGTGTAAACGCACTGACAATTCTGACGGTAAGTGACCACCTGTTGACTGGGGAAGAAACAACTTCGGAGGAACGTCAGTCAACGTTCAACGAAATGATGGAAGTGGCACTGGATACAGCGATCTCACTATAAGCTGTGAGCTATAAGGGTAAAAGGTAAAGGTATGCTGATCTCGAATGTAAATGTCCGTTTGGCTTGCAAAGCAAGCAGCGATAAGCATATGCAGACGGCAATCCCAATAGCGAAAAGTACAAGTAAACGCGTGTTGTTGACTAATCCGAGTGGATGATCGAACGAGTACACATCGTCGCACGATGACGAAAGGCAATGAACACGAGCCGCATAACAGAAGGCAAAGTCGGATATGCTGTCAACTGACAGTTTGGCAGCATATCTATGTTTTGTTCGTTCTTTAGTCGTCTGGATAAGGCAACCGACGAAGCCGACTGACGCCAAAGAATGAAGCCAATGTGCATAATGCCAGATTTTAATGTTAGGTTTGTGTAAACTTTAAATATAGGAGCTGATCCAGATGAGAATGGTAGACCTGATTGAGAAAAAGCGTGATGGTAAAGAACTGAGCACCGAGGAAATTAATTTTATCGTGCAAGGCTATACAGATGGCGAGATTCCGGACTATCAAGTTAGCGCTTTTGCGATGGCGACTTTTTTCAAAGACATGACCGATCGCGAGCGCGCTGATCTGACAATGGCGATGGTCAATTCCGGTGAAACGATTGATCTGTCCGCAATCGAAGGTGTGAAGGTCGACAAGCACTCCACAGGCGGTGTGGGCGATACAACGACACTTGTACTTGCACCACTCGTAGCTGCACTGGATATTCCAGTAGCCAAAATGTCCGGTCGTGGTCTCGGTCACACCGGCGGCACGGTCGACAAGCTGGAAGCGGTAGAAGGATTCCATGTCGAAATTACGAAAGATGAGTTTATCAAGCTCGTTAATGAAAACAAAATCGCCGTTATCGGTCAAAGCGGCAACCTGACACCAGCCGACAAAAAGCTGTATGCGCTGCGTGACGTAACCGCAACGGTCAACTCGATTCCGCTGATCGCAAGTTCGATCATGAGTAAAAAAATCGCTGCCGGTGCAGACGCGATCGTACTGGATGTAAAAACAGGTGCAGGCGCATTTATGAAAACACCAGAAGCTGCGAAAGAACTGGCACATGCGATGGTGAGCATCGGTAACAATGTGGGACGTAAAACGATGGCTGTTATTTCCGATATGAGTCAGCCACTTGGTCTGGCGATCGGTAACTCGCTCGAAATTCAGGAAGCGATCGATACACTGAAAGGGGAAGGACCAAAAGATCTGGAAGAACTGTGCTACGCGCTGGGCAGCCAGATGGTCTATCTCGCAGGTAAAGCGGATTCACTCGAAGATGCCAAAGCGAAGCTGCAAGAAGTGATCCAAAACGGTAAAGCATTGGAGAAATTCAAGCAGTTCCTGGCAAGTCAGGGCGGAGACGCTTCCGTTATCGATCATCCAGAGCGTCTGCCACAGGCTCAATATCGTATTGAGCTGCCTGCGAAGCAGGATGGCGTTGTAGCTGAACTTGTAGCTGATGAGATCGGTACTGCTGCGATGCTGCTCGGTGCAGGCCGTGCAACGAAAGAATCCGAAATCGATCTGGCTGTAGGTCTGATGCTGAACAAAAAAGTAGGCGATGCTGTGAAAGCAGGCGATTCACTCGTAACGATTCATGCGAACCGTGAAAATGTAGAAGACGTGATGGAAAAGCTGTATGACAGCATTCGCATTGCAGATCATGCCGATGCGCCAACACTCGTATACGGTACAGTAACCGAGTAATACATCATACTGGGAAATAATAAAAATCACTCCTCATACAGGCAAGCTAGCCCTGGTTACAGCGTTATTACCCTAGATGCCTGACTGGATATTCCGTGAACAGAAGTAAGCCCCTGATTGGCTGCTTCTGTTCACGGATTTTTTTATGTGAAGGAATATTATATATTTATCCCTATAATGTGTAGGTGTAGGTGTAGGTGTAGGTGTAGGTGTAGGTGTAGGTGTAGGTGTAGGTGTAGGTGTAGGTGTAGGTGTA
>NZ_JBCGUH010000029.1:0-17648 GCF_039822605.1 Paenibacillus wenxiniae
AAGCACTACAAGCACTACAAGCACTACAAGCACTACAAGCACTACAAGCACTACAAGCACTACAAGCACTACAAGCATTACAAGCATTACAAGCATTACAAGCATTACAAGCATTACAAGCATTACAAGCATTACAAGCATCTGGGGTGTGTATGCCCGGTAAAACAGTTTGCGTACATACCTTAATTAATCATCACTTCCTAGCTGTATGTATAAGCTGCACCCGAAGTTTGAGACAATGATGTGTCTGCAACATGCCACAATATCGTCCAGGTCAATCCCTACGTATACACTCTATGCATAAAAATGCATCAAAGGAGTCAACAACCATGTACTTAAAAATTAGATCAGTCGGACAGGATGTCGGCATGATCTCGCATTTACTGGCGAAAAACCCGCACAATCTGTATGACCGTAACGAAAAAGGCGCTCGTGTCCGCATCGTATATCCGGTATGTACAGAACAGGAACTGGAAGTGTTGCTATTTGTAACACCTGATCCAATCGAATTAGTTAAAGGCACACCTGATCGCTATGATATTACGCAGTATATTAACGATCGTGAATTTGCGGTAAGCAGTCTGTTTTGCTCGTACCTTCGTCCGGCGCTTGGAACGGCGCTAAATGGTAAGCCCAAGTCGGATTATGCGGCATGGGTTCAGCATCCGTTTCCGCTGGAAGTTAGCTTTGGTCCGGTCGCATCCAATTTGCCGGATGATGTGATGAGTGAACTATTCGCATCGCTCGGGTACGACGTTCGATTGGAGCGTGCTGAGATTGCGTATTCGTTCCAGCTGAAGGAGCGTAGTACGATTCGTACCGTACATTTGAAAGGGACGACAACGTTGCAGCAGTTGTTGCGCCAGCTATTTGTACTCATGCCCGTGCTGGATGATTATAAGCATTATTACATCGGCGAAGAGGAAGTGGAGAAGCTACATCGTTATGGCGAAGGCTGGCTACTGGAGCATCCTCAGCATGCGTACATTGTCCGGCGTGCGCTGCGATTTGTTCCGCTTTTGCGTTTGTATCGACAGGGATTACCTGAACAGGTGGCAGCTGATTTTGATACACGTGGTCGTTTTGTTCGTGTAACCGGGGAAGATTTCAGGGGAGATTTGGCTGACGGGACGGTAAATCCAGCAGTAGATGAAGCGGTAAATCAAGTAGTCGATGAAGAAACGGTAAATGAAGCAGCAAATCAAGTGCCAAACGAGAGCATGGATGCTGATCAGTTGAATGATGTTGCCATAGAAATGGAAAAAGTAGATTGGGATGGAAACGTGAACTCGCTGACGGATTCCATTCATGTCGCAACACAGGTGACACATTCAACATCAACAGACAAAACAGACAAAACAGACAAAACAGACACAACAGACACAACAGACACAACAGACACAACAGATGCAACAGATGCAAAAGACGCAAAAGACGCAAAAGACGCAACAAATATTGATTCTACATCTACATGCGTAGCCAGGCTGACAGACGCACAGGCGCCGGGATCGGAAGAGCCAATAGCATCCTCTACTGAGGCAGCAATCAAACCGCCTAAAGCGCCGCGACTAAACGATTTGCGCTATGAAGCGATTACCGCTCGCGTCAGCGCGATTCAGCCGCATCGTCAAATTGTAGATTTTGGTGCTGGCGAAGGTAAGCTATCAGAACGGCTTGCAGCGATTGCTGGCGTGGAGCAGGTATGGGCGATTGAGCCATCTGCTTATGCAGGTGTACGAGCACTGGATCGTTTTGCTGCGATGGAGGAAAAAGGGATGTCTGTCGTGCCACAGCTGGCGACTGGATCACTCTTTTACCGGGATGAGCGTTGGAGTCGTCATGATGTGATGATTCTTTGCGAAGTGATCGAGCATATTAATGAGGCAAGATTGCCGATGGTCATGCGCACACTGCTGGATGATTATCAGCCCCAGACGCTTATTATGACGACACCCAACCGTGAATACAATGCGATTTATGAGCTGGATGAACAGCGTATGCGGCATGCAGATCACCGTTTTGAATGGACACGTGCGGAATTTGAAACATTTTGCCGGCTGTGGAGTGAATACGGTGGGTACGATGTGACATTTGAAGGAATTGGCGAGCATTCGGATACATATGGACAGCCTACACAGATGGCGATTTTTCAACGCATAGGAGGGGAGACGCAATGAGCGATACACCGTTTAGAAACAACCAGATGCCAGCGCAAGATGAGCAGGCCGGTGCCGCTGGAAAGCAGCGCCAGCCAGAGAAGCATCACGATAACACAGATCAACCATTAACAGATGGATATACGGATACCGTAGCAGGACAACAGGAACAATTGCGTCAAACCGTTTCCGTGTCACGTTCTACTTCAAACGAAACGCCTGTGCTGGAACTGCCTGTGGGCGCGATCGTGCTGCTGATGGGCGCTTCCAACAGTGGTAAAACGACCTGGCTACGACAGCAGGTAGATCAAGGTATTTTGCAACCGGATGAGATTGTATCGTCTGACCGTTTTCGGGAGATGATTAGTGGACTGGAGCATCTGGACTGGCATCGATCTTCGCGTGATGAAAGCGAGGTGCTGTATCAGCAATATCATCTTATCTCGGATCGTGCATTTCGGATTATGGAAGAAGTGGTGCAGGCGCGTTGCCGTCTGAATCAAATTACCTGGATTGATGCAACGAATTTGCAAGAGCGTGATCGTGCCACCTATGTAGACATGGGACGCCGCCTGCATGTGCCGGTATTGATCGTTGCGCTGGATGTACCGGAAAAGGTACTGCTGGAACGTGACCGTGAGCGGAAGCATCCGCGCGGACGCGACCGGATCAAACAGCATTACCGGAACTTCCGCAGTCAGATGTACAGCCTGAAAAAAGAAGGCTTCCAGCAGGTGCATCTGCTGCGCCCGCAACAGCTGGCTGCACTGCAAATCATACGTTTACCGCATCCATTGCTGCGTAATATCGGAGCAGGCATCGATGTGATCGGCGATATTCACGGTTGTTATGAGGAGATGCTGGAGCTGATTCAGCAGCTTGGCTATGTTGCCGATGAGACGGGCATTTATCGCCATGCGGACGGTCGTCTGCTCGTGTCCGTTGGCGATGTGATGAGCCGTGGACCGCGTTCACTGGATACGATGCGATTCTGGCAACGCCAGCTTGCTGCCGGTCAGGGGCTGATGGTCGACAGCAACCACGGCTGGAAAGTGGCGCGTTATTTGCAAGGACGACAGGTGAAAATGGCGCATGGAGATGAGCTGTTCGTAGCTGAACTGGAACACTATGAGCAGGAGCATGGTAAAGATGCGCTGGAGCAATTAAAGCAGCAGTTCTGCGATATGTTGCTGGCTGCACCCTCGCATCTCATTTTCACAAGCAATGGTGTCAATTGTGTAGTCGTTACCCATGCAGGCATTCGTGATCATTATATCGGCAAGCAGTCGAACCGCATTTCCGATTATTGCCGTTATGGTGAAACGGTGGCGAGCCAAGATTCAGATAAGCCGATACGTATGGACTGGTTTAACGAGCATGAATCGGGCGAACTGATCATCTGGGGTCATGATCCGCGTCTACAACCGACGATTGTGAACCGGACGATCAACATCGATCAAGGCGTCGTATTTGGTGGACAGTTAACCGCATATCGTTATCCAGAGCAAAGCTTTGTAGCGGTAGATGCCAAACAGGATTATGCTGCTGATCCAGACAGTCCGCTTATTCGCTGGCGTAAGCGCCGTTTTGCCGCGCCAGATCTGGGGCAGTTTATCCAGGGATACAGCGTATTGACGGACAGCTACGGCGAAATTGGCGTTCGTGCCGAGTTTGTGAAAGCGGCGATTGATACGACTTCGCACTACACCGTGCCGCTGGAAGAACTGGTTTACATTCCACCAACGATGGCACCGCCGAATGTGTCATCTTTACCGGACTATTTGGAGCATCCGGCTGAAGCCCTGCAATCTTATCGCTCTCGTCATGTACAGCGAGTTGTCGCACAGAAGAAGCATATGGGAAGCCGCGCGATTGTGCTGTTATTCCGTAGTGAACAGGCGGCGGTGCCTTATATTGGTCGCTCGCTGCATGGCAGTATTTATACACGTACCGGACGTGCCTTTTTCCAGCCGCAGCTAGAGCGCGAAGTGCTGGAACAGCTACGTCATGATCTGGAGCAGGCAGGTTATTTTGATCGATATCAGACCGATATGGTGCTGCTGGATGCCGAGATTGTGCCGTGGAATTTGAAGGCACGCGAGCTAATCGCCTCGCAATATGCGCATGTGGCAGAAGCTGCGTTGCATGATCGACAGACGATTTTGGAGGCATTAAAAGTTGCCGAACAACAGGGACGTCCCGTACAGGAATGGATGGAAGAATGTACCGAACGATTGGATCATGCGCATGTGTTTGCGGAAGCATTTCAAGCTTACTGCTGGGATACCGATGGGATGGAAGGCATTCGGATCGCACCGTTTCATGTGCTGGCACATCAACATAGTTCTTTTATGGATCGCGAGCATGTCTGGCATATGGAGCACACGAAAGAGCTTGCCGCTTGCTCGAAACTGTTGATGGAAACGGAATATATGGTCGTTGAGCTGGATGAAGAAAGCGACGACGAGCAACGTTTGATTGACTGGTGGACGCGCATTACCGAAGAAGGGCATGAAGGATTGGTCATCAAGCCCGAGCATATGACGATGCATGAAGGCGGACGATTGATCCAACCCGCCATTAAAGTACGCGGGCGCAAATACCTGCACATCATCTATGGCATGGATTATTTGCAACCGGACAATCTTAAACGTCTAAAACAGCGTAAAACGCGCAAAAAGGAACGTCATGCCCTGATGGAATTCGCATTGGGTATAGAATCCGTTACTCGCTTCGTGCGCAGAGAGCCATTGGAGCGTATGCATGAATGCGTACTCGCTGCACTGGCGTTAGAAGCGGATGCGGTTGATCCGCGGTTGTAGATGGCAATGTAATTTTATCTAGTATGAGAGAGAGTCATAGTGTGAGCATGTTGCATGTATGATTAGAGATGCTGATTGAGGATGCTCATGTGTAGCTGTATTTGGTAGCATTTTTTAGCAGTAGCAGTAGCAGTAGCAGTAGCAGTAGCAGTGGCAGTGGCATTGATAGCCCTATATCAATCTATTGAGATTCACCGTTAAGGTATGGCTATCTATAGAATTTACGGCATATGGGATTTATTTTTGGAGGAACAGGAATCTACAATGCATTCCTAATCCGTAGATTCCTGCGGCTCCACCTAAGTCTGTTTCCTTATTCCTTGCCATAAGTGGTGTGTACATTCTAGCAAAATAGACACATAGCAACACAGGATTTTAAAAGCAATATACAAACACACTCATAAGTAACAACAATACAGCAACTCATTTGCTTAACTACAATACCTAGCAGCTTACCAACAAGGAGGAAAAACAATGGCTTTTCAAATAATCGAAGGCGTGCGCGTCTGGGGTGAACCGGATGCAGGTGCCGTTAGTCAGGCGATTACTTGCTCACAGCATGGCAATGTGGTGCAAACGCTGTTGATGGCGGATCATCATAAAGGCTACAGTCAGCCGATTGGCGGTGTGGTCGTTTATGATGGGCAAATTTCGCCGTCCGGTGTAGGCTATGATATCGGCTGTGGTAATAAGGCGGTGCGCACAAATCTACTCGCATCCGAAGTGATGCCGCAGATCGGTAGCATTATGGATCAGATCGCTAGTACGATCGCTTTTGGCGTAGGGCGTGGTAATCGGCATATGGTCGATCATGAGCTGTTTGATGATCCAGATTGGAATGTGTACATGCAAGTAGCGGGCAAAAAAGGCCATGATGAGCTGAAGCGTCTCGCTCGTCAGCAATTGGGCACGGTTGGTAGTGGGAATCACTATGTCGATCTGTTTGTTGAACCTGCTACAGATCGTCTGTGGATTGGGAACCACTTTGGCAGCAGAGGTTTCGGACATAAGACTGCAAGCGGATTTTTGAATCTGGCGGCAGGGCGTGAATTTCTGGGCAAGGCACCGGGCGAACATATGGATCAGCCGCCTGTGCTGATGAATCTGGATGATGAGGTCGGTGAGCTGTACTACCGTGCGATGAAGCTAGCAGGGCGTTATGCCTATGCGGGTCGGGATGTTGTGATCGATGAGGTATTGAGACTGATCGGAGCGGAAGCGGATTTGGCCGTGCATAATCATCATAACTTTGCCTGGAAGGAACAACATGCCGGACGGGAAACGATCGTTGTACGCAAAGGGGCAACACCTTCTGCACCAGGCCAGCTTGGCTTTATTGGCGGTAGCATGGGCGATATTTCAGTAATCGTAAGTGGTAAAGATAGCGCGGAAAATGCCGAGTCGTTTTACAGTACGGTACATGGTGCGGGTCGAGTCATGAGCCGTACACAGGCAGCTGGCAAAATGAACTGGAAAACGCGCACTCGTTCAGGTGGAGCGATTACACGTGAACAGATGCGGCAGGCGATTGCTGATTATGGCGTAACCCTGCGCGGTGCAGATACAGATGAAAGCCCATTTGTATACCGTCAGCTGCAAACGGTGCTGGATGCGCATAGTGAGACACTGGATGTACTGCATGTGCTGCGTCCGATTGGTGTTTGCATGGCAGGTGCTGATGAATTTGATCCATACAAGGATTAAGGGAGACGATCTGTGACTGTGAAATTCGTTTCTGTTTATTGTATGGGGAGCGAGACAGCCACGAATTACAGATAGAGCATTTCATAGGGGAAGGTTATGTATCATTCACTTATACAGCAGTCCTAATCGGCTGCTGTATATTTTTTATATTTTCAAAATTCGTAATTGCGTTATTTTTATATAGATAAATATCGTATTTACGATTAAAATAAGAAAAAATAAATTCCATTTTATTGAATTTTTTGCGTATAAGTGCTATACAATTGTAAGCATACATGCGATACTTAAAAATGATAAGTGAGAAAAGAAAATCACAGGCGTTTATTTTAGCTATAATCTGTATTTTATTTCATAAAAATTAATAAACATGTAAGTTATCCCATTGCTCTAGCAGGTCATTGTTATTCTCGTCTCGTTTTATACATACTCGCATTTCATAACTATTCACAACATCTTCTGTATCGTTTTCTCTGATTTTATTTTATATAGAGAGGGATGTAGCAAGTGATAAGAAAATCGTTTTACATGCTATGGGGTACGCAGACGGTGTCCAATATAGCGGATATTGTTTACCAGCTGAGTCTGATCACACTTGTGTTCACGACCAGTGGCTCGCTCGTCACGACTATTTTTATTCCGCTGCTCCGTTTGCTGTCCAAAATGGTAAGCGGGCTGGTCGCGCCTGTGGTGATGGCACGTTATCCGCTCACTTCGATTCTGATAGGCTCGCAGCTAGGGCAATTTTTGTTGTTTACCGGCTTGATCGGTTATCTCTGGTTGGCGCCATCGCCGTCATTGCCACTCGTTTTTCTGACGGTAGTCGGGATGTCCTTTTTGGATGGTTGGACCGATCCGGCGCGTAATGCGTTAATTCCGCGCCTGGCAGAAGGCGAAGGGCTGATTAAGGCAAACGGACTGATGTCAGTGAGCGATCAGATCGTCCGTTGTTCGGGCTGGGCACTCGGCGGTATTATCGTCGCTGTGATGGGCGCATTACCAACGATGTGGATTGCCTCGGTCAGTTATTTTCTAGCGATGTTCTTTACGGCATTTATCCGTGATCCGTATGCACGCGCTGGACTGACGGCTGCTCCGGGCACAACAGATGAGGAGGGGGAACGTACAGTTGCCAAACCATCCTATGGAGAACAACTATCCAGTGGCTGGAAGGCATTGCTGGCGAATCGCCGTGTGCGTCTGATTGCGATTATCGACAATATCGATACCTTAGGCGGAGCAGCGTGGATTGGGGCATTTGTACTCGCTTTTGTTATTCAAGTGCTGCATCAGAATGTGAGCTGGCTCGGCTTTATGAATGCAGGTTTCTTTATCGGTTCGATCGTTGGCGGGCTGCTTGTAGTAGCGATTGGCAAACGAATCTGGACGAACGCGTATCTGTACATGCTGGCGAGTCTGATGATTTACGTGGCGATTGCGGTTGCTTTTGCTTTAAACGTGTATCCGATTCCGGCACTTATTTTGCTTATGCTGACCGGTCTGCCTGTACAGGTAGCAGGAGTGATTCGTTCTACATTGATTCAGCAAAATTTGACGCCTGCTGAAGCGCCAAGTGTGATGTCAGCACTGAGCGCGCTAAGCAATCTGACCTTTGCACTGGCAATGTTATTCCTGAGCTGGTTTGCGGATCGTTTTGGAATGCGGGATATGTATTTGCTGGCAGGGCTGTTAACGACGATTGCGGTGATTGTAGGTTATGTGTGTCGATCAGTGTTTCGCAAAGAGCTGTCTGAATCATATGAAGCGGAAGAGATGGCAGCCGTGAATAAGGCGTGAGGATATGGGGATAACGAATTAACTGTATACGAATACGTAACAGAATTGCTTTCATATGGTATAGGATTTAGAAAACGATTCGTATCGTATTAATGTTGCCGATTGCACCTCGTAGGCTATCGTATTTCCTTGTTATAATCAGGCAGGTTCAGCGGAAATTTAACTAGTATTCAAGGTAATAGCAGTTAATATTAGTTTAAGTGAATTCGGTGTAACAGCAGCTTATCGTTTGGCCAACTCCAACAGCAGTTAATATTATTTCAAGTAAATGCCGCATGAATTGCTATTGTCATCCAGCGGTATTCATAACACAATGAACATGTGAAAAGCCTTCCTACTAAGCAGGAAGGCTTTTTGTATTGCTGATGTCTACTTTACATTTACACTACTACACACCCGAATACGCCATAAACCCGCCATCAACCGGCACCGTAATACCGGTCACAAAGCCCGACGTATCCGCATCCGATAGCCATAGTAGCGTACCGAGCAGATCATTCGGTACCCCAAAGCGCCGCATCGGTGTATGGGAAATAATTTTCTCCGAGCGTTCGGTCAGTGAACCGTCCTCATGTTTGAGCAGACGCTGATTTTGCTCAGTCAGGAAAAAGCCAGGTGCAATCGCGTTCACTCGAATACCCGTCTCGGCAAAATGAACAGCTAGCCATTGGGTGAAATTGTTGATCGCGGCTTTGGCCGCAGAATAGGCAGGCACTTTCGTCATCGGGCTATACGCGCTCATCGACGAAATATTGATAACTGTCACGCCGGGGCGTCCGACCATGCGACGGGTAAATATTTGCGTTGGGATCAGCGTGCCGATCATGTTCAGATCAAGCACCTGCCGGAAGCCATCGACTCCAATATCGTAAAAGGTCTGCATATGATCTACGTTCAGATCCTGCTCGCTAAACGTCTCACCGGTTGTATTCGCATCCGGCCGATTTCCGCCAGCACCATTAATCAGAATATCACACGGTCCCAATTGTTCGGTCACCACCGTTTCGGCTACGATGACGCTATCTTCTTTTGTCACATCACAGGCAACGGCAATCGCTTCGCCACCCTGTGCCACAATATCAGCGACGACCATTTCGCCCTTTTCCAGTGTCCGATTCAAAATCGCAATTCGGCAGCCCTGACGCGCTAGTTCTAATGCCATCGCCCGGCATAATACACCTGCACCGCCGGTAATAACAACGACTTTACCGCGTAATGAATCATGCAGCGGTAATGGTTTCATTTCCGTCTCAGTTGGCGGTTGCTCGCCCTCTACATGGCGAATCACTTCGCGTAATGTCTGATCGACCAGCTTATTGCCTGTCGTTGACGTAGCCGGTGAGGACGGAGGGGCAGTATCGGAAGTTGCCTGTGGCTGTAGTTGTGCCTGTTCGCTCAGTTGTGGTTTGTGCTCGTTCATACAGTATCCTCCTTACGCTGCTGTGCCGCTGCCAGCGATTTGGGGTTACGGAGCGCATGCGCATCCCATAATCCCCACAGATACATAATCCCCAGTGCACGGTCGTACAATCCATACCCCGGACGACACTGTTCATCCCATAGATGGCGTCCATGATCTGGACGGCAATAACCGGTAAAGCCTTCTTCATGATACGCCTCGACCACGCCAGCGATATCGACGCTACCATCCTGTGTGCGATGCGATGTCTCTTGAAAGTCGCCGTTCGGCTCTACTTTTACATTGCGAATATGGGTAAACGGAATCCGCTCCGCAAATTCATGCACCATTCCAATAATATCATTGTCTGGATTGGCGCCGAGCGAGCCGGTGCAAAGCGTAATCCCATGTGACGGACTATCCGACAGACTGAGGAAGCGGCGGATATTTTCCTGATTGCGAATAATGCGTGGCAATCCAAAAATCGACCAGGGTGGATCATCCGGGTGGATCGCCATTTGAATACCATTTGCTTCGGCAACCGGAATAATCTCATCCAGGAAGTACTGCACATTACGCCACAGGTCTTCCTCGGTAAAGCCCTGATACGCTTCAAACAACTCGGTCAAATGGGCCAGTCGCTCTGGCTCCCAGCCAGGCATCGTCAGCGCTGAATTAGACTGAATTTGCATAACCAGCTCGAACGGATCGATATTTTCAATGCGGCTGTATTCATAAAATAGCGAATTAGAGCCATCTGGCAGCGGATGATGCAGATCGGTACGTAGCCAGTCAAAAATCGGCATAAAGTTATAACAGATTACTTTGACTCCGGCTTCACCCAGATGCTTAATCGTCTGTTTGTAATTGGCGATATACTGGTCACGCGAGGGCAGACCAAGCTTAATATCTTCGTGAATATTCACACTTTCAACGACTTCGATATGTAAACCGTGATGCTCAGCGAGCGTTTGCAGCTCCTGTATACGTTCCTTTGGCCAGATTTCACCGACCGGAATATCATGGAGCGCCCATACAATGCCCTCCACACCTGGAATCTGACGAATCTGATCCAGCGTTACGGTATCATTTTGCTCACCAAACCAGCGAAAGACCATGCGCATAAAGATATCATCCTCCCTAATCAAATGGGTAAGTCTGAAGTGCCATGACAATAATCGGTTATACAAAACAAAAAAACCGGGCAATAACGCTACGTCTGCCCGGCTGTATGCGATATACGGTATAAACGCCAGCAAATATCGGACAGCCGCTCAGACGATCATCCAGCGGGTAGCTGTGAACCTATTTTGTCAACAGATTCTGCCCTGGATCGTGCCGGAATGGATTACACTTCCGCTTCAAGTGGCTGACTCATATGCAACTGTGTTTTACGATAATGACTTGGCGAAATGCCAGACCAGCGTTTGAACTGACGACTGAAATGTGCAATATCCCGGTAGCCGAGTGTGGTCGCAATATCCTGAATGGACATATGAGGGTCCGCCAGCAGCAACTTGGATTTATGCAGAACGAGATTGGATAAATAGCTACGCGGCGAAATGGCAAACACCTGATGGAAAATGCGATTGCAGTGCGATGGACTGATGCCCAGTTCAGCAGCAATATCATCGATGCCGTAATGCGATTCGGGGCGCTCTTCCTCTGTCAAATTGCGACTGACGATCGCTTGCAGTCTAGCAGCAATCTGGTGAGCTAGCTCCATATGCGCATACGTCGACGGCGATGCTTGTGCCGCTTCATTTAGCAAAATTTCCCATAGCACGCTGAACAGTTCAAACGATGCAGCCTGCAAACGAATGCGACGAGTAATCATATGCTGCCCACCATGCTCAGCTGCCTGTACCAGCTTCATAATGCACGGTTCAATCTGCTTGGCGGCGAGACTGTTTTTGCGAAAAATTAATTGATTGGTCCGCTCCAACAGAGACAGGAACACGCGATCATTCATTTCAAAATGAATGCACACATAGACCAGTGTCCCTTCGCTAATGCTGCGACTCATGTGATGAACCCCTGGAGGCAAAATAACGAGATCGCCAGCCTGCTGTACATAGCTGTAATCCCCGATCTTCATTTGCTGCGTCCCCTGAAGCACATAATTGATCTCATACTGATGATGCGCATGGCTCGGACATTCCCAGTCGCGGCTAACCTCGCGCATATGAATCCCTAACAGATTGACCGATGTCTGTACATCCGGGCATACGGTTTCCGATACACTGAGACCCCATTCCGGAGAAATAAAGGAAGTGGACATAGATAACCTCCAATCTCACATTTATGGTTGCGTGACATTCGACTCCAACATGCTGGATCAGCCCCAATAGCGCGAAGAAGATGGATAAGGGTAATTTTGCTAGCGTCATTAACTTCAGCATACATGTATATGGGAAAAAATGAAAGGGTTTTCATTTGATTTGTATAATCTTTCTTTTGTGCTACAGACAATTGCTATTAAAGGAAAGTTTTCTATTTTAATGATTCGTCTCATACCGACAAATATTGCAAAATTATAATATTTTTTTGATAGCAATAAAATTATTTTTAAAAAGTGGCATTTGGAATTAATATTATAAAGCAATTATTAATCCTTATGTCTTTCTCCATTATTGTAAACATTTAAAAGTTTAAATTCATAAATATAAAAAAATATATGTAATAAATTCTAGTAAAATTATAGCTTAATCATGAATAAATTCAATTTTCGATTGTAATATAATTATCATAATTCTTTATATTGATTTGTATGCATTAAAATGGTACTTTAGTCATTAATTTGAATGAGTCTATTTACACTATTTAATTTACTAGAAGGGATGTGTTTGATTTGAAAATGGAAGACTTCATTGACAATTATAAAAATAATTTCACCACATACGCTTTAGTTTTCAAATTTATGAAGGCACGTTATAGATTTGCTAATATAATGGTTGTCTTGCTTAGCGTTTCTACATATTTACTTGTTATTGCCATACCTAGTGCGATTATTAATTATAAAATAATTAAAATTATAGGATGTATATATGCATTTATTCTAATCTTAAGCATTGTGGCTGTAGGCTTGTTTGATTATTCAGCACGCAAAATAATTTATAAAAAATATAAGATACGTTCTTCGGACGGAGCATGGCGCCCTCAGGAATTTAACAAAATGCAAACTGAAATGATTATTGACTATCTTAAGACCCAAAAAGTGTATACAGAAGAAAAGCTCGAGCGTCTAGCTGCTAATCTAAAAGATTCAATTGAACGAAAAAAGAGTCCATCTATTTGGGTGGCAGGAGTATTTCTTGCGTTATTTACACCTCTATGGAATCAATATATGACATATATATTTAAAATGACTGATGGAGTGAGCTGGATAGATGTGTCTATAACCGTTCTAGTAACAAGCACAGGCATTGGACTTTTTAGTTTATTTATAGGCGGTATCAAAAAAATTATATTTGTTTTACAGGACCTTTTTTTGATGGAGAATCAAAGTGTAATTGGAATAAAACTACTTGAGCACATCCAATCCATACAATTAGCATACGAGGAGCCAGAAGAACCTATCAAAAAAATTATAATCCCTTAGTTGCATTACAAAGATGTTGATTAAATCATTTTAGTGGGAGGATACAATGAAGCTTAAACATATTAAAATCAGTAATTTTCGTTCATATGGTCCAGAAGAAGTAACAATAGATTTTGAAACGCTCACTACATTTATTGGAGCGAATAGTAGTGGGAAAAGTTCAGCTTTGGTTGCTTTAATTAAAATGTTTGGTGATACGAACGCAGAACGTATATTAGAAAAGACTGATTTCCATGTGCCAATGGATGAAGTACTCGAAGAATCTTCGACCAGAGAGTTATCACTGGAGGCAGAATTTATTTTTCCTGAAATTGAGAATGAGGAAGACGAAGAATTAAGTTATGCTATACCTTTATGCTTTGAGCAACTTGCGGTATACGCGCCAGAGTCTCCACCATGTTTACGTATAAAATTAGACGCTACATGGGAGCAGGGAAATACACCAGATGGAGTAATTGAAAGTATGATGTACTATGTATCAGCTTCAGAAAACGAAGATAGCAAAATCCGTGTATCTTCATCCGAGTTATCTCAGGTAAAAGTTATCTATGTACCAGCTATTCGTAATCCGACTCAGTTGTTAAAAAATGCGACAGGCACACTTCTTTGGCGTGTTCTTAAAGGAATTAATTGGTCAAATGATACAAGAGAAAATATTAAAACTAAGTTGGCAGAAACTGAACAAGATTTATTTAGAGAAGCTGGTTTGGAAAAAGTTCGTACATCTTTAAAAACACAATGGAAGCAATATCATCAAGATCGGCGTTATACAGAAGCTAGTATTCGATTTAACAGCACTGATTTAGACCAATTGATCAAAAAGTTTGAAGTTGATTTTATGCCTTCTCCTACTCAAAAGCCTTATTCCATTGACTCATTAGGAGATGGCTTGCGTTCTCTATTTTACTTATCTTTAATTGATACCTTTCTGGATATTGAACAGCAAGCATTGAAAGATAGCGAAACTGTTGATGAAGACTCTTCGTCATTTAATCTTCTTATTCCGGCTATCACTATTGTCGCTATCGAAGAGCCTGAGAACCACGTCTCCCCTCACTTGCTTGGAAATATTATAAATAACTTAAAACGTATTTCTGAGAAAGTGAATTCGCAAGTAATCCTCACTTCCCATACTCCAGCTATTATAAAACGTATATCACCCGAGAGCATTCGTTATTTCAGTATTTCAAACCAAACGATAAGTACGCAAATCAAACAAATTATTTTACCTACAAAAAAAGGAAGTCCAGAAAATGAGGAAGCTTACAAATATGTAAAAGAGGCTATACAAGCATATCCAGAAATTTACTTCTCTAAGTTGGTGATTTTAGGGGAGGGAGATAGCGAAGAAGTAATTCTTTCTAAGGCTATGGAACTTCATAGCAATACTTACTTGGATGACATAGCTGTATCTATCGTTCCGCTTGGTGGGAGGTATGTAAATCATTTTTGGAGACTGTTACGTCAGCTCGAAATTCCATATGTTACATTATTGGATTTTGACAAAGAACGTAACGGCGGAGGCTGGGGGAGGATCAAATATGCAATCCAGCAGTTGATTAGAGTAGGTGAGGATAGATCGAAGTTATTAAGTATAGAAGAAGGGATACTGACAGATAAAGAATTTGAAGAAATGCACACATGGCGAGAAGATTGTAAATCCAATCAAGATGCATGGATCAAGTTTTTAGAAGATTATGATGTTTTTTTCTCTTATCCTTTAGATTTAGATTTTATGATGCTAGAAAAGTTTCCAGATGCCTACAAAGCAACTTTACAAGATAATGAAGGACCTCAAATAAGTGTAGATAATAATGGACAGAAAACTACAATGAAAATAGTAACTGTAGAAGGTAATGGATCAGCTCTTCCAGAGTATGACGATCGGGTTGAACTTGCAGTCAAGCATTCCCTAAAAGAAAAGAGTGGAACTGGAGAAACATACAGTGATGAACAGAAAAAATTAATGATCTGGTATGATTATTTCTTTTTGCAAAGAGGAAAGCCTGTTACACACCGTCTGGCCATGTTAAAAATAGAAGAAGATCAATTCAAAGAAGATTTACCAGATATTTTAAAAAGTGTACTTCGCAGAGCTATGGAGAAGTTAAATTATAACATAGAGGAAAACAATAATGAAAAAGACACCAACAACTGATTGGCTACCTGCGGATAATCTCATACTTGAAACTGAAGCACTGAGAGCTGTGAAAAGCGAAACGAATGCCATTGTTATCGCAGGACCAGGAGCGGGTAAAACAGAATTACTTGCTCAACGTGCTTGTTTTTTACTTGAAACAAACAGTTGCATATTCCCTAAAAAGATATTGGCCATCAGCTTTAAAAAAGATGCTGCAAAAAATCTCCAAGAAAGAGTAGAGAAGCGTTGCGGAAAAGAACTTTCTCAAAGATTTCGCTCTATGACTTACGATGCATTTGCTAAAAGTTTAGTAGATCGTTTTTTTCTTGCAATTCCTGAACTTTATCGCCCTAATTCTTTATATGATATTGCAGACGATAATGATATCCGAAAAGCATATAACCTTGCCGGGTTTGTAAAACCAAGCGATTGGAGAAATAATGAAATTAATAAAAATCTGAGATCAGACATTGCAAGGTACTCATTACCTTTCCCACATGATACAGACCTTCCAACAGAAAGAGCTTGGCAGATTTTGTTGAAAGGGGAACTTACTCCAACGGCAAGACTAACATTTTCTATGATCACTCGGTTGGCATCTTATTTGATTCGCACAAATCCATTGATCAAACGCTCTTTGCAATTAACGTATAGTCATATCTTTTTAGATGAGTTTCAAGATACTACAGAGCCTCAATATGAGCTAATTAATATATGTTTTCATAAATCGAAATCTACTTTAACTGCTGTCGGGGATTTAAAACAACGTATTATGGTATGGGCAGGTGCAAAGAAAGATATCTTCTCAGTGTTTGCCAAAGATTTTGCTACAATAAACTATTCATTATCCATGAATCATAGATCTGCTCCAAAACTAATCAAATTACAAAAAGCTTTTTTCTCCAGATTCGATGAGACTCCTATAGATATCAAAACAAGTGAAAAATGGGATGATGACGATGGAGAAGCTTTCTATCATATATTTGAGAGTGATGTACAAGAAGCAAATACAATCGCGGAAATTATAGAAAGATATATTAGTAAAGGTACTCATAATCCAGAAGATATATGTGTTTTAATTAAACAAAGTATACCTCGATACGGTGAAAAATTAATCAGTGCATTAGATAAACTTAATATCAAGGCACGTAATGAAGGAGAGTATCAAGATTTACTGAAAGAAGAATTAGTTGTTTTATGGATTAACACTTTAAGTATAAGTATCAAAAAGAATGCCTCAGCTTGGAAGTACTGTTGCGATGTTTTAGCAAAAATGAGAATAATAGATCCAGATTCTATTCATATTAATGAGTTACAATCTGAGCTTAAAGATCATTTAAATAATATTGCATACAATATTGAAAATATTCGTTACAAGCAAGACGTTAGAGATATATTGGATTTAATTGTCGATTTCTACTCTATTTCAGCAATTCAGACCGTTTTCACGCAATACGCTAGGTCTAACTATATTGAGCAATTGAAGGAAGTAATGACTTCTCATTTATGGAATAAATATTTGCAAACTTCAAATGATTTTGATAAAACCCTTTATGACTTATTAGGTAAAGATACAGTTCCAATTATGACAATTCATAAAAGTAAGGGTTTAGAGTATAAAACTGTTATTTTTATTGGGCTAGAAGACAGTGCATTTTTTGATTTTACTAGAAATCCAGAGGAGAATACTGCTGCATTTTTTGTTGCATTATCCAGAGCAAAAGAAACTATTCATTTTACATTTAGTAAACAGAGAGATGGTATACAGAATAGAAGGAATATTAACGATTTATATGCAGCTTTAAATGAATCTGGTATTGTAAAAGAAATAGATCATACGCCAAGCGAATCAAAATGAGAACTTAAATGTCTAAATAAATTATAAATTCACAAGAAAATATTTATTGATCTGTGCTCTTAGTATATTACTATATAAAAAAGACAGGCTTCAATGGTGGTCTTACCCCCGTCAAGTAGACACCATTAAAAAGCCACTTCAAGCTACAACCGTTTCTCGGTATTCTACCGGGGA
>NZ_JBCGUH010000030.1:0-11992 GCF_039822605.1 Paenibacillus wenxiniae
GGGACTGAGCATGGAACAGCTCGTATACGCTCACGAGGGGCGTTTGGTAACAGACAGCCTCCGTGTAGCTGATGGGTTTGGAAAGCAACACAAGAATGTGAAACGGGATATCAGAACACTGGATGTGACACCTGAATTTAATGCGCTCAACTTTGAGCCTATTAAATATACGGATGGGCGAGGACGGGAGCAAACGAAGTATTTGATCACACAGGAAGGCTTTACGTTTCTGGCGTTAGGATACAAGGGCGAACAAGCCAGTAAGTTTAGAGAGTTGTACATTCGAGAGTTTGGTCGAATGGCCACAGCGCTTAATCAAGCAGAACCAATGACCATACATGCTTTAGCACAAACGGTGAAAGCATTGGTATCTGGACAGGAATTCTTGTTGGAGCAAATAGCCGAAGTTGAGGGAAGGCTTGAATCTCAAATCACACTCAATAGTCACCAACAACGTTTGTTACAGCAAGCTATCACCGAGCGAGTACATGGGTTGCATGCAGATAAGGTGTCTCGGCGTTATGCATTCCAGCAGATTCATCGAGACATCAAGAATAAATATCAAGTATCAAGTTATCGTGATGTGCTGCAAAGGGATTTACCGCCAGCCTTAACACTTGTCGCTGGATGGATTGGAACATGAAAAAGGCCGCACGCGGTAACGTGCAGCCTAGTCAAATGATTAACAAAAATTATAAATAGAATCTATCACGGATCGAGGGGACAGTCAATGTTGATGTATGTAATTGCAGGATTTATGGCTGTGCTCTGCGGAGCTGCTTTGGTGCTATTCAGGCATTTGGCGCGTTTTTGAAAATAGAAAAGGGGTGCAGTATGCGAGTTTTATTACTTGAGGATCACGAATACCCAGTTAATCAAGTAGCTGGTCGTGTTGGGGCGTTTGCGCGTCGTGTGGGTAGCAACATTCTGCGCTATCCATCCGGCACAATGGTTGAGGTCGGAGCTGATCGTCGGATGATTATCGGTGGACAGGCGACAGAACATCGATTGATGGATAAGTCAGGCGCATGGATTGAGCTGATTACGCGCGATGAAGCGGACAGGGAAAACGAGTCCCTGCATATCGATTTGAGTAATTCGTTTGACTACTGCAAAGGGTTGGAGGATCGAGCGCGCGATGCAGAGAATGAAGCGCGCGAATGCCGTGCTGAGCTTATTCAACTGTACACTGACTTGCTCGATACCCAAGTAAATATCAAGCGTATGGCAAACCGCATAACGGATATGGGGGTGATCCGAAGTGACCGAATGGAAGCACCTACCTGTGCCGAAGCCAGCGCACAAGCGCAGCAAGAAGACTGCGAAGGAACGGGGGCGTATCACGGCTGAGGTCTACACTGACGCGCTGGATCGCAGTCAAGGATATTGCGAGCGTTGCGGTAGTCCGATCGGATTGCAGTGTGCCCACCTGGTACGCAGATGGAAGCTGGATGAGACGACAGTCAATGACGTAGCGATGCTGTGTGGGCCATCGGTCAATACAGGTACGTGTCATAACTGGGTGGACTACACCGAGGAAGGTCGCCACTGGGCTGAGCAACTACGAGAGCAATTTTGGCAAAAGGAACGAGGGGATACAACGTGAAAGAGGCATACTACTTTTCCCACGACTCCAACGCCAGACACGATCCGAAGATCACCGCAATGCGGTCGGTCTACGGGTCAGAGGGGTACGGGTGGTACTGGATGTTAGTTGAAATGATGCGAGAATCCGAAGGCTATCGTTTGGATATGCAAGGCAAGTACACATGGAATGCATTTGCATCCCAATTGCAGACCGATAGCATTCGGATTGCAGAATTTGTGCATGATTGTATCAGTGAATTTGAACTCTTTGAATCAGATGGTGAATACTTTTGGAGCGCTTCCCTGAACCGGCGAATGGAGCTTCGCGACCAAAAATCCGAAGTGCGTCGAAAGGCTGCTAAAGCCAGATGGGATAAGGAAAAGAAAGGGTCGACAGCGGAAGTCGATAATGCAACTAGTATGCATTTGCATAGCAATAGCACTGCAAATGCAATGCAAGGAAAGGAAAGTAAAAGAAAAGAAAGTAAAGGAAAAGAAATAAAAGAAGAAGAGATAGGCCCATCTTCTTCATCTGACGAACCGTTTTATTCTGAAATCGGTGTTGTCGATGCTTACAACCAGATTTACAAAACATTCACAATGCCGTCCGTCTGGTCCATTTATATACGGGATTTGAAAAAGCGAGGAATCACAGACGAACGAATCATCAGCTGCTTATGGCATGCAGCTGAATCATCGGATAACGGAAAGCCCGGTGTGAATTACTTTAAACCGGTTATGGAACGTTGGATCAAAGAAGGTATTTACACGGCAGAAGAATCCAAACAGCGAAGGGAGGCGGTAGCCGTTGGACAACATCAGCGGACCACTCAAGGACATGCTGGAACGTCTGCAAAAGAAGACCAGTATGCATATCTCGACCGAAACGACGGAAAGTGGAGCATGCCAGAGCGTGACCCAACCATCTTATAAATGCGCAATCTGCCAAGATTCAGAATTCGTGATTGAACAGCGTCCAGGTAAAGTTACTCTGTCGGACGGCACGGTAAATGAGATTTTGCAAGATGTGGCTGTGTCGTGCAAATGCAGGGAAAAACGCCGTATTGAACGATTGCTCAAAAGCAGTCAGATCACAGACGAGTTTAAAAAAATGACGTTCGGCAACTTTGTTACTAGCGACAAGCCAGCAGTAATTCAGGAAATGTACGCCAAAGCGTACCGGTACGTTCAGGAGTTTGGTAAGGAGCAAGGTACGCATAATAGTTGCTGCTTCCTTGGGCAACCCGGAGCAGGCAAAACACATCTACTTGCCGCCGTCACGAACAACCTGCTTGCTCGCGGTATTGCTGTCCAGTATTTTCCGTGGGTCGAAGGTACGGACGAACTCAAAAGTGATCTGGAAGCGGCGAAGGACAAAATATACCAAATGCAGCGTGTGCCTGTGTTATTTGTGGACGATCTGTTCAAAGGTCGGGACAAGCCGACGAATTGGCAGACGGAAATGATCTTCGGAATCATCAATTATCGCTACCTCAACAAACTACCGATGCTGGTGTGCTCGGAACGTACAATTGCTGAATTGTGCGCGTTCGACGAAGCGGCGGCAAGCAGATTGGTGGAAATGTCTCGTGATTATACAGTTGTGATCAAACGTGATATCACACTCAATAATCGCTTGCCAAAGGAGATTTGATAGCTATGGATGACTATTCAATGTGCGATGAAAATTGGGAAGGATTTCTGAGGAAGGGGTGTGAATCCTATGACCTTGCAGAATCCGAACATGTGGACAGTGCTGGAGTACATGACTCAGATGTACATGCGTACCGGATCGCCACCGTGCAGTCAGATCGTTCGATCCGACTTTTCGGATACCGAGTTGGACGTGATTACTGACGGAGAATGCGCTTTTTATGAGCTGATCGGTGAACTACCATGAATGATCCAATATTCCAGCAGCGCCACTTTTTCAGCATTGTTGATGACAACGGTCGGGAAGTTGGCAGGGTATACGTCTTGGATCGGGAGCACCTACCGCACCATGCAAGTCATCGGCGCGAGCAGGAGCGTATGAAGGCGCAACATTTGCCACGCCGGAAGCGGAAAGACTGAATTAAATCAAATAACAACGAACTGGAGTGATTGAACATGAAAGAAGCAAGCGTTATCAAGGTTGGTAGTAGAGAGGGTTTCAGTAAATTTCTGTTTGCTACACCTGCCGTAGCGGAAATATCGGTCTCAGTTGATCGTATGCTGCAAGCTTCTACTGATCCTGATCAAAGTATCAGCGGACATATGGCCGTACTTGATAGCGAGGTAGATGGACTGCGTATGGCGATCAATTGCGGGGAGCCGGCAAATGTCGTGCGTGAGGAATGCATAGCAGCCATTGCGCGATTAGTGCAGGTTTATAATACAGCAGGTGATCGGGACGGAGGTGCGCAATGACACCGCCTATTCCACGTCGTAATGAACCCGGCTCGCCACCTGGCGAAGTGGTAACGTCGAAATGGACGCCAGAGCAAATTACGGAACATCTGTCCGGCAATGCAGAAAAAATGAAGAAAGCCGAAAAGAAAGGCACCTATGTACTGGTTGATGACGGTAGTCGCAATAAAAAGCCTAAGGTTACGCCAGATATGGCACAGTACCTGCAACTACGTGCGCAGGGACATAGCCGTGCGTTGATCGCGATCGATTGGGGATTGAAGGAAAACACTTTATCCACCTATTGGCTCCGTAAGTGGGGCATGGGGACAAAAGAGTTGGAACGTGCAGCAATTAAGAAATATAAGGAATCTAAGGGGCAAACAGAGCAAACGTCATCTGCAAGTGTAGATCCACTGGATGCGGCTCCGAAAAAACCGACATCGAATGAGATCGAATGGTTTATACCAGAGGGTAGGCCGATTGCTGCATCCGTGGGGATCATACGTGACGGATTATCGATATCTCGTACAGCACTAAAATTATTAAGTGATGTAAAGCCTAATCATATGAGTGTGGGTTTATGTACAGATGGTTTGATTCTGAAATTATCGCCAGTTGGACTCAAGTTAGCCGAAGGCAAAGCAGGCGGTGCACAGATCAACAGCAGAGCTTTAGCTCGTTGGATCGAATCTAAAAAGATCAAAGTGCAGCGTTACGAAGCGTTGAGACATGCACCTGGCGAATTGTTAATCAAGGTGGAGTATGAAGATGGATAACACATTTTATACGCACTACACTCGTGAACGTGCTGAAAAAGCACTGCCAGACTTACGCGAAATTCTGCAAAACGACCGCAAGCATGTCAATATGCTCAAAAGACAAATCGAGGATATTCAAGACAAGTTCCTAAAACGCCGCAAACAGTCATATACAGAGAAGGATCTGGAGTATTTCCAGAATATTTTGAGTGAATCATTATTACCAAGTCTGAAGAATCTTGAAAAGGCAGTCCAAGAAATTCAACTGATGGCAAGCGGATATACTTGGGAGCAAGTTGTCGCGCAACGTGCTAAGCCTCCAGAAGACGAAATGGAAGCCACTCTATTTTGAAGGGGATAGCTAAATGGAATGGATCAAATACCAATTCAAAACCAGAAAGGTCAGCTCAATCCCGACTGGGTGGAGTGCTTGATGGGATTTCCGATTGGATGGACAGACATCAGTGGCCTGCCGGATACGGAGCCGAACAATACGACTGGGAGCCGCCAAGAGTAGCTACAGGCGTAAAGGATCGCGCTGGTCGCTTGAAAGGATTGGGCAATGCGATCAATCCGTATCAGCTTTATCCGATTTATGCGGCAATCAAAGTTATACATGATAATTTAAAAACCTGACAAATTCACAACAATAAAAAATTTAAGGGCTGGAACAAAGATGCACAAAGTCCCAGCCCAGAGAGGATGAAGCAACAATGAAAGGTGAATTTGTAGCAGTAAAGTTTGTACCTGTCCAAACGTCATCATCTGAAACTGTTAGCAATGAATGGCAGCAATTCGATCGTTGGGAATACCGTGGTTATCTAAAATCATTCCTGCGCGCAATCATAAATGAAAATTCTGGAAGTGGTAACAAGGTTGTTATCAGCACGAGTAGCGGAGATTTTTTGAAGGAGTTTATATTTTAGAGAGGATGATATACAGCAATGAAAGCACCACGCATACTGCATTACCCGGGCAGCAAATGGAGCATGGTGGACTGGATTATTAGCTACATGCCGCAACACAATACGTACTTGGAACCCTATTTCGGTTCTGGCGCGGTGCTCTTCAACAAAGAACCATCCAAGCTTGAAACAGTTAATGACTTAGACTCCAATGTCGTCCATCTGTTCCGGATGATCCGAGACCGGCCAGAAGAATTGGCGCAGGCAGTGAGATTCACGCCTTACGCCAGACAGGAGTATATGGAATCGTACCATCCTGGTGATGACATAAACGATATTGAGAAAGCTCGATTATTTTTAGTTCGGTGTTGGATGGCTCGTGGAGCTAAAACATCTGATAGAACAGGGTGGCGGCATAACATCAGTGTCGATCACTGTCCCAACAAGCCGATCACAAGGCAATGGACTGAAATGCCAGATAAGATAATGCAAATCACGGAACGGCTCGCGGCAGTCCAAATCGAAAGTCAACCGGCCGTCAAGTTGCTAGAGCGTTATCGTCGCGATGATGTGTTGGTGTATGCGGATCCACCTTATATCCTGCAAACACGAAGCAAAAGAATGTATAAGCACGAAATGAATAACGATGACCATATGCAGTTGCTGGACACGCTGGATGCACATCCGGGGCCGGTTCTGCTATCAGGGTACGATCATCAATTGTATAACGAACGTCTTCGTCATTGGAACAGAAGTGAACGTATAGTCCAAGCGGAAGCAGGGAAGAAACGTACCGAGGTGCTATGGATCAATCCTGTAGCGGCAGCAGCGGCGAATCAAGCAGTCTTATTCTAGCGGACATGTTCCGCATAAAGGAGAGATAGACATGGGGAGTACAAGTGGATGGATCAGAAGACCGACACCAAAAGGTACGGGTGTCGGTACGGGATGGTTTGGCGAGCTGAATAAAGCCTGGTCAAGTAAGGATGGTCAGTATTTTGTTATGGCTCGCGACGTACAAACGGATTGGGGTCTAGTGACGCATGTTTGTATCCGCAATGCCCAGAGCAGCGATATCAGCTGGGCAGAGAAACAGCGTATCAAGAATGAGCTGCTTGGCGAGTGGAGAACCGCCATAGAAGTGTTCCCAGACACGCGCGAACTGGTGGATGAAGCAAATATGTATCACCTATGGCTGCTACCCTATGATTTTGAGCTACCCTTTACGATCAAAGTATAGACAAAGGTAGGTCGCATACTACAGGGGGCTGGGCATTCCCAGCCTATGGAGGGGACTACATGAACAAATACAAACGAACGAAACGTCGAGTTTGGAAAAAGCATATCAAGCGATTCAATAAGATAGTTCAGTCTGGTAAGCCAGTGCCGGAAACACTCTTCCTCTTGATCCAGAGACACATTCGCCGAGTCAAGGATAACGCATATGAGACGCAGTTCCGTCCATGGCTGTATGATCAGCCAGCAAGCGTAAATTTTAATGAATCTGTGTTGGGTTTCTACCGTGAGATGGAGGATTACTTTGCTGGTGAGGGGCTGAATATAGAAGCTTGGAAAAAGGCAGTAAAGGAACGTATTAGACGCGTTTGAATAAAGGCTGGGCAGCGTCTCAGCCTATGGAGGGATAACAGGTATGACATCCTTTATACAAAAATATCGCGACGAACTATGGTGGGAAATATATTGGATCGTTGAAGCAATGATGGATCAGGAAGGGCCTACTACTGATTTGTATGTATTAAATGCAAAGTATAGTGTGTTGTCTAAGGTGTGGAATGATTTAGGAAGTGTCTTAGAGGGTGGTGAACAGGTATGAACGAACCAAACGACAATGCTGTGACATTCACACCCACAGCATCTGCAGATAGCCTAATGTATGACGCAGTCTTGCGAGCTGAAGCAGCAGAGCAGGAACGGGATAAGCTGCTGAAAACAATACATGCAGCGATAATCGTACTCAATGAAATGGAACCTGGCAGATTCGACAAACAAGTTGTGGCTGATATGTTGGGGCGGATCATTAAGGAAGGGGGCAAATCAGATGGGGAGTAACATTCATCGGCTCAAGTTGGTACAGCCATACTTTAATGATGTGGTGAGCGGTGCTAAAACATTCGAAGTCCGTGTAAACGATCGAGATTTTAAAGTTGGAGACGTTTTGGAGCTGCTGGAATATGACCCGGAAACTACCTGGCTGACAGATCGATCCGTAAGAGTACGTGTCACTTATATCCTTGACAACACAAAGTATGTATTGCCAGGCACAGTGATTATGGCAATCGAGCTGGAAGGTGGATCTACAGGTGTTCCATCGGAGCGGGAGTATAAAGTGGAAAGATATCTACTCACACATCCAGAACACGACCCTTTTCAGCTCCGCGTTATAAATAGCGTGAATTTGCCGAATAATCCAGACTTCGAAAGTTTGATTGAAGTCTGGATTATCGACAATTACGGGAATTTAGACGGTTGGGAATATTATTGCTTGTCGCGTACCAAGATGAGAACCATAGGAGCTGGTACAGATGCGCCAGAGCTTTGATGCCTGGGTGGATAAACAAAATCAACTGCCAATCAACAAATTTTACACAGACTCTGATGGCACAGTGGTTTACGCGTTATACCAAGACAACGAGGGCTATGTGCACTTTAACGACATAGCCCCACACACCGAACCAGATAAGATGCCGGTGACTGAGTTCCATCATCGATTTAAGCCAGAGAGGAGCCTTACAGATGCGACAGAGTGAGTACACAACGTTCTACGAGCGCCGGGGTAACGTCAAATACCCCGTGCGCGGCAAACTGTTCATGCGGCATCGGGGACGGGCTATATATGTGCGCAATGGTGTATTAACGGATGGATTGACGGGACGACTGGTGTTGGATTTCAAAGCTGATGCTGGTGGTCGAACAGTGATCGAGTCATTAGATATTGCGATCGATTTTCTTGTGGCTGTTCAAAAAACACTGCCATCGCGGTTACGTCGAAGTAATCGCAGACCTGTTAAATGGAGATCAATGCGGAATGGTTGCTATACAGTCAATGGCAAGGTTATCGCTACTAAGGAGGATACACATGAGCAGAGATAAAACATTATGCAAAATTCAAAGCGAGAACAATCATGTATTGGTTATAAAAGTCAAGCAGTCAGCGGTGATATTTGAAATTGAAGGATTCAGCGAAAGCAACAACATGTTTAGGAGATACGACGCGCGTGTACAGTTTAGCGCAGATGGATTTACAGAGCTACTCCAATGCATTGAACAGGCAGCTCGATACGTTTGGTCGAATATTGAACCAAAAGAAGCTAATAGCGTGGCATCGGACTACGACGAATATTACGATAAGGAATTCGATAACAATGGTTATTTGTCAATTGGTAAAAATGTGTTAAATATGGATCGTCCTTGGTCGGAAAGTGACCGTTTTTATAAGTTTAACAAAGCCAAGATGGGATCGTTTATCTATGATTTTAAAAAGCGTTTAGAGGATACACCGTAACACATGCAAACCGTATTAGACATCATCCTGCACTACTCAGGCAGTGCCGGTAAGGAGGATAAGGATATGGGATACAATTTCGAAGATTTGAAGAAGCGTCAAGAACAGGCGGTGATACAGCGGGTAGCCGAAGCACGGGAAAGCGAGGTATACACAGAGCTGGTAGCTGCTTTTATGGATAGTATAGATCAGGGATACAAGGGCGTGCGGCGCGATTTTTATTCCCGCGACGAATTCATTATTAGAGCTTTAAAAGAAGACGGATTCGATGTGACATACACCGAAGGCACCATGCTCACTTCTCCGAAAATCAAAATAAGCATACCGACAGAGCAACAGTCGCAAGACGTGGAACACAAATGTGAAGGCACAGAAAAACACAACAGAGAAATTGTACGTGGCACAGAAGATTGGCTTATGATTCATGAGCATGACAAATGCGAAAACGTCAACGTAAGCACAGACGGAATCTCATACTGCCCATTTTGTGGCGTTAAACTGGGGGAGTCTCAATGATTACACGTAAACAACAAGCGGAAGCAGCCGCTAATTATAACCAGCAACGAACAAACGAGTTGCGCGAACGGCTTGGAGATAAACAACCAGTGAAAGCCAAGACATTCTTTGTTTGGACATTGCAAGCCCAGCATGAAGACCGTAGTGGCACGGTGAGGGCAGGCAAACAGGCTAAAGCGGAATATCTGTATACGGCTCCTAAATGGATGCTGGATAGGGGATTGATTGTGGATGCTGCTGACGGACAAGTGCCAGTGAGGGAAGGTCAGTCCGATATATTCGAATTTTGAAAGGGTGAGCTAGATGAGTAATCAAGATAAACCGAATGGGAAAATCACCAAAGTTGAAATGCAAATGCAGATTGATGCAATTGAGAGTGTGTGGCCTGAACAAATGCAATTTCTGAATTTACAGTGTCGTTATCGCAAAGAAAAGTATGACCGGTTGGTTGAAGCTGGATTTTCGTCGCAGCAAGCGTTGGATATCGTTAAATCAACCCAACCTTTTGATTGAGATGAATTACATGGGGGTGGAGCAGATGCAATGGCTTCCCGAAGCTACGGAAGCAGAATTTCAGGCAGCTAAGTCCCTGCTTCGCCGATACAAGTATATGAGTCGTGCACTGATCGGGTTAAAGCAGATGGACGTGCTGACGACTAAGCAACAGTGCAAACTAAAAGAGTATGCCGATAAGACGGCGAATATCGAGCTGGCAATCTCGCTTATACTTGACCCAGAGGTGCGCGACATTACAGATCACGTATTCTTGCAGGGCAACAATAGACAAACAGCCATACGTAAGCTAAGATGGCACACAGAGCGCACAGTCGACCGGAGGATAAGGCGCGGTGTTATATCCGTCGCCAACACGTTAAAGGATTGGGGAATTATTTAACGCATGAACATGTAACAGAGATACGTTTAAAACAGTAGTGATATAAAAAAGACGCAGGTTACTCTGCGTCTTTTTGCATTTTTTCTTCTAAAGCTTCAATCACATAAGCTCGGAAGCTCTTGTTTTGTTTTTTCGCAACTTCCATCACCTGATCAGGAAGATTCAGGGGGAATTCTATCGTTTTTTTAGTGTAATTAGCCTCGCTATATTTATGTTTTGCACGCGTTGCTGATTTCCCCATATGATCACCTCATATATACAGTAACACATACGAGCAAAAAAATATACTCCCTGTAGTATAAAAAAGTATTGACTATATACTACAGGGAGTATATGATAAGAATATAAAGCAACCGCATTACTGAATGAGCGACAGAAAGGACTGATTAAAATGGGTTTTGTAGATTTAAAAGGCTCTGATAAGCAGGTAGATTGGGCAAAAAACATCCGTGAGGATGTCTGGAATATCGTAAACATCGCCATTGAGGAAGATCCGAAATGGTATATGGAAAGAGAAAAATGGACAGAAAAACGCCAAAAAATTAATGAGAAAAGCTATAAAGAAGTTAAAGGTTTCCTGCTTGATCTTGATAAAAATGAAAAGGCTTCTGATTGGATTAATACCTTCGGGTGGTGTTGTCCAAACAAAAAAAAGCGCGACGCTGATCGTTCAGCCTATCTGATCGAAATGCTCAATCCGGTCACGAATGAATTAAAAAATCACTGTCGTTCCGTCTTCACACAATCTATACCTAACTTGTGTGAACCTATTTTGAAAAAAAGAACTGAAATTTGTGTCGAATATACTGGTGAGTGAAAGGAGCAGATTTAAAATGACAATCAATTATGGAATTATAAAATTCGAGGGCGACACATATATTTTGAAAGGCAAACCTCAACCAACAGGCGCCACGCTGAATCGTAATGTGTACACAAACTACAACGATGCAGAAGAGGGTGAAAAATACGATTTTGAAATGTCCGCCCCAGTAATAGACAATGAAGGTGTCGAGTGGACGATGTTTTGGGTTTTTCAAGACATAAAAGGTAAAGAAAATAGTAGTTACGATAGTTTTGACTACAACAAAGTTTTTTGCGTTATGAATTGATAATAATTTAGTGTCTGTATATTGTCTGTAAGAGGACGGCACAGCGTCTGTATATTGGGGCTACACTATCACCATAGGAACTGATGTTCCGGGTGAAGGTGTAGCCCCTTACCACTACACTACTCAGACATGATGAATGACCGAGCTTCCGGCAGATGATGTATAGATGTCATGGCGGACTCATAGCGTAACTGGTCTAAGCGCGGCGCTACCATTAGGCCAATGACGCGGCATCGTGTGCGTGGGGCCGTGGGGTAAGAGCACTCATATATAACGATATAATCATAAGGCACTGGGCATATGCTCGG
>NZ_JBCGUH010000031.1:0-11434 GCF_039822605.1 Paenibacillus wenxiniae
TAGGCACGCCGCCAGCGTTCGTCCTGAGCCAGGATCAAACTCTCCAATAAAGTGTTTGACGTGCTCATTTCTTGCTGACATTCGGTTTCCCGAATTTATGATTCAAATCCTATTTGTTCAGTTTTCAAGGAACTTGTTTATTTGTTTCGCAACAACTCTTATATAATATCATGTTTAGAATTGTTAGTCAACAACTTTTTTTAATTTGTTTTTCGTGAAGCATTTGTGCCGCTCGAGGCGACTCGAATAATATATCATGTATTTATGAAGTTAGCAAGTGTTTTTTCAAATCTTTTTTATCCTTATCATTTCCGTTAATATATTCCCACTATAATGGTAGTGCTTTACCCCTCATTATAATCTTAATTATGAGTTCTTATTATTGAATGTTTCTCCTTTACTACTGCATTCATCGGTACTTCAACTAATTTCAACCGATCCACGCCTACTCAACTTCTCCATTCCCTTATAACAATGATCTATTCAAATATGATCTATCATTATAGTAATTCTTAATGTGAGTTCTTATTCGTACCAATTCTAACTGTGCTCTATAAGTACTTCAATCATCTAATTTTAAAGTATAAATATTACAACTTGCTCACACTCTGTTACTATTGTGCATTATAATCATTTTAAAAGAGTCTATATCTAAAAGTAAGTAATCATTGCTGCAATCCAAATGCTCTATATTTGCGAATTACTCATAGTGGATATTGTGCCGGATGTCATTTTGAACGAAGACCTATCTATTACATCGATGTGTTTACACATGAGAAGGAGGTTGCTATGGGTCGTCTGCTAGCTTCCATTCAAAAGAGTTTTGGCAAAAAGCTAGTGCGCATCCATGCATGGAACGCATGGCTTGTCGCTTTGCTAGCGATTACAGGATTAGTTTTACTCGGTGGCTTTTGGCGAGAGGTGCTGGGCGAAGTTAGGGTATGGATTCGCTGGATTCATATTATTGGAGGTCTGGCACTACTTGTGCCTGTCATCTATTATCTATTTCTTGCCTCCAAGCATTGGAAGCAGATTCGCGAAAAGCCCGCTCAGAAGACAAATGTAATTCTAGTTATGATTTTACTGGTAGGCTGGATCGTTTCCGGTATTCTGTTGTGGTTGCTGCGTCAAGTTGGGCCTACAGTTGCCAACACAGCTCTATTTGTACATGATCTGCTAACATGGGTCGGTCTGCCTTATATTATCTATCATTCGATTACACGTACCGCCTGGTTGAAAGACCCGAAGAAACGTTCTATCCAATTGCAGCCTGATCGCGATATGGTACAACCAGCTCCTACAACAGGCGCGACTACGACCATCAAGCCGAATCGAACAGCTACACCACAGGAAGCAACCCCCTTTTATACAAGACGTGCTTTTTTACGTACAGCGATCGGTGTAGGTTTAGCAATTTCAGTAGGACCGACCTTTTTGCGCTGGTTAGGTAACTCGTTAACGAGCAGTGGTGGTAGCTGGGAAGAGGTCGCTGCCAGTAATCCGAACAAAATGGTGCCTAACCCAACCCCACTATCCGATTCCAAACCACCGATTGGTGGTGGCGCGCAGGGAGAGTTTCGCGTTTATACGGTAACACCGATTCCTTCGTTTGATAACAGCAACTGGTCTTTTACGATTGACGGACTCGTAAATAAGCCGCAAACATGGAATTGGGAGCAATTTTTGAAAATTAAACGCAAAGTGCAAGTGAGTGACTTCCACTGTGTAACGGGCTGGTCAGTCTACAAAAACACATGGGAAGGGATTCCACTACTCGATTTTTTAAGTATGGCTGGTGTGAAGCCCCAAGCGAAAACGATCAAATTTTACTCCGGTGACGGTGTGTATACAGATTCCATTACATTGGAACAAGCACAGCTGAAAGATATTATGGTCGCACTTCTTCATGATGGTAATATTATCCCTGCTGATCTGGGGGGTCCTGTACGCCTCGTCATCCCCAAAATGTATGCCTACAAATCGGTAAAATGGTTGAATCGGATTGAACTTATTGCTGACGACCATACAGGTTATTGGGAGCAGCGCGGTTATGATAAAGATGCCTGGTTACCCGATAATCTGAGTTAAGCTTTGCTTGGCATCTGACAGGTGTTTATCGTATATCAGATAGGAGATAAAGAAGGACGAGAATTTCTACATACGTAGAAGCTCTCGTCCTTTTCATTTACAACATTTTAAAAACTTTACTTACGCCTAATGCCTAATCATTTGATACGACTACAATCAGATAGCCTGATGACAATAGTATAGTTCGAATCCATCCAGGCGAATCTATATAGCCCTTTATTTTAAACATACATGCTGTAATCTGTTGAATGAATCTTCAAACCTGCCATATTAAAACCTAAACGGATAACACGACTTACTTCTCTTTCATTCTGCGGTTCACATCCAGCGCCCAGCTTGCCATGTCTGCCAGCAAAGATGGAAGATCTGGCGCGATAGGCTCTAATGGCGATTCATCATAGCCATCATGATATAGACGGAACACGGCTCCTTCTTCTTCAAGCACTAACAGATCACCATCACCAAATGACCCAATCGGAAATAGCTCACGGTCCGGTAACCCTGCATCTTGCTGTCGATACTCAGCGATCAGTTGCACACCTTGCGGATACGCCCATTCCAATTGTTTCAGCCCATATACTACAGGGTTTGCAAACCTTAACGGTCCAAAGCGCAATAACAATATACGATACGGCTGCGGGAACACGACATGATGACGCAGCTCAAATATTGCCAGCCCATCTACCGTTTCAGGCACGGTATGCTCATCTCCCCATGCCCGATACGCTTCTGTCAGCAGTGGTTCGATTTCCTGCATGTCCATCCGTGCATCTCCTCGCTTGTGTAAGCTTACTCTAGCTCCAGCAGTCGCTTCAGTTGCTCTTCGTCTTCGATAACCTCAAGACCAAGCTCCTGCGCTTTTGTCAGCTTGCTGCCTGCTTTTTCGCCGGCAATCACGATATCTGTCTTTTTGGATACACTGCCAGTGACTTTAGCTCCAAGCTGCTCCAACCGTAACGCCGCTTCGTCACGTGTCATCGTCTGTAATGTGCCTGTAAGAACGACTGTTTTGCCATTAAAATACGAATCTTCGCGTATCGCTACTGCCGGTGCTTCTGGAACTTGAGGCTGGACGCCCAGATTAAGCATTTTATCAATACCTGCCTGCATAAATGGATCAGCGAAAAATTCTACAATGCTCTCTGCTACAATCGAGCCTACATCCGGCAGCTCGACTAACGCTTCTACCGTTGCTGTGCGGATTTTGTCCAGATCGCGATAGTGCTCTGCCAGCATGCGTGTTGTCGTTTTACCTGTATTTGGAATTCCGAGTGCATACAGGAAAGAAGCAAGATCACGCGTTTTGCTATCTTCAATCGCTTGCAATAAATTGTTCGCTTTGCGCTCACCGAAACGTTCCAGTTTGGACAGATCATCGAATTGTAATGTGTACAGATCAGCCGGTTCACGTACATTCAGTTCATTATGAAGCTGTGTTGCAGTCTTAATGCTAAATGTCTCGATATCCATCGCATCGCGCGAAGCAAAATGCGTAATCCGAGCAACAATTTGCGGCTCACACCCAAAACGATTGTTACAGAACAGATGTGCACCGCGTTGTTCCAATGGGAAGCCACATGCCGGACATTGTTCAGGGAAAATAATCTCTTCCCCATCGTTTTCTTCGGACACCTTACCTAGAATTTCTGGAATGACATCGTTAGAGCGGCGAATATACACTCTCGTACCGAGGGCAAATTTCAGATTTTTACGTTCAATATCACCGATATTGTTGAGCGTACAGTTCTGTACCGTCACCCCTGCCAGTTCGACCGCTTCTACACGTGCTAACGGTGTAATTTTACCGGTTCGTCCTACATTCCATGATACCGATTCCAAAATCGTACTTGTTTCTTCCGCTTCAAATTTATAGGCAATAGCCCAGCGTGGGAATTTATCCGTATAACCGAGCACTTCACGCGTTCGCATATCCGTCAGCTTCACAACCGCTCCATCGATCAGATAATCCAATGTATTCCGCTCCTGCTGGATCTCTTCCAAACGTGCAATCACATCATCAAAGTTATCAAAATACGATACAGCCGGATTCACACGAAAATGATTATCCCGCAGAAACTGCATCATATCCTGCTGGTTCTCAAACCGTACATCTTCTGCATAGCCGATATTATAAAAATAAGCATTCAGCTTTCGCTTCGCGGTTGTGCGTGGGTCCAGATTACGCAGTGCGCCAGCCGCTGCATTACGCGCATTTTTAAGCTTGTCTTTATCGATCGCAGCTGCATTATACGCTTCCAGTACAGACAGGTGCATAATGCCTTCACCCTGCACTTCAATCTTGCCGTCTGTAAACGGAATCGACAATGGTACCGAACGAATCGTCTTCACCTGCTCTAAAATCCCTTCACCGACTACACCATTGCCCCGTGTAGATGCCTGAACAAGTCGACCATTTTCATAGGTCAGGTTGAGGGTAAGTCCATCAAATTTCAGTTCAACCGCGTAAGCTGGCTCAGGTAGCGGTTGATCTGGATTTTTTTCATTATAATCACCGATCAGTTTGCGAGCACGAGTATGCCAGCTCGATAGCTTTTCAAGGTTTTGCGCTTTATCCAGACTCCACAATGGAGCCAGGTGACGATGCGGAGTGAATCCTTTTAACAGCTCGCCGCCTACACGCTGCGTAGGTGAATCAGGCAATACGATGCCACTTTCCTGCTCTAGTTGTAATAAACGATCATACTGAGCGTCATAGTCTTGATCGTCAACCAAAGGCTCATCCAATGTGTAATAGTGATAATTATAATTATTCAGATCAGCGACCAGCTTCTCCATTTCCTTCATCGGATCCATACGCATCTCTCCCGTTAATAGTATGTAAGGCGGCTGTAACGATACAGCCGCCTATCATGTTGCCTCATATGCTATAAGCTGTATGATCGGATAAACTCACCTGACCATCCTGCTTCGTTATACTTTTGCGATCATCACGATTCCACTTTTGTAATCGGGGCAAAGCCAGCTAGTAGACGTTTCAAGCCTACAGGCGCTGGAAAGGCAATTTGCAGCTCCATATCATTACCTGTCCCTTTAACCGCGACGATCGTACCAATTCCCCATTTACCATGCGATACTTTATCGCCTGCCTGGTAGCTACCATCTCCACTTGCAACTGGATTCGGTGTTCCTTTGCCCGTCGTTACCGTTACGCCAGACGAAGCTGGTGTGCTACGAGGTACAGCACGCGCGGATGAACCACTACCAAACGATGCAGAAGACTCGCGGCGATTGCCAAAATTACTGCCACCCCCACCAAAGCCACGTGAACCATTACCATAACTACTGCCGGATGCTCCACGTCTAAAGTTGTTTGGCGCTACACGCGTATCTTCTTTGTACTGTTCCGGAATTTCCTCTAAGAAACGGGACGGTGGATTCGCTGTCGTGCGACCAAACAGTGTGCGCATCTGAGCGCAGGACAGGAAGAGTTGCTTCTCCGCGCGCGTAATCCCTACATAAGCTAGACGACGTTCTTCTTCCAGCTCATCGTTATCCATAAATGCACGGCTATGCGGGAAGACGCCTTCCTCCATACCGATAATAAATACAGTCGGGAATTCCAGACCTTTCGCACTGTGCATCGTCATCAATACGACCGCATCTTCTTGCTCTTCTGGCTTATCCCCCATCGTGTCGATATCTGCAATCAACGCCAGATCAGTCAGAAAGGCAATCAAAGATTTATCTTCATTATTTTTCTCAAATTCCATCGTTACGGACTGGAACTCTTCAATATTCTCGACGCGTGCTTTAGATTCCAGTGTATTCTCACGTTGCAGCTCTATACGATATTCGGACATTTCCAAAATCTTTTCCGTCAGCTCGGTTACCGACAGATAGTCTACCATCTGGTGCAGGGCAGCGATCATATCGTAAAATTCCACCAGCGCATTACGTGTACGTCCGGCAAAACCGAGATCATCCACAATCTCCAGCACTTTAAAAATAGAAATCCCACGTTCACCCGCTGCTGCTGCCAGCTTAGCAACACTTGTATCACCGATACCACGCTTTGGCACATTAATAATGCGAGTAAGGCTAATATCATCATCTGGATTAGAGAGCAGTCGTAAATACGCGAGCAGGTCTTTGATCTCTTTACGATCATAGAACTTGATGCCGCCAACGATCTGGTAAGGAATATCTGATTTGATTAGCACTTCCTCAATGACCCGCGACTGAGCATTCGTACGATACAAAATGGCATGATCCTGATAAGGACGGCCTGTTTTCACACTTTTATGAATTTCCGAGCTTACAAAATAAGCCTCATCATGCTCCGAATCAGCACGATACACTTTAATCTTGGCGCCGCCTTCTTTGTCTGTCCATAGATTTTTCGGCTTGCGTCCGCTGTTGTTGCCGATCACTTCGTTAGCAGCGCTTAGTATATTAGAAGTCGAACGATAGTTTTGCTCCAGCAGAATCGTTTTCGCTTCTGGATAATCCTGTTCAAAATTAAGAATGTTCGTAATATCTGCCCCACGCCAGCGATAGATCGACTGATCGCTATCACCGACAACACAAATATTATGATGCGCATCCGCCAACATTTTGCAGAGCATATATTGCGCACGGTTCGTATCCTGATACTCATCGACATGGATGTAGCGGAATTTCTTCTGATAAAATTCCAGCACTTCCGGCACTTCTTTGAACAGTTGAATCGTCTTCATAATCAGATCGTCAAAATCGAGTGAATTGTTCGCACGCAGACGACGCTGATACATCGTATACACTTTCGCGGCAATCCCTTCGAAATAATCACCGATTTTGCGTTCATATTGTTCGGGAGTGACCAGTTCATTTTTGGCGGTACTGATCATCGATTGTACGGTTTTTGGTTCAAACTTTTTCGTATCCATGTTCAGTTCCTTCATACAGGAACGAATAACCGACAGCTGATCACCAGAATCCAGAATCGAGAAGCTGGATGTAAAACCAATCCGTTCAATATCTCGGCGCAAAATGCGCACGCACATCGAGTGAAACGTGGATACCCAGATTTCGCGTCCATCCGGACCGACCAGCTGGGATACACGCTCCTGCATTTCGCGTGCAGCTTTGTTCGTAAACGTAATAGCCAGAATGCCCCAGGGTGCTGATTTACGGGCATCGATAATATGGGCGATCCGGTGTGTCAGTACGCGTGTCTTACCACTACCGGCACCCGCCATAATGAGTAATGGGCCGTCCGTTGCCAGCGCCGCCTCTTTTTGTCTTGGATTCAGACGGTTAATGGCGTCCTTGATGTTGATCATCGTCATTGTGTTGTATTGCCCCTTTCAAACCAATAAATTCGGTGAAGTCGATCCGCCTTATGCAAGAAAAGTCAGACTAGCACGCTAGGCTAGTGCCTTGACCAAGTTAAATATTATATTTATCATGTGCAGGTATATCCATAGATCCGGATTTAAAATCAATCTCAGTCAACATACTATGGCTAGGGACTCGTCTGTCTGGATGGATACATACCATAAACCTATTGCTACGATCAGATCAGAATAAGTCGAACATCATCCATTGGACGCTGATTCAGCCCTTTACAGCAGCCACGGTAGTTAACGCTTGTTTTAGATCGTTATACAGGCTATTCCCTACAATAATCGTATCACAGTGATGTGCGGCCTGACGTGCAGTTTCTGCATTCGTAATGCCACCGCCGTAAAATACACGTGCCTCACGAGTTACTCTGCGAATATCTGCGACCAGCTCCATATCGCCAAAACGACCACTGTACTCGATGTAGACGACAGGCAAACGCAATAAACGTTCTGCCGCCTGAGCATACGCAGCGGCACGATCAGCTTCCAGCTCGGTATGTGCCCCGGTTAACTGTGCTACAGTGGAATCGGCATGTAATACAATATACCCTTCCGGTACAATCAATTCCCACGGAATCAAATGGCTGTACTGCTCAATCGCTTGCACATGCTGACCGATCATCCAGCGACTATCCTCGGTATTCAGAACCAGTGGAATCATATACAGATCAAAGCCCGGTACAACCGCTTCAAGGTCAGACACCTCCAGCACGCAGGGCAGCTCATAGCGACGTACACGCGACATCAAGTCTACCGTATTATCATAGGTCACACCAGATGACCCACCGATCATAATCGCATCGGTTCCAGACATACAGATTTGGTCCAGATCCTCATCCGATATTACCCGATCCGGGTCAAGCTTGAATACGTGGCGCCACGCTGTTATCTCGTCTCTCAATGGTATTCCTCCGTCTTTTCTACAACCTTCAAATTAAGTCTATGATAGGCAGTGTACAGTGTCAATGATCTGTTCGTATATTATGCGAACAGGATACTTCGTAATTAAAAACCCACCCTTCTTTAAAAGAAATAGGGTGGGTTGGCTCAATATATTGATTATTTGAAACGTACTCTAAACTTTTTCATAGGTATTAATTCACTATTATTCAATTCATCACGCATACTTACTATTTTTAATAGTCCTTCTTTACAAACGATAACAGGGAAACCTTCCTTCATAAAAATAACCTTACCCGGCGTTCTATTTTCAACGACTACATCTTGAATTACTTCACTTTCAAATACCCTTACTTGCATTCCATCCATTGTGGTTTTAGCTCCTTTAAACGGAAAACCTGTTGCATCTATAAACCTTTTGATATCATGGGCACTTTGATTCCAATCAATTTCATAATCTTGTTCGTCTCTCCATAGACTGTAAGTTGCTTGAGCATTATCTTGTTTAACTGCCTTAACTTCCTGCTCAGAAACAATTCTTTCAACAATATCTAAAGCAAGATTGGAATATAGAGTAGACATATCTTTTATTGCATCTTGAATTTTTATAGGATATCGAACTTTCATCGACTGCTGACCAATAATATCTCCTTCATCGTATTCTTCAGTTGCATATAAAGCCGTTACACCTACAATATCTTCTCCATTTACTAAAGCGTTCACTAGAGGGCTGAAGCCACGATATTTAGGAAGTAATGAATCATGAAAAACAATTAATTTGCTGTCCGTATTGATAATCCAGCGCCAACCAATGGCAAAGCTAAATTCGCTATTACTCTTTGGAGCATCAAGTCTATTATAAATAGGAATATTATTTTCTTGACAAATACACTTTATTTCCGAGTAATAATCTTTAATCACATTTTTATCTTCGCTTGATATAACAAACTCTATATGATCTGAACCAACGTTTTGTATAATATGTTCTAATACAGTGTAACCCTTCTCATTCATTAAATAGAGACTAAATGTTTTGTTCATACTTCCCCCTGAATATGAGAAATTTAATAGTTATACTTAGTAAGCATTTTTATTAACAAATCCATTACGGATCGTTTTGAAAATAATTTTGATATCGAACAGCAGTGACCAGTTCTCGATATAGAAAATATCATGATTAATGCGATCCTCGATTGATGTATCGCCACGTAGACCATTGCTTTGTGCCCAGCCGGTAATACCTGGACGTACATGGTGCTTGACCATATATTTAGGAATTTCCTCGCGGAATTGTTCAACATAATAAGGACGCTCTGGACGTGGGCCGACGACGCTCATATCGCCAATTAACACATTGAAAAACTGCGGCAGCTCATCCAAACTTGTCCGGCGGATAAACGAACCAAATGCCGTCTTGCGTGGATCATTCGCTGTCGTCCAGCCGGTATCGATCTGTCCCTCAGGAATGACACGCATGGAGCGAAACTTGAACATCATAAAGTTTCGACGATTAAGTCCAACGCGCTCCTGTTTGAAAATGATCGGTCCCGGCGAAGTGAGTTTCACGCCGATCGCCACGACGAGCATAATGGGAGACGTAACCGCAATCGCTATTAAGGAAAAAGCAATATCGAACGCACGTTTAAAAATACGATTGGCTGCGATATCGAGTGGAATATCGCGCACATTGATCATCGGCATTCCGGCAAAATTATCGAAATACGGACGTGCTGGCAAATAATCGAAAAAGTCAGGAATGATCAGCGTGCGTACACCTGCTTTTTCACATTCAGCAATGATCCACGGATATTTATCATGGGCATCCAGTGGCAAAGCGAGAATGACTTCATCGATCATCATCGATTGCAGCTTTTGCCCCAGCTCATCAATTTTACCGAGCACCGGCTTATATTTACGCAATTCAATATTATCGAATGTCCGGTAATCATCAAGGAAACCGACGATTTCATAGCCCATTTCTGGATATTGCAGCAGGTTATCGTAAAACCGTTTGCCTAATGAACCAGCGCCCAGAATAAGTACAAACTGCTTGTTAAAGCCCTTCTGACGTGCGCGTTTTAAGCCAAGTTTGATTACGTAACGATAAGCCATAATGAATAGCAAATTTAGAATCATGAAGGCTAACAGATAGTAACGCGAAATATTGACTTCTTTTACGAAAAATAACGCGCCGAGCAATACAAAAATACTGACCGCATGGGTTTGCGTAATTTTGAGCAATTCATCGGCAAAACGCTTTTTGCGCTTCGGTGAATACAGACTGCTCATCGTTCCAATTAAGATCGCGATGACGGCATAGATCAGACTCCACATCCAGTAGGTCTCAATTGGAAGTGCACCATATCCTTCCGGCGAATTATCATACGGAAAAATATCGAATTGAAACTTCAGCAACCAGGCTGCCAAAAAGGAAATCTGAATCACCGAGAAATCCGCTAAAATGTACAAACGGGTCAAAAATCGCTGATTTTTGCGGATCACGAATGAACGCTCCTTTCGGTTTCGGCTGCCGACGCTTTAGCCGGACGCAATAGTTTATTTTGAATAAGCGATAAAGTCAGCTTTACACCGATGCCTGCGTACACGGCTCCATTGGTAATAAACGAATACCGCTTGCGATAATGCTTCCGATGAAATAACCACATCGCCCGATGAAACTCATAAATAATCTTAACCGGCTTACGACGACTGCTTGCCCCTTTATAATGTACGATAAAGGTATCCCCGCGATAATGAATTTCCCAGCCTGCTTCTTTGATACGATAACACCAGTCGATATCTTCGCCGTACATGAAAAATTCCTCGTCCAGCCCACCGATCTGCTGAATCACCTCACGACGCACGAGCATAAACGCACCGACGAGCGAGTCCACCTGGTAGCATTCATCGGGACTCAGATATCCAAGCTGGTATCCGTTAAATTTAGGATGGTCCGGGAACAGCTTAGATAATCCAAATGCATAATAAAACGATGCAGATGGTGTTGGAAAGCCGCGCTTGCACGCTTTATCCAGCGAACCGTCCGGCAAAATGATCTTGCACCCTGCTGCACCTGCACGTGGATGGCTGTCCATAAAAGA
>NZ_JBCGUH010000032.1:0-10343 GCF_039822605.1 Paenibacillus wenxiniae
CGGGATGTTCACGCAACATGTACAGCACAAAGTTACTACCGATAAAACCGGCACCGCCGGTAACGAGTAATTTCATAAATGTTCCTCCTGTCACCAATAAATAAGATCCAGCTTAAATGCTGAATCTTATTCTATCGTTTATTTGAAATTCAAAGCTTAATTCAAAAATTCAATTCTGCATCTTTTAATAAAGGATGTTCCTTGTCCTTTTCTGAAAGAATTGGCTCCGAAATTGGCCAATCAATCGTTAGAGCAGAATCATTCCACAAAATTCCTCGATCATGTTCTGGGGAGTACTACTGACTTACTTTATACGAAACTTGTGTATTCGCAACTAGCGTAAAAAAAATGTATGAATCCTTGAAGAACCAGTAGTTTACGTTTATTCTCTGCGCTCAGTATATAAAACCAATCCATTTCCCAAATGTATCTGAACCCTTTCGGACATCTACAATCACATCATAAATAGCGCCTGCAAAAACATGAATGATCTTGGTTTGAGCTTTTGAGTTCAATTGATAATGAAGCCTTCTCAGTACCGCTGATTCCGCAGAAAGAGAGTGATTATCTCGAATAGAACGTTGCACTATTCCTAATTCATTCATAACTTACTTATTATAACTTTCCATAAAAAACCCATGGTTATCACCATGAATAATCGGTTCAAGTAGTTTTGCTCCTTCCAGTTTAAGAGCAGCCACTTTCATGATTTCCTCCTTAAAGTTTGAGCTTACCAAACTCTTCGCCAAAGACGATATCTTGTGCCAACTCATTCGCTCTCGCTAGAGATGCATGTGTTCCTGCATCTGTCCACCAGCCTTGCAAAATATCAAATGATAATTCTCCACGTGTAATATAAGCGTTATTCACATCGGTGATCTCAAGCTCACCACGATCAGAGGGCTTGAGTGTTTTGACAATATCAAACACCTGGCTATCGAACATATAAATTCCAGTTACTGCAAAATCACTCTTCGGATTTTTTGGCTTTTCTTCGATCGAAACGATGCGTTCCCCTTCAAGCTCAGCAACACCAAAGCGTTGCGGATCTTGTACCTGTTGCAGCAACAGCTTTGCACCTGTTTTTTGATCACGGAAGTTTTGTACAAATGGAGCAATATCGTCTGCAAACACATTGTCTCCAAGAATAACGACCATTTGATCACCATTAACAAATTGCTCAGCCAGATCAAGCGCCTGTGCAATTCCGCCTGCTTCATCCTGAACTTTGTATGTAAACGTGACACCCATTTCACGTCCACTACCCAGCAAGTTTACAACATCACCCATATGATCTTTACCAGTTACGATTAAAATGTCCTGGATACCGGATTGTTTGAGCTTGTATACCGCGTGAAAAATCATTGGGTATTTGCCTACTGGTAGAAGATGCTTATTGGTTACTTTCGTTAGTGGAAAGAGTCTTGTACCCGTTCCACCTGCCAAAATAATACCTTTCATAAATAAAGAAGCCTCCGTTCGGTCATTAAATTGATTTATTTTGAAAATAATCTCTGTCTCTTACACAGTATGTGTAGAGTTTTTGTAGAAAGCAAATATCTGTTCAACTACTGCCAAAACTTTCTCTTCTTCCATATGGAAAAATAGTGGCAAACGAATTAAACGTTCACTTTCTTTAGTTGTATATTGGTCTTCTCCACTCATTTTACCATACTGCAAACCTGCAACAGAACTATGCAGCGGAACATAATGGAATACAGCCCCAATGCCATTATCTTTTAAATGCTGTAGCAATTTTCCACGTACAGCAATATCTTTTACCTTAATATAAAACATATGGGCATTATGTGTACAATTTTGAGGAATGCTGCCTAGTTCGATCAGTCCATCCTCTTGCAAAGTTTTCAAATGCTTATAATACAAATTCCATGTTTTCAAACGATCATTATTAATTGTATCTGATTCTTCTAATTGTGCATACAAAAAGGCAGCGTTCAGCTCACTTGGTAAATAAGAGGAACCAATATCTACCCATGAATATTTGTCCACTTGACCTCTAAAAAATTTCGAGCGATCTGTACCTTTTTCACGTATAATCTCAGCTCGTTCAATCAATGCAGGATCATTAATTAATAATGCCCCACCTTCACCACAGTTATAGTTTTTAGTTTCGTGGAAACTATAGCATCCTAGATGACCAATTGTACCTAGATACTTGTCATTATATAAACTCATAACGCCTTGAGCTGCATCTTCAACGACTTTAATATTGTGTTTTTCAGCGAGAGCCATGATTTTGTCCATCTCACAGGAGATACCAGCATAATGAACAACGACAATTGCTTTCGTTTTTTCATTAATCGCTGCTTCAATTAAGTTTTCGTCTAAGTTCATTGTATCTGGACGAATATCAACAAATACAGCTTTAGCCCCTCTCAAAACAAACGCATTAGCAGTTGAGACAAATGTATAGGAAGGCAGAATCACTTCATCGCCTTCTTTAAGATCGAGCAAGATTGCTGCCATTTCCAAAGCATGTGTACAGGATGTCGTCAATAACACTTTTTTCGAACCAAATTTTTCCTCGAACCATTGATTACATTGTTTTGTAAAATGGCCATCACCAGATAAATGTCCTCTTTTAGCTGCTTCCGCAATATAAATATGTTCTTTTCCAGTAACAGCAGGAATATTGAAAGGTATCATATTTATTTCCCCCTAAATTATAATCTTAGATTAAATACAATGACGCCTATGACTATTAACAATGTCCCCAACACTTTTTTTAATGAGAATGACTCTTTCAAAAAATAAATAGCCATCATATATGCAATTAAATAATTACAAGACAAGATGATAGTAAATTGCTTTAAATCGATATATTTTAATAGAAATACATTGATTACTGTAATCGCTAAAAATAAAAAATAGCCTGTAAACGTATATCTATTAAGGAAAGAAAGCAAAATATTCTTATCATCGGCTGAACCAGCACCCTTTTTCAAAAGAATTTGCGAATAACTATTCATGAGCACAAGCATTACCATTGTTATATAGATCATATTGTTTTTTTAACTGGGAAACCGATAATTACAATTCCTAATATAATAATTAAAGAGCCCAGTACCTCATTTATCTTAATAGTATTGTTAAAAAATATACAATCCAAAATCAATAATACAATATTAACTAAAGTCATTAAAGGGTAAACATCTGATATAGAATGATTTTGCAAAACTTTTTGCCAGAAAAAAGCTTGGATTACTAACATTGAAATAGAAAGAATGTAAAATCCATTAAAAATCAATGAGAAAATATCGTGCGTAGTAGTAGAAGCTATTTTTGAAAATAATATCGAAAGAGCTTGACACATAATACACAAAAAAATAGTGACTCCATGTCGGAAATAAGATTCTTTAACTACTAATTGCATATCTCTCCTCCCTATCATGTCTGAAACCATAATTCAAATTTAATAGATGCTATAACCTAACATAATTCTGATTAAATAGTAGCTTCCAGATACTAGATGTAATGAAAAAATAATATTTACAAGACTCATTTTCCAACCAACGAACGTTTCTTTTTTCCAGTGAATCCATTCAATAACAGAAAACAAGAATACCAGTGCTATAAAAATTTGAAGTCCCCAAGCAAAGTTACCATGACTAAAACGATACCCGCCTTCAGCTAGCAAGATAAATTGACTATATGAGATTACTAAGCCAATCCAGCTACATAACAAGAACTTGCTATTCCATACTTGTCTGTAACGGAAGATTACTATAGCAAGCGGAAACGCTGTGCCTAACAAAAACGAAAATAACGGAGATGGCGTCCATAGGTTCCATACACCGAAAGGATCAATAACTACGGAACTCGCTGTTTCTGTATTATACGTTCGTACATATTGATAAGCGAGTATAAAAAGTGTAGGAACAATCATACCTGCGGAAAGTAACCATTGTTTTAAATTCGCCTTTTTCAAAAGCAAGTAAATTGGAATTGTAAACAAAAAAGCAAGAATAAAATTGGGCTTCATAATTACGCTTAACGTTAACACGATCGTAGCCCACCAAAACATTTTTTTGTTCATTTGATCCAATAATCGAATAAACAAAATAAGTGATAAATAGGCAAACGGCTTTACAATAATCAACGTTGGATTATGATAAATATTAGAAGATGCTTGGCCTAAATATAAGTGATTAAAGAATGGAATAAAGATAGCTGTCACTAGCATGAGCATTCCCGTGTACTCAAAAGCATATTCCGTTTCTTTCTCAATCACCTTGAAAATAATATACGCAATCGCAGTTGCAAAAATTGAGAGCATACAAACCGAAGCTTGTTTAAAATCCAAAGGTGTTATGATCTCTAATAGTTTGGCAAGAAAATAAAAGCCCGGATGCGCAAGGTAACCTTTACCTTCAAAAAATTGCATAGCCATGTCCATATGAGCTGGCAAATCAGAAAAAAAACCATCTTCTGTTCGATACATCTGACTATAAAAAATGTAAAAATAAATAGAGAATACACTCACAAAAAAGAAATTCTTTTTCAAAGACTCCACTCCTGATCCCTTAGTGATAGATACCCACCAATTTTTCTTTGATAATATAAATTGGTCTTTTCTTCGTTTCATCAAATATACGACTAATATACATACCTAACATACCCAGAATCGAAATAACAATTACGCCAATTAACCGTACAGAAGTAATCAAACTTGACCATCCTTGAATACTGGTATCTCCTGTAAGTTCAAGAACGACAAGATAAGCAACGTACAAGAAAGAAAGCAAGCAAAGAAATAGAGAATCCAATTTTCACAGTTAGACGTAATAGTTTATCTGAGAATGAGATGATTGTATTCCTAGACAGATGAATCAGTTTCTGAAGTGAATACCCTAATTAACCTGATTCTCTAACACCATGTTCAATATCAACTGTCGTAGCTCGGAAATCAACCCACTTCAATATAATTAGGAAAGAAACAAAGAATTTTCTCATGGACACAATCACATCAATGAATTTCCGGTTATAAACGCCAAAATTAGCAATCGTCATATCCTGTCTTGTTTCAGTCAAGTAACTAAACAACTTGTAAAATACGATCGAAGATAGCTTTTTACAAAGCGGGCTTGTCGGTTCACGAGTCTTCCCTTCACAACATCTTATCCTTGAAGTACTTTACTTAACATCGGAACGATTTGTTCTGGTTTATCTTGCAACTCTTCATCCATAACAACGATCCATTCAAACGAATTTGATTCACTCTCGCTGTAATAACGTAATGGTGTCCAAAGTTCCTTATGAATTTCCAAGCTTACAAAATAAGCCTCATCATGCTTCGAATCAGCGCGATACACTTTAATCTTCGCGCCTCCTTCTTTGTCTGTCCATAGATTTTTCGGCTTGCGTCCGCTGTTGTTGCCAATCACTTCGTTGGCAGTGCTTAGAATATTGGAAGTGGAACGGTGGTTTTGCTCCAGCAGAACCGTTTTCGCTTCTGGATGATCCTGTTCAAAATTAAGAATATTCGTAATATCTGCTCCACGCCAGCGATAGATCGATTGATCACTATCACCGACTACACAAATATTATGATACGCATCCGCCAACATTTTGCAGAGCATATACTGCGCACGGTTCGGTTACGATAAGTAAAATATTGAGATTATCTCCGCCTTTTCACCTGTGTCACACCGGGCGTGAAAGTTTCCTACTCACCTGGCGTTCTATCAGACCCGATCTCTTTTAGTATATGATATTACAATTCCCGATTCTTTTACGCAGATCATTGATTGTCTCAAGTTGTTCACTAGGGCGCGTCTCCAAATTACAAAAACTAGAATTATAGACAGAATGTCGCTAGACTGAAGCTATGAATAATCGATATGAAATCCGAGATGACCAATGGGAATCCATCCATCACCTTTCACCACCTGAACGAAAACCACAAGGAGGACGCAAGGCAGAAGACAACCGTATGATGCTGAATGCCATGATTTGGATCGCCCGATTGGGTGCCCTCTGGCGAGACCTTCCCGTCTCGTAGGGCTCGTGAAAAACCGTATACACACGCTTCCGACGCTGGCAAACTTGGGGATGCCGTTTTGAAAGCAGTTCCACGCAATCGGACGATCGCATGTTGGAATCCCCACTACAATTCATGCGGTAATTGATGAACTGGGCTACCCTCTTCGGTATGCGCTGACGGGCGGGCAATGTCATGAAAGTCGGCTATGACTTGCTAAATTCGATGGAACGGCAAGGAACGTAAGTCATCGCGGATCATGCGTACTACTTCAACTTTTGGAAGAACAGCAGGCATAGACCGTGATTCTAGCCGCGCCCATCGCACCACGTAGCGAAGCTGGGATCACTGGTGGTACAAAGAACGGCAGATGGTGGAGCGATTGTTTTGCAAATTCAAAACATACCGTCGCTTAGCCACATGCTATGACAAGCTCGCCTGTACCTTTGAAGCCTTTTTGAAGTTGACTTCTATTTTATTATGGCTTCATTAGGTTTGAAGACACGCACTAGTAGGTAGTATCAAATGCATTTCAGATTTATACTCTCCTTATCTTCTATTAGGAAATAAAGGAGCGAGAAGCGATGAATAAAAATTCGAAGTACGTTTATCGAACGAACATCGCAAAGAGATTCAACAAATGCTAAAGCATCCTAAAACCTGTGCAATTTGCGTAAACGTCGTCTCCTCCTGATTCAAGCGGACGAAACACAAAGCGTGCCCGCCCTCCACCCAAACGGAAATTGCCAAGCGGCGTCAAACTACGGAAACGACCGTGAGGAACGTCATTCGCCAATTTGCAACGTACGGATTGTCGACCACCTTGCGCTACAACTGTCCACAAACGCGAGAGCCTAAGCCTAAAGTAACAGGTGAACTCGAAGCGCGAATTGTCGTGTTAGCGTGCGGCTCCCCACCCGAAGGTATGCGCGTTGAACCCTTCGTCTGCTCTCGCAGCGGATCGCGGAACTGGAGATGTTGCCCATCGCCAGCAAAGATTTGGTGCGTTGGGTTAAAAAACGGGACTTTAGCCTCATGTAAAGAAACAATGGTGCATTCCACCACGCTATTCCATCGAATTTGTCGCATGCATGGAGCGGATATTGGACGTGTATACCTGACCGTACATCACCGAAATTCTGCTCCTGTGTATGGATGAAAAACCATTTCAATTACGGAGCGATTCTCGCCCAACCTTGCCAATGAAGTCGGGATACGTATGACAAGAAGACTACAAATACGAACATCAAGGAACCTGTAGTCTCTTTCTATTCACAGAACTCCTAGTCGGTTGGCGATGGGTTCATGCACGCAAACAACGGACAAAAAAGGACGGGGCATTGGAAATACAAGTGTTGTTAGACAACGACTATTCGAATGCAAGTCGAGTTTGTTTAGTAATAGATAATTTTAATACCCATAGGCTGGGTTCGCTTTATGAAGCGTTTGATCCCGAAACAGCGCATGGCTTAGCGCGTCGAATGGACATTTGCTACACACCAAAGCATGGAACTTGGCTCAATATGGCCGAGGTGGAACTCAGTGCTTTAACGCTGCAATGTTTAGATCAACGAATCGGATCGCTGGATGAACTGCAATAAGCGGTCTTAGTTTGAATCTGCCAACAAAATCGCAACGAGAAGACGATAAATTGGCAATTTACGATGGAGGATGCACGCATTCGATTGAAGTACCTATATCCTAAAGATACTTCCAGCACATAAGGTAGCTTATAGCGATTTACACGCGACATCAAGTCTACCGTATTATCATAAGTTCGCACTAGATGACCTACCGATCATAACCGTATCGGTGCCAGACCTACAAATCTGAGCCAGATTCTCATCAGATATGAATCGATCTGGGTCAAGCTTGAATACGTGGCACCACGCTGCTATCTTGTCTCTCACTGGTATTCCTCCATCTTTTCTACAACCTTCAAATTAAGTCTATGATAGGCGGTGTACAGTGTCAATGATCTGTTCATACGAGCGAGTCCACCTGGTAGCATTCATCGGGACTTAGATATCCAAGCTGGTATCCGTTAAATTTAGGATCGTCCGGGAACAGCTTAGATAACCCAAAGGCATAATAAAACGATGCAGATGGTGTTGGAAAGCCGCGCTTACATGCTTTATCCAGCGAACCGTCCGGCAAAATGATCTTGCACCCTGCTGCACCTGCACGTGGATGGCTGTCCATAAAAGACACCATCGTCTCCAGTGTGTCCGGTTGTACGATGGTGTCGGAATTAAGCAGCAATGTATATCGCCCCTGCGCCCGTTTCATTCCAATATTGTTGCCCTTGGCAAACCCTCCATTATCGGGATTGGCAATAAACACAACATTCGGATAGGTCGCTGGAATACGGACGGTGGAATCATCGGTGGAATGATTGTCCACCACAATAATCTCGTAAGCATATTTCGTTTGCGAACGATAGACCGAGGCGATGCAATCCAGTGTAAGCTGGCATGTATTATAGTTCAAAATTAAAACACTAACATGCATAGTAACGCTCCTGCCTTGAAATGTAAGCCATACTCTTACATGACTTATTCTACACGGATTATAACATAGATCATTTAGTAAAGGTGAACTTAAGCAATCAAACTACAATTTTCCCCATAAATAGTGCATCCATCTGATCTATATATATCCGACCAAAATCAAAACTCTAAATAACAATTGCTCGGTTAGGGACTGCCGGAACAACTTACATATTCTAAGATATCGAAATCGAGCACGTAAATTCGTTCGCGGTGCAATAAACTGTTCTAACTGGTCGATCATCTGTACATCGGTCATTTGACTGCCATATACACGATAAAACTCTTTCGCTTGTTGCACCAGCAGCTTTTTATCTCCTCGATGCTTGAGGAAACTATTCCATTTCTTTTTAATTTTCTGATAGACGTTCGCTTCGCCTCCAACTGCATTTCCTCCATGTTGTCGGTAATAAATGGTTGGCTGATGCTCAAAATGAACCTTTCCAAAACACGATATAACTAGATATGCCCACCAATCGTGCATTTGAATAGCTGCTATATTGACGGTTTGCTTCGTATCAAGCAATAGCGATAACGCTGTCGCATTAAAAGAAACGGTAGCACCTACAGCAATATTTTGAATTAATGCATTATAAAAAGATGGCTTTAAATGAGGCATTCCTGGCCACACCACAGTAGGATTCAAATGACCATCTGTTAATTGCGTATCCGTACAAATCATAGTGGGAATGAATTTCTGCTGGAATCCATGGTTACGTTCATCCAAAGATACAGCGTGTAGAGGCTGTTGTTTGTCTGTTTCTAAGCTCTGGAGCAAACGAACCGAAGTCTCTGCTTTATGAGGCATCCAGACGTCATCCTGATCACAAAAGCTATAATAAGTCGCCTCACGATCGGCATGCTGTAATAACGACCAGAAGCTTGGAATCACACCTATATTCTCCCCTTTTAGTAAGTCGATACGGTTCGGATAATGAGTCTGATACTCTTCGATGATGGAGATCGTTTCATCACTGGAACCATCATCCCGAATTAAAATATGAATCGATTCATACGGTTGAGACAATATACTATCAAGCTGAGCTGAAATATACTTTGCCCCATTATATGTAGACATAAGCACTTGCAATGTACCCGGTGTATGCATGTTGTTTCCCTCATTGTATGTTCAAAATTAATCAATCGATGATCTTGTTCACTTGTATACTATGTTCATGCTTAAAGTTAGCATAAATCCAATCAATATGCACGATGTAGAACAAGACGCAGCAAAAAGGAGCTTGATCCTATATAAGATCAAACTCCTTCTTTGTTGTGATTCTTTATTGTTTTAATTATTTTAGTTGCGAATTTTGATTGCGTTTATGGATGACACTGTTCAAGTACGGATGTTAGTTTTATTTTGTATCGGATTGCGCTGCCTTATACTCCTGTAAAAAGGCAGTCAACCCTTCACGCCAGTCTCGAATATCCTGAAATCCATTCGTACGAATCGACATATGCTCCATGACCGAATTAGCTGGACGTGGCGCTGGACGTGGAAAATCGGCTGTTGTGCAAGGCTCCAGACTGGCAGTAATCGATGCTTGGAGTACCTGCTTCGCCTGACTGAAAATTTCCTGAGTAAACTCATACCATGTGCAAGCTCCGCTATTGGACGCATGGTAAATGCCATACTTCTCGGTCCGCATCAACTCGGACACAAACTCTGCCAGATCGACGGTGTACGTAGGCGAGCCCTTCTGGTCATGAACGACCTTGAGTTCCGGCTTTTCCTGTCCCAGTTTCAACATCGTCTTCACAAAGTTATTGCCGTGCAATCCATACACCCA
>NZ_JBCGUH010000033.1:0-1374 GCF_039822605.1 Paenibacillus wenxiniae
CTGAATACATAGGGTGTGTAGAGGCAGACGAGGGGAACTGAAACATCTAAGTACCCTCAGGAAGAGAAAACAAGAGTGATTCCGTCAGTAGCGGCGAGCGAACGCGGAACAGCCTAAACCAAGAAGCTTGCTTCTTGGGGTTGTGGGACGTCTCTTTGGAGTGATAAAAGAGTTTGGTAGATGAAGAGGTCTGGAAAGGCCCGCCAGAGAAGGTGAAAGCCCTGTAGTTAAAATCAATCTCTCTCCGAGACGGATCCCGAGTAGTGCGGGGCACGTGAAACCCCGTATGAATCTGCCAGGACCATCTGGTAAGGCTAAATACTCCCTAGCGACCGATAGTGAAGCAGTACCGTGAGGGAAAGGTGAAAAGGACCCCGGAAGGGGAGTGAAATAGAACCTGAAACCGTGTGCTTACAACAAGTCAGAGCCCGATCTATGGGTGATGGCGTGCCTTTTGTAGAATGAACCGGCGAGTTACGTTCCCGTGCAAGGTTAAGGTGAGAAGCCGGAGCCGCAGCGAAAGCGAGTCTGAATAGGGCGACTATTAGTACGTGGACGTAGACCCGAAACCGGGTGATCTACCCCTGTCCAGGATGAAGGTACGGTAACACGTACTGGAGGTCCGAACCCACGCACGTTGAAAAGTGCGGGGATGAGGTGGGGGTAGCGGAGAAATTCCAATCGAACTCGGAGATAGCTGGTTCTCCCCGAAATAGCTTTAGGGCTAGCCTCGGAAGATGAGTCGCGGAGGTAGAGCACTGATTGGGTGCGGGGCCCGCAAGGGTTACCAAGCTCAGTCAAACTCCGAATGCCGCAGACTTTATTCCGGGAGTCAGACAGTGGGTGCTAAGGTCCATTGTCAAAAGGGAAACAGCCCAGACCATCAGCTAAGGTCCCCAAGTGTGTGTTAAGTGGGAAAGGATGTGAAGTTGCACAGACAACCAGGATGTTGGCTTAGAAGCAGCCACCATTTAAAGAGTGCGTAATAGCTCACTGGTCGAGTGACTTTGCGCCGAAAATGTAACGGGGCTAAACACACCACCGAAGCTATGGCTTGATGCTTTGCATCAGGGGTAGGGGAGCGTTGAATTGAGGTTGAAGGTGTACCGTAAGGAGCGCTGGACACAATTCAAGTGAGAATGCCGGTATGAGTAACGAAAAGATCAGTGAGAATCTGATCCGCCGAAAACCTAAGGGTTCCTGAGGAAGGCTCGTCCTCTCAGGGTAAGTCGGGACCTAAGGCGAGGCCGAAAGGCGTAGTCGACGGACAACAGGTTGAAATTCCTGTACCACCGAGAGCCGCTATGAGCAACGGGGTGACGCAGGAGGGTAGTGACGCAGGCTGATGGATGCCTGTCTAAGCAGTGAGACTTG
>NZ_JBCGUH010000033.1:1398-2775 GCF_039822605.1 Paenibacillus wenxiniae
AAGGTCAGGCTGTGATGGGGAGCGAAAATTACAGTAGCGAAGGTCATGATCTCACACTGCCAAGAAAAGCCTCTAGCCAGGAAGCAGGTGCCCGTACCGTAAACCGACACAGGTAGGTGAGAAGAGAATTCTAAGGCGCGCGGAAGAACTCTCGTTAAGGAACTCGGCAAAATGACCCCGTAACTTCGGGAGAAGGGGTGCCCCGGTAGTGTGAATAGCACGAGGGGGCCGCAGTGAAAAGGCCCAAGCGACTGTTTAGCAAAAACACAGGTCTGTGCGAAGCCGCAAGGCGAAGTATACGGGCTGACGCCTGCCCGGTGCTGGAAGGTTAAGGGGAGTGGTTAGCGCAAGCGAAGCTATGAACCGAAGCCCCAGTAAACGGCGGCCGTAACTATAACGGTCCTAAGGTAGCGAAATTCCTTGTCAGGTAAATTCTGACCCGCACGAATGGCGTAACGATTTGGGCGCTGTCTCAACGAGAGATCCGGTGAAATTTTAATACCTGTGAAGATGCAGGTTACCCGCGACAAGACGGAAAGACCCCATGGAGCTTTACTGCAGCTTGATATTGAACTGGGGTGCGATTTGTACAGGATAGGTGGGAGCCTTAGAAGAGGGAGCGCAAGCTTCCTTGGAGGCGCCGTTGGGATACCACCCTGATCGCATCTGAGTTCTAACCTAGTACCGTGATCCGGTACGGGGACCGTGTCAGGTGGGCAGTTTGACTGGGGCGGTCGCCTCCTAAAATGTAACGGAGGCGCCCTAAGGTTCCCTCAGAATGGTTGGAAATCATTCGAAGAGTGCAAAGGCAAAAGGGAGCTTGACTGCGAGACCTACAAGTCGAGCAGGGACGAAAGTCGGGCTTAGTGATCCGGTGGTACCGCATGGAAGGGCCATCGCTCAACGGATAAAAGCTACCCTGGGGATAACAGGCTTATCTCCCCCAAGAGTCCACATCGACGGGGAGGTTTGGCACCTCGATGTCGGCTCATCGCATCCTGGGGCTGAAGTAGGTCCCAAGGGTTGGGCTGTTCGCCCATTAAAGCGGTACGCGAGCTGGGTTCAGAACGTCGTGAGACAGTTCGGTCCCTATCTGTCGTGGGCGTAGGAAATTTGAGAGGAGCTGTCCTTAGTACGAGAGGACCGGGATGGACGCACCGCTGGTGTACCAGTTGTTCCGCCAGGAGCATCGCTGGGTAGCTACGTGCGGAAGGGATAAGCGCTGAAAGCATCTAAGCGTGAAGCCCCCCTCAAGATGAGATTTCCCAGTATGTAAGACCCCTTGAAGACGACGAGGTAGATAGGTTGGAGGTGGAAGTGCAGCAATGCATGGAGCTGACCAATACTAATCGGTCGAGGGCTTATCCTACTTCTAAA
>NZ_JBCGUH010000034.1:0-2677 GCF_039822605.1 Paenibacillus wenxiniae
ATCCCCTTTGTTGACATGATTAAGTTCATCTTAACAGATGTCTTTTTTCGAATGTCTACTTAAAGGGGATAATACCACAAGTTTTCTTGAAACCTGTCTTTTTTATAAATAGTTCTAATTAAATTACTTTTATATAACTATCCTCCAGCACAACTGGCACAATTTCCAATTCATACTGGAAATGTTTCTCCTGCAACCGAAACCTTTCCGCCAGTTCCGGCCCACACGAGTTCGAACCAACTCCGCTCATTTTATAATCCAAATGCAAATACGTCTCTGCGCGTGGCTGTAACTTATGCGTGTGCGTAGCTGCGGTCAGATCGGCTGGCGTATAATGCGACGCATTAAACGAAAAGCGCTTCGGTCCGCTCACATACAGACCGATACCGAGCGGATTGGTAATCGTCAGCCAGCTCGTATCGGCACGCGAACCATTTTCCTGCGGTACGACATAATTATAAAATAGCTCGTCTACGGTGCAGCGATAGCGACCGAAACGTGTACTATGATGCTTATCCACATAGCTCTCATGCGGCCCACGTCCAAAGTATGTCACCTGCTCCATCCCTGCTTTTAGCGGCAGCAACAAGCCAAATCGCGGCAGGAATGGTGCCGTTTCCAGCACTTTAGCATTTAGCTTAAGCTTGATGCTCCCATTAGGATGTACGATCCACTTGGCTTCACCGCGAACGAGTGGATAGTGCGAGATTGCAGCGAGGGAGAAGGAGGTGACGATATGAATCGTGCCGTCTGCTTGCTCCGTCCAGATGGAATCGTATGTTTTCGTATGCAGTCGATCCATCCCGATATCCCGCCATTTTTCCTCGATATTCATATCATTGCTGATCGGTGCACGCCACACGGCAAAGGAAGATGGAGCATCCAGCAATAGCGTATCCTGACGTTCCAGTTGTTTCCATACTCCTTCGATCAGATCGTATTCGTATCGGAATCGATCGCCTGTAATATGCAGTACACCATGCTGTGCGGTCGTAGCCAGCGATTGCGAATGGACGAAGGCGATCGATTGTATAGATGTCACATGATGATCTGTACCGTCGATAGGATCTGCGACGCTTGCTCTGCTCAACGAAAATTGGAAAAAGGCAATTTCATAGCCCGCTTCAGCCCAAATGGTGTTGCTGCGTTGACGCAGGCGGAACGTGACATAGCTGTTTTGTCCAAACGTTGGTTTCGATTGATTCAAAGCTACGTCGATATCCGAGTTTGAACGAAGGTCTGAGATAGTTGGAGAGGTCCATGTTACCGATCCGGCAGGCAATGTCCATTCCAGCAGCGCAGAGTCATGTGGAGCAATCGTCGGTAGCTCCATCTGCCCCTGTGCCAGCAAGATGCCGTCATCTTCGGCGATCCAGTCCAGCGTTAAATGATCCAGTTTGCTAAAATCGTACCGATTGTGCACACATAGCGATAAGGTGCCGCCTGTCTGTGTTTCAGTCGCTGTTTCCACTGCTTCGATCCAGACCGGAGCAATAATCTGCTTCAGCTCCAGCAAGCCCGGATGCGGCTGACGATCTGGAGAAACTAATCCATCGATGCAAAAAGAGCCATCATGCGGTGTATCGCCAAAATCGCCACCGTATGCATAATAGATACGCCCATGTTCATCCTTTTGCTGAATACCATGATCTGCCCATTCCCATACGCAGCCCCCCATTAACAATGGATAGGCGTAAATGGCATCCCAGTATGCTTTCAGATCGCCGGGACCGTTGCCCATGGCGTGGCTGTATTCGCATAAGAATAGCGGTTTATGGCTATCTGGATGGACGGCATATTCCGTAATATCCGCAGGTGAAGAATACATCCGACTTTCCACATCCAGCACGGATGTATCGGCATGACCTTTATAAACGGGAGCTGCACCTTCGTAATGTACCGGACGTGAAGCATCTCGTGCTCGTGTCCAGCGTGCCATCGCGATATGATTGCGATCATAACCGGACTCATTGCCCATCGACCACATAATGACCGAGCTAAAGTTTTTATCACGTTCGACTAATCGTATGGCACGATCGACAAAAGCCTGCTCCCAATCCGCATGAGCAGATAACTGATGAAAGGCGCCGGGACCGAAGTCTTCTGGAATCCCAATTCCATGACATTCCAGATCCGCTTCATCAATCACATAAAATCCATACCGATCGCATAGCTCCAGAAAGCGCGGATCATTCGGATAATGTGCCGTGCGTACAGTGTTGATATTATGCCGCTTCATCAGCATCAGATCATCGATCATATGCTCAATCGGTACCGTATGCCCAAGCACCGGATGCGTATCATGGCGATTCACACCTTTCAGCTTGATCGGTTGTCCGTTGATGATGAACACACCTTGTTCGCTAATCGTCACTTCTCGCAAGCCGATTGCAAAATGTAGCACCTCGCCAGCGGCTTCCACATACAAGCTGTATAACTCCGGTGTCTCCGCATTCCATAGCAGCGGCTGGCTCCAGTTCAATTCAATCGTTGCAGCCTCTATAAAAGAAGTCAGCTCTTGCTGCGTATGAGCAACTACCGTACCATTCGGTGCCACTACCGTTATTGTAGTTCGCAGAGCAATGTCGGATACACTTTCTCCAGAACCAGAACCAGAACCAGAACCAGAACCAGAACCAGAACCAGAACCAGAACCAGAACCAGAACCAGAACCAGA
>NZ_JBCGUH010000035.1:0-2597 GCF_039822605.1 Paenibacillus wenxiniae
ACCTGCGCGGCAATCGCCTGACGCAAAAAGATACACGTGACCTGCCTGATGAGAAAGCAGCGAATTATCGCTATGATTTGCAAAATACATTGATCTCGGTAACGAAAGATAGTGTCAAGACGGCACTGAATTACTTGCCGGATGGTCTACGTTGGAAGAAAACAAACGGCAGTCAGGTGACGCAATATAGCTATAATGGAGCCGATCAGGTGATTGGTGACCAAACGAGCAATGGAACCATCTCCAGCTATATTCGTGGTGACCGCGTACTGGTGAAAAAGGACCTGACGAACCAGAAAGATTACTATTACCTCTACAATGGACACGGCGATGTCGTGCAGATGGTGGGGACGGATGGTAGTCTGGTGAATAGTTACCAGTATGATGAGTGGGGGAATCTGACGCAGCAGAAAGAAACCGTTGCAAACGAGTTTAAGTATGCGGGCGAGACGTATGATGCGGAAACCGGATTGTATTATCTAAAGGCGCGTTACTATGATCCTAGTATGGGGCGGTTTATCAACGAAGATACGGTTGAAGGAAAGATTTCTAATCCGTTAAGTTCCAATCTATATACGTATGTTGAAAATAAGCCTGTTAATATGATCGATCCTACTGGGAATATGGGACAGATGGTTTGTTCTCAAAGTGATGAAGCGTGTCATGCCAAAGCTGAATTCAATAGACAATTGCAAATTGCAAGAGCAGATCAACTTTTTGAGACTATTGGAGATTACGTCAATACTTCAATAGATAATTTAAACGCCTTTGGACCAGCAGGATCGACAGCGAATGTAACACTAAAGTCTTTGGGATATGGACTTAAATATGCAAGCGGGATATTAAAAGCTGTATTTGCTGAAAAAACAACGATGAAGATTCTAAATTTAGGTTCGGGAAGCTCTCCTATAGAAGGCGTTGTAAACATTGATATCAAATCGGGTAAAGGTGTTGATCTTGTTGCAGATGTCACCAAAGCATTACCTTATGCCAGTCAATCAGTAGACGCAATGATTGCCAGAAATCCCTACGGCTATGCACCTGTAAATTCGTTTACTACAGATGCACTAAAACCTGGTGGTACATTCACACTTACAGGAACATATTCTAACGCCTTTTTTAAAGAATACTATGATGCGACTGTAGAGCAGCTACAAACTTTAGGTTATAAAATATTATATCGGGGTGAAGCACAAGGAGCTTATAAATATAATAATTTTCAATCAAATGGAAAATCTATTAAGCCAGAAGCAATGAAACAAATAACATTAGAAAAGCTAGGAGGCTGATTTTAAAAATGAAAGTAACATTGGATGTAACTGGTTCTTTGTTTAACCAAAGAATTTCTACGGAAATAGCGTATACAGCATTCTATGCTAATTTTCACTTACCCCATACTGTGAATATGGAGATATATGGCTGTCATATTATTCAAGAAGAATATCTACTTTTCAAGACAAAACCATTCGTCATTCCAGAATTGGCACCTGCAATGATGAAAGAAGGCATTTTTATTATAGGAAAAACAAACCTTACCATTACAGGAGTTCAGTCTGGCAATTTATCCGTCTATTTATATCATCCGGACAAAAACGAATTTCTACAGGATCATCGAAAAAAATCAGTATGTTTACATCGTAATTGGCCTTCCACTGCAAATGAATATCGTGGAGCAGAATATGTTTTAGGAGGAACTTTAGAATGGCCTAGAGGACAACAAGAATTGATTTTGTATGCAACAGGCCAAGCGACGATGGAATTTGAGACAGAGGATTGTATTGCATTTAGTGAATATGCAATGAATCCAGACAAATATACGTATAAATTAGAAAATGAATTGCTATCATAAAATAACCCAATGTTGAAAATGTGGTTGTGATGTTCTGGAATGTTTATTGTACATCAAATGGCTTAGCTTCAACCAGATGGCATGTAAAAACCTATGCAGTATGTGTTTGTCTATAACATTAAATAACAAGAGTAAATAAAGTGATCCTTATCTAAACGATAGGGGTCACTTTATCTTATTGACATCGTTATGGACATAAAATCAAAGTCGTGGCGTACAAAGATGGTGCAATGAATCACAGCCAACCGATTCAGCAAAGCTACACGTATGATCTGGCAGGGGATGTGTTCACCTACACCGATCCGAACGGTAATCAGAATGGTAAAGGGGTCACGACCTCGTATACGTATGACGGAGGCGGTGGATTATCTAGCGTCATCAGCAACGCAAGCGGTAAGAGCGAAACGCTATATACGAAGAATTACAATGAAAAAAGTTTACTGACCGACAAAGCCGACAGCACCAATAATCACACGCAAATGAACTACAATGCGCGCGGTCTCACGGAGCAAGCCGTCGATCGCAATGGAACAAGTGCCACCTACACCTACGACGAGCGTGGACAACAGACCAGCGCGACGTTGAAGGCAGCTAGCACGAATACACTTGCCAGTGGCACGATGCAAGTCAAAAGCATTTTCGGTTCGGGTGGTAACATCCTAACCGATCGTCACGAGCTGTACATCAACGATGCCAAAGTCGCTACACAGACGAGCACAAGTGACAAACTGGATCGCGTCACAAGCTT
>NZ_JBCGUH010000036.1:0-1992 GCF_039822605.1 Paenibacillus wenxiniae
TGGGTGTATGGATTGCACGGCAATAACTTTGTGAAGACGATGTTGAAACTGGGACAGGAAAAGCCGGAACTCAAGGTTGTTCATGACCAGAAGGGTTCGCCTACGTACACCGTCGATCTGGTAGAGTTTGTGTCCGAGTTGATGCGGACAGAGAAGTATGGCATTTACCATGCTTCCAATAGCGGAGCTTGCACATGGTATGAGTTTACACAGGAAATTTTCAGTCAGGCGAAGCAGGTACTTCAGGCATCAATTACTGCCAGTCTGGAGCCTTGCACAACAGCCGATTTTCCACGTCCAGCACCACGTCCAGCCAATTCGGTCATGGAGCATATGTCGATTCGTACAAATGGATTTCAGGATATTCGAGACTGGCGTGAAGGGTTGACTGCATTTTTAACAGAGTATAAGCATACTTTAAAAGTATAGGAACCCCAAATAGTAACCAAACGCTTATCGTTAGCTTTGAACTGGTGAACGTTTAACTTCATATTGAATAAAGGAAAAGCATCTTCTATATCGGTAGAAGATGCTTTTTTTAGTTCATATCATTTGTATGTTGATTGTTTGATAGTCGGTAGGATCATGCTATTAGCCACGAGTTGTTTCTGTTAAAATAAACTACAGTGTAAACCATACGAATATTCAACCGTGTTTGTTGTAGGAGACCATGAATATAAAATTCACTGACTGCATGCATAAAGGAATGGAACGGAGTAATACAATGCCCAAAGAGACGTTACAGGTGTTATTATCCACTTATAATGGAGAAGTATACATAGAGGAACAACTAAACAGTATTTTTGCGCAAAATTATGGTGCGATTAAGATACTTGTTCGGGATGATGGATCAAGCGATAATACAGTAGCGATTGTACGTCAATATATGACTACATCCCCGGAACACATCGATTTGATCGTAGGCGAAAATATAGGTGTGGTACGAAGCTTTTGGACGTTACTACAGCATGCTGATCGTGAAGTGAGTTATTTTTGCTTTTGTGATCAGGACGATGTGTGGATGCAGGATAAAGTCATGCGAGCTGTTCAAAAATTGAGTCAATTAGAGTTGGATGGTTTAAGTTCAGAACGGGTTCCTGCTATGCTCTGTACGGCTACACAATTGACCGATGAGCAATTGAAGCCAACAGCTATATGGCCAGGACCGCTTGCGAAAGAACCTTCGTTTTATAATGCCCTTATTCAAAATATTGCAGTTGGCGCTACAATGTCGTTTAATCGACGTGCATTGGAGCTTCTTTTGGATGAAGCAGATGACATCAATGTGGATCATATCCAGATGCATGATTGGTGGGTATATTTGGTAGTATCTTTACTAGGTCGCGTGCATTTTGATCCGAAACCGTCTATTTATTATCGACAACATGGCAATAATGCTGTCGGCGGTGAGGCTACGTTTATGGCAAAGATAACTAAAAAGTGGAGTAGTTACCGTAAGCATAAACATCAGAAGCTACTTGTGAAACAAGCTATAGAGTTCAAACGTATTTATGGTGAGCACATACGAGATGCTGTTATGATGGTTCAGTTGGAAGCATTTATAGCGCCGAGACGTACATGGCTTGAACGGTTTCGTTATTTGAAAATGTGCCGATTGTATCGTCAATCTACACCTGAGAATCTTTTGTTTCGTTTTCTAATTATGAGTGGCTATATTTAACTTCAAAATAGATGCTTATGTATAGTCAACAGCTACTTTTTGTAATATTCAGAAATTTTCTTCTTACATTATCTTGAAATTAACTTTTGGCGTCTATCTATGCTATAATGCGTGTAGAATGAAGTAAACGGTGTAGACGTTAATCTTGACTGGAATAATAGGTCAGGGTCAGGTTGTGATAGATTGTACAGGTAGATATTATATGTGTATTTCAAGGCAGGAGCGTTACTATGGATGTTAGTGTTTTAATTTTGAACTATAATACATGCCAGCTTACACTGGATTGCATCGCCTCGGTCTATCGTTCGCAA
>NZ_JBCGUH010000038.1:0-1544 GCF_039822605.1 Paenibacillus wenxiniae
TATGAAATTACTCGTTACCGGCGGTGCCGGTTTTATCGGTAGTAACTTTGTGCTGTACATGTTGCGTGAACATCCCGAATACCAGATCATTAATGTGGATGCGTTAACGTATGCAGGTAATTTGGAAAATTTGAAAGCGATTGAAGGCAATCCGAATCATACATTTGTCAAAGCAGATATCGGCGATAGTGCTAAGATGGATGAACTCGTTGCCCAGGGCGTAAACATCATCGTTAACTTTGCAGCAGAGTCTCACGTGGACCGCAGTATTTTGGAACCAGACGTATTTGTGAAAACCAATGTACTCGGCACGCAAGTACTGCTGGATGTGGCGAAAAAGCATAACATTACGAAATTCGTTCAAGTATCTACAGACGAAGTATACGGAACACTGAGCGAAACAGGGTTGTTTACAGAAGAAACGCCTTTGACACCAAACAGTCCCTATTCCGCAAGTAAAGCAGGCGGCGACCTGCTTGTACGTGCTTATCACGAAACATTCGGCTTGCCGGTGAACATCACACGTTGTTCGAACAACTACGGCCCATTCCAGTTCCCGGAGAAATTAATTCCACTCATTATTTCTCGTGCACTGGCAGATGAAGCGTTGCCGGTATATGGTGACGGTCTGAATATCCGTGACTGGCTGTATGTGGAAGATCATTGCAGCGCGATCGATCTCGTCATCCATGAAGGCAAAAATGGTGAAGTGTACAATATCGGTGGCAACAACGAACGTACCAATATCCATATCGTGAAAACGATTTTGGAGCAACTGGGTAAACCTGAATCGTTGATTAAATACGTAGAAGACCGTCCGGGTCACGATCGTCGTTATGGCATCGATCCAACGAAAACGATGAACGAGCTGCGCTGGAAGCCAAAACATAATTTCGAATCCGGCATTAAAGCAACGATTCAATGGTATCTGGATAACAAAGATTGGTGGACTCGTATCGCTTCTGGTGAATATCAGGCTTATTATCAGCAGCAATACGGTAGCCGTCTAGGTGAGAAGTAATGAAGGTACTTGTTACCGGTGCATCTGGTCAGCTTGGTATGGATATGGTTGCTGTATTGCAGCGTAAAGGCCATGATGTCATGGGCTGTAATCGTCAGCAATTGGATATTACAAATCTGGAGCAGTGCCAGCAGGTCGTGGGCGAGTTTGTTCCAACTGTCATCGTGCACTGTGCAGCCTATACAGCGGTAGATGCTGCGGAAAGTGATGTGGACGGCGCATACCTGGTGAATGCAACAGGCAGCCGCAATATGGCGGTTGCGGCTGAAGCGGTAGGTGCGAAGCTTATTTATATCAGTACAGATTATGTATTTGATGGTCAGGGTGAAAATCCTTACTATGAATACGATAATACCAATCCGCAGGGCGTCTATGGCAAATCGAAGCGTGCAGGAGAACAGCTAACACAAACATTGTGCAACCGCTACTTTATCGTGCGTACTTCGTGGGTGTATGGATTGCACGGCAATAACTTTGTGAAGACGATGTTGAAACTGGGACAGGAAAAGCCGGAACTCAAGGT
>NZ_JBCGUH010000039.1:0-1287 GCF_039822605.1 Paenibacillus wenxiniae
TGGTATTATCCCCTTTAAGTAGACATTCGAAAAAAGACATCTGTTAAGATGAACTTAATCATGTCAACAAAGGGGATTTTTTCATGGCTAAAAAAGGACAAACCTTCCGGCGGTACACCTTGGAATTAAAAACAGAGGCTGCTCGGCTGGTCAATGAAGAGCACAAGAGTATACGTGAAGTTGCTCACCAATTAGATATTCAAAATAAATCTCAAGTGCAGGTATGGTCAGCTAAAGCGAAACAGGGACAGAGTTTAGAACCGGCTACCTCTAAACGCGGACGCAAGAAAACGACGTTTTCTAGTCTGGAAGAAGAAATCGCTTATTTGAAAGCAGAGAATGAATATTTAAAAAAGCAGTATCCCCATCTACACAAGGAGTGACGAGTAAAGCGAAACGATTTCAAATCATAGAGGAACTTCGAGCACGGTATGGTCTGGCTTGGCTCTTGAAGATCGCTCGTGTTTCCCGTTCCGGTTACTACAAATGGAGAGCCAGTCGAGTCACAGCCAACGAGCGCAGACAGCGAGACGATGAAGTCGAATCGCATCTACTGGCCATCCATCGGGTACATCCGTACTTTGGTTATGTGCGAATGACGATCGCTTTGCGCAGAGAAGGGCTTCGAGTGAATCACAAAAAGGTCTACCGCTTCATGAAGAAACTCGGCATTCGCTCGGTGATTCGAAAGAAGCGTCGATTCTTTGGAAAACAAGCTTCCGTAGTGCATCCGAACCGATTAGAGCGACAGTTTCAAGCGGATACGCCGCGAACGAAGCTGGTCACCGACATTACCTATATTCGCGCGGGCGAACGATTTGTGTATCTCTCAGTCATTCAGGATCTGTACAATAACGAAATTGTAGCGTGGCGTCTGTCCAAGCAAAATGACCTAGCTTTGGTTCAGGACACCTTAAACCAGCTGAGTCAACACATGGATCTGCGAGGGGTCATGCTGCACTCGGATCAAGGATTTCAATATACGTCTAAGTCCTTTAACCGTACCTTACAGCAGCTCGGTGTACGCGGCAGTCACTCCAGACGTGGAAATTGCTTGGACAATGCCTGTATCGAGTCGTTTTTCTCTCATCTCAAAACGGAGAAAATCTATTTACAGCGACCAGCAAACCCAGCGGAGGTGGAGCAGCAAGTGAGCGAATACCTTGCATTTTACAACCACGACCGATTTCAAAAAAAACTAAACAACCGTTCCCCGGTAGAATACCGAGAAACGGTTGTAGCTTGAAGTGGCTTTTTAATGGTGTCTACTTGACGGGGGTAAGACCA
>NZ_JBCGUH010000040.1:0-1034 GCF_039822605.1 Paenibacillus wenxiniae
CTCACATTACGTGTCGATAGCATCCGCCAATACACGAACAAAGCCACCGGTGCCGTCACGGTTCTCAACCGTCAAGCGGCGTATTACGATGGCTTCGGCTTCCTGCGCGTCATGGAAACGTACAATGACACCAACGGCTGGACACGCTCCCAGTACCATCCCGACGATCTGGGACGCGCCGTCTATGCGGTCGATGCCATGGGGAATACTCAAACGGCAGCCTACAACGCCTGGGATCAGCAAACCGAATTTACCGATGCGGAAGGCAATCTGTATATTACGAAGCCGCTACTCACCCAGCAGCAGACGCAGAATTATACGATTGCGGCTACTAATGTAGGCTCGTATCGCTCCAATCCAGAAAATACGAGTATCCGTCTGAATCTGCTGGAGCAAAACTTTGATGCGTACGGTCACAAGATCAAAGTCGTAGCGTACAAAGATGGCGCAGCGAATCATAGCCAACCGATTCAGGAAAGCTATACGTATGACTTAGTAGGCAACGTGCTGACGTATACCGATCCAAATGGTAACCAGAATGGTAAAGGGGTCACGACCGCGTATACGTATGATGCACTGAATCGCCTGACCAGCGTACAGGATGCACTCGATCAGACGAGCAGCTACACGTATGATGGAGGCGGTGGATTATCCAGCGTTATTATCAGCAACTCAAGCGGTAAGAGTGAGACGTTGTATACGAAGAATTACAATGAAAAAGGTTTACTGACCGACAAAGCCGACAGCACCAATAATCACACGCAAATGAACTACAATGCTCGCGGTCTTACGGAGCAAACGATAGATCGCAATGGAACAAGTGCCACCTACACTTATGACGAGCGCGGACAACAGACCAGCGCGACATTGAAGGCAACTAGCAGTAACACACTTGCCAGTGGCACGATGCAAGTCAAAAGCATTTTCGGTTCGGACGGTAACATCCTGACCGATCGCCACGAGCTGTACATCAACGATGCCAAAGTCGCTACACAGACGAGCACAAGTGACAAACTGGATCGCGTCACAAGCTT
>NZ_JBCGUH010000041.1:0-1025 GCF_039822605.1 Paenibacillus wenxiniae
GCTTGACGGTTGAGAACCGTGACGGCACCGGTGGCTTTGTTCGTGTATTGGCGGATGCTATCGACACGTAATGTGAGTACGCCTGCATTGGTGCTATCCGCTTCGGTACTGTATACGCGGTTCGTGTAGGCGTATTGATCTTCGATGCCGTAAACTGTACCATCCAGATTGGTCATGGATGGTTGTGTAACTTTGATCGGGCGGCCGAGCGCATCGTATGATGTAGTGGTCGTGTTGCCATCGCTGTCGGTTTGGCTCGTGAGCAGACCGGTGCCGGCATCGTAGGCCATCGTTTGGCGAACGGTACGTTTGCTTTGATCCGCATTCGTAAACGTGCTCGTTTGTTCAGTTGGATAGGCGTAGCTATAATCAGCTCCGTAGGTGGTCGTTACGCTGGAGGTGACACCACTGCGGATTAATTTCTGCTGCGTCATGCGCTGGATCTGATTGGCATTGGTAGGTGATGCATCATAGGTGTAGCTGGTCGTTTCACCTAAAGCATTGATAGCACTTTGCAGACGTCCAGTGCTGGTGTAGGCGTATTTTTCGGTCAGGGCGGTGCTGCTGTTTTGGTACCAGGTTTTGCTTGTAATTTGGTGATACGTTGGATCGTAGGCATACGTCACGGTGTGACGAGCTTTAGTGTCGGCGTTGTTATAGTCGTCTTCGGTTAAGGCATCAGTTTGACTTTGAATACTGCCCCAATCGGTGTAAGCTGCATCTTGAAAGTATGTCTTTTTCCCATTAGCATCCTGATATTCGATTTTGGTTTGAGTCGCAAACTGTGTGAATATCGGATCATAGGCCACATACGTTGTATTTTTTTGTTCCCCATTGTTGGCGGTGACTTGACTCGATACTTGTTGGTGTTTCCCATTAAATCGATTGACGACTTGCTTATTCAGATCGTGAACTGTTGTGGAGAATATAAAATCCGCAGGTAGATCATCTGGGTAGTAGTATTGCGGATACCCTGAATAATCATTCTCATAATCATACGTCGTCGCGAAATACTGTCCAGTAGG
>NZ_JBCGUH010000042.1:0-1005 GCF_039822605.1 Paenibacillus wenxiniae
ATGGTGAGCCATGAAGGACTCGAACCTTCGACACCCTGATTAAAAGTCAGGTGCTCTACCAACTGAGCTAATGGCTCTTAATGGCTGGGGATATAGGATTTGAACCTATGCATGACGGAGTCAAAGTCCGTTGCCTTACCGCTTGGCTAATCCCCAACGTTTAAGAAAAACGATGGTGGAGACTGACGCGATCGAACCGCCGACCCTCTGCTTGTAAGGCAGATGCTCTCCCAGCTGAGCTAAGTCTCCATAGTATTAGTCGTAAAGGTAATGCCGTCAATACAAATGTTCAAGCGTATTTCCCAGGCCAGATAGGCACTGACAAACCTTTACATCTTTATTCTTTTAGGAGAAGAATAAAGAGATGACCCGTAGGGGATTCGAACCCCTGTTACCTCCGTGAAAGGGAGGTGTCTTAACCCCTTGACCAACGGGCCTTATTAAAAAGTGAAAAGTTATAACAAGCTCTCAACCGGGATCGAACCGGTGACCTCATCCTTACCATGGATGCACTCTACCTACTGAGCTATGAGAGCATGGCTCCCCGAACAGGACTCGAACCTGTGACAACTCGATTAACAGTCGAGTGCTCTACCAACTGAGCTATCAGGGAATAGTACCCGCTCCATAGAGCGGTAGCTTACTAGAAGCCAGCTTTATCGACTAAAGCTGTGAGGTCTTGCTTGTTCGCTTGGCGACGTCCTACTCTCCCAGGACCCTGCGGTCCAAGTACCATTGGCGCTGGAGGGCTTAACGGTCGTGTTCGGGATGGGTACGTGTGGAACCCCTCCGCCATCATCACCAAACGTTGGTTTTCGAAGCATTCACTTCGTGGAATCTTCGTCGAGAACATCGAATGCCTCTATAAAAGATACCGAGTACAGATGTTAATCACCTGAAAACTGAATCCGAAACGAATCACCGCGTATTTAGAAGTAGGATAAGCCCTCGACCGATTAGTATTGGTCAGCTCCATGCATTGCTGCACTTCCACCTCCAACCTAT
>NZ_JBCGUH010000043.1:0-988 GCF_039822605.1 Paenibacillus wenxiniae
GTTGACTGGATATCATAATTAAACGTGGTCTCATCGCCAGCCGAATCCGTGACACTCCGTAGAACCGGAGCATACTTTTGAAGCAAGTACCCCAAATTCATTTCATATCGCGATTTCGTTAAATAGAGCTTCCGAATCGACTCGCCTTGTGGATTGTGCAGTGTGATGGTAATCTTCTCACCTGTGAAGTTCTGCTCGGTTTGCAGGGTATCCTCATAATCAAAGGAGATCGTTCGGCCTACAGTATCTATAATTTTAGACAAAATCGGTCGTGTTTGTGTATCATAAATCATTTTAGTTTCATATAAGTATTTAATTTCATTTCCATACCGATCCAACTGACCGATAAGATTCCCATTATATCCAAAATAATTTCTGTTCCCTGCATCATCGGTCGTGTAGTAGCGCGATGCTTCCTGACCATTCGTGTATTGGTCCCCTTTGAAATCATCACTAAACTTCATATCTTTACGAGGATAACCCGTCAGGCTGCTATACATATCCGGTGCACTTGGAGCTTTACTCGACCCATTGACTGGATACACACCGCCATGTCCGTCGTGATAAAATATCCCTGCGGCCTTGCCCAGATCAATTTGCACAGACGGAAACTGAAAAGACCAACCTACTCCTAGATTATAGCGAGATACAAAGTAGTTACTAGCTACTACCTGTGCAGGCTTGGCATTATAGTACCGTATATAGGGTGACGATTGATTCGATGTATACATTAATCCTAGATTCAAATCCATTCCATCGCGTCCAGACAAATGCAACAGATTTTTTTTCCAGTTTAAACTACCTGAAGAAGGATCCACTTGTTCTGCATCAGGATCTTGGTCTGAGTATTGTTGTTTGTTCGTTTGATTCAAACTTTGTGGAGCTAAGGTGTCATCCAGAGCACTATCAATTTTGCTGGATAACGACGATGAGGTCGAAGCGATGCTCACTTGATTATTCGCTTGTAACAGGGGACTTGTCGTTTGGA
>NZ_JBCGUH010000044.1:0-920 GCF_039822605.1 Paenibacillus wenxiniae
TTGTAGTGCTTGTAGTGCTTGTAGTGCTTGTAGTGCTTGTAGTGCTTGTAGTGCTTGTAGTGCTTGTAGTGCTTGTAAAATTATTAGATCTTTTAAACTTTTTGCATAGTCCGCCTTTTCAGCATTTCGAATAATTTCTGCAATGCTTTAAACGACCCTGTTCCCTTTTGCAAACTAGTTAAACCTGACTTTACACAACTACATCGCCTTATAAAACGGCTATAATCGCAACTATTCGACTCGTCTTGTATACAAAAAAGACCGTAGACTTTTCAGTCCACGGCCGGTTTGCCTTGCAATCTGCCCATTTGGTGCTCGCTCGTTTTATCTCTAGCAATGCTGCCGCTGGAAACCTGTACGAGGAGTCTGGATAAATTGTTCGGTTATATGTATCTTCAACATGGCAGAGCATACAGTTGATCTCGTCTCTGTATCGAAATTAGAGCACACATGTCTGTGTATCCCTATATCCCTCATCGTTCAGAAAGCGTACCTGTATGTTGCTGCGAAGATCCGGTTGGAGTGATCAGTCGTTTCAATCTGCATAGGATGATGCTCAAACAGCGTCTGTTCCTCAGGACGAGGATTGCGTTCGGCATTACTCAAATTCTGCTGTAGCTGTATAAATGAACTCCAATATAGATTGATCGTTTTCATCTCTTCCGGACCTCCTTTTCTCGCGAAGTGTAGTGTATACGTAACGGTCAGCGTCTGCTGCCCTCGAATAGTCAACATCATATACTGCCCCTCCAATTGCTGTCAACCGCGAAATTGCCAGGATGAAAACAATTGCCAGGCATGTTATGCCCTAATAAACAGTCTTGGCAGAAAACTCGCCACTCGCTGCTTCTGCTTCTGCTTCTGCTTCTGCTTCTGCTTCTGCTTCTGCTTCTGCTTCTGCTTCTGCTTCTGCTTCTGCT
>NZ_JBCGUH010000045.1:0-806 GCF_039822605.1 Paenibacillus wenxiniae
CTCCAGAACCAGCACCCGACCCTACGCTTGTTCCGCCGCCTGTACCGACTCCGGCAGTACAAGGATTGGATATTGTACTTACAGTGGATAGTCCAACTGTAGAACCAACAGAACCTTTAGTTGTTGCAGGATGGTATTTAGATCCTGTAGGCATTCAACGTATTCAGGTGTATGTGGATGATGTATTTATGGGAAATGCAGCGATGGGCGTTAGTCGAGAAGATGTGTACAAAGCTTATCCTTCGTATAACAATCACATTGCTGGTTTCCAAATGAATATGAATCAGACGATCCAAACGAGTGGAACGCCCTATACGAAAAAGAATAAGAAAAAGAATAGAAGCGAAGTCGTACCTGGCAAGTTCAATCATAAATTCAAAATTGTGTTCACCAATCGTAACAATCAGCAGAAAGTTTCAGATTCTTATATCGTCTTAAATCATTAAACTAACCGAATAAAGGAGCTATGATGCGCACGATGTTCTCTAAATATATGATTAGCTTTATACTGATTCTCTCGTTATTTGCCTCTATTTTAGAACCTTATGTTCATATGTTAGCATATGCTGCCACCAATACTTCCGTTCATAGCATCGCAGCGCCCAGCCAAACAGTACCGGATGAATCAACAGACGAGCCGTGGACAGAAGAAGCGCCAAGTGTTCAAAAGGACGTTTACCAACCAGAGCCGGTCGATCCAGAACTCCAATATATTGAGAATAAACTCGATACATTGATTCGACATTCGGAACAGCACATCATGATGAATGATGATGAAAGCACGCCTTCATCTAACAATGGAATGA
>NZ_JBCGUH010000046.1:0-782 GCF_039822605.1 Paenibacillus wenxiniae
TGGACTGATGAGCTTCGTCATCTGCTCGGTTATCAGAATGAACAGGATTTCCCCAATGTGCTGAGTAGCTGGTCCTCCAGAATACATCCAGAAGATCAGGAGCGTGTATTTGCTGCCTTTACGGGTCATCTGACCGATTACAGTGGACGGACGCCATTTGAGAGCCAGTATCGTATACAACTGAAAACAGGGGAGTATCGCTGGTTCCGTGCTACAGCAGAAACCGAACGTGATACGAAAGGGACGCCACTGCATGTTACCGGAGCAATAGCAGATATAAATGAACGTTATATTCGTGATCAGCAGTTAGAACAGATGGTTGTACGTTATGATCTGATCAGTAAAGCGCTGGTCGAAGCACCGTGGGATATGACGGTAGAAGCAGGCGATCCAGTCAATCCGAAAAATGAAATCTGGTATTCGTCACAGTTCCGTGAGGCGGCTGGTTTCCAAACCGAGCAAGAGTTCCCGAACGTACTGAGCAGCTGGAGTGAACGCCTGCATCCAGAAGACGCCGATCGTGTAGTTAAAGCATTTGCCGACCATATGCTGGATCATAGCGGACGTACACCATTTGATATCGACTACCGCTTACAACGTAAAAATGGGGAATATCGCTGGTTCCATGCCAATGGTACGACTAATCGCGATCCAAAAGGCGTACCGCTCCGCGTGGCAGGTACACTCCGCGATATTACATTTGAAAAAAATAAAGAAGTGATCGTGGAAGCGATGACCGAGCGGATGAATCATCTGTCCCAATCGATCTCGGAAATGACGAC
>NZ_JBCGUH010000047.1:0-782 GCF_039822605.1 Paenibacillus wenxiniae
TGGACTGATGAGCTTCGTCATCTGCTCGGTTATCAGAATGAACAGGATTTCCCCAATGTGCTGAGTAGCTGGTCCTCTGGAATACATCCACAAGATCAAGAGCGTGTATTTGCTGCCTTTACGGGTCATCTGACCGATTACAGTGGACGGACGCCATTCGAGAGCCAGTATCGTATACGGCTGAAAACAGGGGAGTATCGCTGGTTCCGTGCTACAGCAGAAACCGAACGTGATACGAAGGGGACACCACTGCATGTTACTGGAGCAATAACAGATATAAATGAGCGTTATATTCGTGATCAGCAGCTAGAACAGATGGTTGTACGTTATGATCTGATCAGTAAAGCGCTGGTCGAAGCACCGTGGGATATGATGATAGAAGTGGGCGATCCCGTCAATCCGAAAAATGAAATCTGGTATTCGTCACAATTCCGTGAGGCGGTTGGTTTCCAAACCGAGCAAGAGTTCCCGAACGTACTGAGCAGCTGGATTGAACGCCTGCATCCAGAAGACGCAGATCGTGTATTTAAAGCATTTGCCGACCATATGCTGGATCATAGCGGACGTACACCATTGGATCTCGACTACCGCGTACAACGTAAAAATGGGGAATATCGCTGGTTCCATTCTAACGGTACGACCAAGCGCGATCCAAAAGGCGTACCGCTCCGTGTGGCAGGTACACTCCGCGATATTACATTTGAGAAAAATAAAGAAGTGATCGTGGAAGCGATGACCGAGCGGATGAATCATCTGTCCCAATCGATCTCGGAAATGACGAC
>NZ_JBCGUH010000048.1:0-718 GCF_039822605.1 Paenibacillus wenxiniae
TAGGCACGCCGCCAGCGTTCGTCCTGAGCCAGGATCAAACTCTCCAATAAAGTGTTTGACGTGCTCATTTCTTGCTGGCGAGAACATTGCTGTTCTCTATATTTGAAGAACTAAGTTCTTCACTCACTCGTTGTTCAGTTTTCAAAGATCAAACTCTTTCGTTACTGCTCAGTGTCTCTCGCAGCAACTCTTATATCATATCATGTTGTGTTTCTTTCGTCAAGCACTTTTTTTGAAGTGTTTTTCGCTTCAAAGCGCTTCACGAAGGAAGCTCATGATACTTTTTCTTTCATCATCACTCGTTCGTGACAACTTTTATAATATATCATGTGAGATTCATAGTGTCAACACTTTTTTAAAATTAATTACAAAGCGTTGATCGCTGTCACATAAGCCATAAAATAATGACCGTTGATTAATATAGCATGCTCGTTTATAACTCGTCAATTCCTAAATTAATCAAATAAAAAACTCCACCTGGAAGAAGGGGAGACTTTGTGTTCATTTATGCTTTATGATCATTGTTTTATTGTATATCGGAGGTAATGAGATCCGTTCATTTGAGCATAGTCAATGCGCTACTAAGTTATCATTTCCCCTATAAGCATATAGTATATACCTAGCGAGAAAATATATTGAGCCTACTAACTACTAACTACTAACTACTAACTACTAACTACTAACTACTAACTACTAACTACTAACTACTAACTACTAA
>NZ_JBCGUH010000049.1:0-656 GCF_039822605.1 Paenibacillus wenxiniae
TTTGATGTTAGATGGTATGCTCACTCACTATAACGCCCCGTCTATGTTAGCTTGACGGGGCAACTTTTCACCAGGAATCCTTTATCACATTATAACGATACATAGCCTACCCTCATTCCATAGGTATCGTTGTCTACATCACATGCCAGGGTACCTTTCAACGTTAACGAAGCAAGCAGATTAGATCTTTCGCAAGGCAAATATACTTGTCGGCTCAAGATAAACATTTTAAGCAGCGGCAGCGAGGAAGATGCAATCGATTCGGGTGCTGAGCCGCTCAAAGGAGAACCTAAAACAATGTCTATTTTTTCCGCTAAACGCAATACGGTAGAGCTTCAACCGTTACTTGATGCTACTGGACAACTGGCAAAGCAACCTTCCAAACGTTTGCAGCTACAAACGGAAGACCCAAAGATTACCGGTGTGGTCAACAATGTCAATGAGGCGATGGATAAAGTTCAAAAGCAGCAAAAGTATCTGGCTGCATGTGTGAGACTCACCCAAAATACGATGCAAACCGCTTTTTGGGATATGGCGATTAAAGATGGTGATCCGCTTCATCCGAACAATGTTTTTTTCTGGACTGATGAGCTTCGTCATCTGCTCGGTTATCAGAATGAACAGGATTTCCCCAATGTGCTGAGTAGCTGGTCCTC
>NZ_JBCGUH010000050.1:0-643 GCF_039822605.1 Paenibacillus wenxiniae
ATGATTGGGGTGAAGTCGTAACAAGGTAGCCGTATCGGAAGGTGCGGCTGGATCACCTCCTTTCTATGGAGAATCGTCTTCTGCAATGAAGACATTCAAATATGAAGCGTAAGCTTCAAAACATCTATAAGATGTCGATTCAAACTCCTATTTGTTCAGTTTTGATGGAATTTGTATGGGGCCATAGCTCAGCTGGGAGAGCGCCTGCCTTGCAAGCAGGAGGTCAGCGGTTCGATCCCGCTTGGCTCCACCATATACAAACTATCAATACCAAGTTGATCCTTGAAAACTGGATACCGAAACGAAACATCGCGTTTTAGAAAACTGTTCTTATCTGTTCTCTGTGTAAACAGAATCGGAGCAAGAATATGTAAGATTAGGTTCTTCCTTTGGGAAGACCACCAACTAGGTTAAGCTAGTAAGAGCACACGGTGGATGCCTAGGCGCTAGGAGCCGACGAAGGACGTGGCGAACAACGATAAGGCCTCGGGGAGCTGTAAGCAAGCTTTGATCCGGGGATGTCCGAATGGGGAAACCTCACTGGATTCATCTCCAGTGACTCACACCTGAATACATAGGGTGTGTAGAGGCAGACGAGGGGAACTGAAACATCTAAGTACCCTCAGGAAGAGAAAACAAGAGT
>NZ_JBCGUH010000051.1:0-615 GCF_039822605.1 Paenibacillus wenxiniae
TACACAGAGAACAGATAAGAACAGTTTTCTAAAACGCGATGTTTCGTTTCGGTATCCAGTTTTCAAGGATCAACTTGGTATTGATAGTTTGTATATGGTGGAGCCAAGCGGGATCGAACCGCTGACCTCCTGCTTGCAAGGCAGGCGCTCTCCCAGCTGAGCTATGGCCCCATAAAAGGTATAAAATTAGAAATGGTGGGCCCTGGTGGACTCGAACCACCGACCTCACCCTTATCAGAGGTGCGCTCTAACCAACTGAGCTAAGGGCCCACAATATATGATTTGTTGAGATGCATCGCTTGGCGGCGTCCTACTCTCCCAGGACCCTGCGGTCCAAGTACCATTGGCGCTGGAGGGCTTAACGGTCGTGTTCGGGATGGGTACGTGTGGAACCCCTCCGCCATTACCACCAAACGATGATGCCATCTCGGCGAGAGCTTAGTCTCTCAAAACTGAACAACGAAGTGAGTGTCGGTCAACCTGTGACCCGCGTCTAGTTACCTAAACGACTTAGATTTGAATGTTTCCGTTGCAGGAAACGATTCTCCATAGAAAGGAGGTGATCCAGCCGCACCTTCCGATACGGCTACCTTGTTACGACTTCACCCCAATCAT
>NZ_JBCGUH010000052.1:0-560 GCF_039822605.1 Paenibacillus wenxiniae
CTCACATTACGTGTCGATAGCATCCGCCAATACACGAACAAAGCCACCGGTGCCGTCACGGTTCTCAACCGTCAAGCTGCGTATTACGATGGCTTCGGCTTCCTGCGCGTGATGGAAACGTACAACGACACGAACGGCTGGACACGCTCTCAGTACCATCCCGACGATCTGGGACGCGCCGTCTATGCGGTCGATGCAATGGGGAATACTCAAACGGCAGCCTACAACGCCTGGGATCAGCAAACTGAATTTACCGATGCGGAAGGCAATCTCTACATCACGAAGCCGCTCCTCACCCAGCAGCAGACACAGAATTATACGATTGCGGCTGCAAACGTAGGCTCGTATCGCTCGAATCCAGACAATACGAGCATTCGCTTGAATCTGCTGGAACAAAACTTTGACGCTTATGGTCACAAGATCAAAGTGGTCGCGTACAAAGACGGCGCAGCGAATCATAGCCAACCCATTCAGGAAAGCTACACGTATGACTTAGTAGGCAACGTGCTGACGTATACCGATCCAAATGGTAACCAGAATGGTAAAGGGGTCACGACCGC
>NZ_JBCGUH010000053.1:0-545 GCF_039822605.1 Paenibacillus wenxiniae
GTGGAGGTGATCGGGCGATTATACGATTTCCATGTGACCGATATCGCCGATTTTGCGTGGGAAACGGTATTCCGGCAAGCGATAGGCCGTCCGCTCCCAACGGGACGTTCGTACTGGGTCGGACCGAACACCATCGATGGTGAGCCGCGTGGAAATACGAGTCCGTATGTGTTGCCCATTTTACGTGGCAGTCATCCCCAGCCCGGCTTCAAAAACGTAACCGTCAAAACGGGCTACCCTTTCAAATTCGATCTAAAAACGATCGGCAATATGTTTGGCGATCGGGATGCGATTCGGCTCACGCCACGTTTTTACTACCAGGATCGATCGGCAGCGACAGCACCGAAGCGGATTCCGGTCGATCTGTATTACCATTCGGATACCGAATCATTTATTCGTATCGGTTCAGCGGCGGATGTGCAGCGACGACAGGTGACGCTGAAGGAGCGGCTGCGTCATGTACCGATGGCAGACCTTACCCAAACCGCCACATCGATCTACGCACTCACCAGCGGTTGGCTGATCTCGAAAGAGCAGTATCTCGC
>NZ_JBCGUH010000054.1:0-541 GCF_039822605.1 Paenibacillus wenxiniae
ATGAAAGACCAGATCGAGAAAATTTTGTTCCAAATTAGCAATATGACGACACTGACGCAATCGCAGGCAGCATTAACTGAGCAATTGAACGCATCAATGGATGAAGTAAATCATATGGCTCGTGCCATTTCAGAGTTGACGCATAAGATTTGATGAATCAAATAGCTACTATCAATTGCTAGGGCGAGCTATTGATAGTAGCGTTTTACGTGTTTTAGTCGTGAGTGCGATGACAAGTCGAATGGAGCAATTGTCCCAATCGATCGCAGAAATGGCGATAGCGATCCATTCTGTCACCGGACAGGCGCAGGAGCTTGCCGGCGCGCAAGAGCATTCCACAGAAGCGGAAGTGAACCATATGGCGCGTTCTGTCGCAGACTTAGCGCAGCAAATCTAATGCGCGGTGTTTCAGAAGCAATCGTTCATTCTGAGCTGCGAATGATATTGCAAATCAAAGGTTTTCCTTTGATGTTAGATGGTATGCTCACTCACTATAACGCCCCGTCTATGTTAGCTTGACGGGGCAACTTTTCACCAGGAA